>JBOIFD010000256.1:0-11101 GCA_050741515.1 Burkholderiales bacterium
TCAGCTCGGGCTGGAAGTAGTCCTTCATCAGGCCGGCGTAGACGACCCCCGGCGGATGGCCGGACGCGATGCGCAGCCTGATGTTCTCGGCACGTACGGCCGGGCCGGCGGCGACGCCGATGACGAGCGCCGCGAGCGCGGACACAACGATTGTCCTCTTCATGGCTCCTCTCTCCTCTGGGAATTGACCGGCTGGGACTGCGGATGCGGCCCGATATTCCACTGCCCCGGCAGGAGTGTCAATCGCTCGGCGCCTGCCGCGCCCTTCGGCGGCGGCCGCGAACCTCAGCCCCAGCACCGCTGGATCGCGTAGTCGCTGCCGCCGGCGCGCGGCACCGAGCGGACGAGCACGAACTCGGCGACGCGCCAGCGGATGGGGTCGAGCGCCGGAAGCGCGGCGCCGGGCCGCGCTTTCCGTACGAGCGTGATATGGAGCGCGAACGGCTTGGCGTCGAACCCGACGCCCGCTGCGGCGAGCGCGGTGCGCAGCTCGGTGACGAGCGCATCGAGCTCGGGCGGCACCGCCGTCGCGCCGGCCCATGCGATGCGGTTGTGCGGCCACAGCCCCGCCCGGTCGAGGACGAGCTCGAAGCCGCGCCGCTGCACGCGACCGGCCGCCGCCGCCGCGTCGGGAACGCGTG
This sequence comes from Burkholderiales bacterium, assembly GCA_050741515.1. Taxonomy (GTDB): domain Bacteria; phylum Pseudomonadota; class Gammaproteobacteria; order Burkholderiales; family SG8-39; genus DATEDA01. The sequence goes on from JBOIFD010000256.1 coordinate 642, forward strand.
CGGGCTCGCAATCGCCCAGAAAGGCCAGCGTCTGATGGATCGATTCGGCGCGCGTCGGGCGGCCGCCGGCGACTTCGTGAATCCGCCGGCCCCAGTCCGCAAGCGCCGCGCGGGTCGCGTCGTCGGGCCACAGGGCGAAGAAGAGCCGCCGCGGCTTCGCCGCCGCGTCGGGCCCGTCCTTCACGGCCGCGCGCCGTCGAGCAGCGCGACCGCTTCCGCGGCGACGCCTTCGCCGCGGCCCGCGAAGCCGAGGCGCTCGGTCGTCTTGGCCTTCACGTTCACCCGATCCGGACGCACGCCCAGATCGGCGGCCAGGTTCGCCACCATCGCCGGGATGTGCGGTGCCATCCGCGGCGCTTGCGCGATGATCGTCGAGTCGACGTTGACGACGACGTAGCCCGCCGCCCGGACTTTCGCCATCGCCTCGCGCAGGAGCTGCCGGCTATCGGCGCCGCGATGCGCAGGATCGGTGTCCGGGAAGTGCCGGCCGATGTCGCCGAGCCCCGCGGCGCCGAGCAGCGCGTCGGTGACCGCGTGCAGCAGCACGTCCGCGTCGGAGTGGCCGCCGAGACCCTTGTCATGCGGGATCTCGACGCCACCGATGACGAGCCGCCGTCCGGCGACGAGCGGGTGTACGTCGAAGCCGTGCCCGATCCTCACCCGCGCCCCCTCCCGAGCAGCCGCGCGGCGATCTCGACGTCGTCCGGATACGTGACCTTGAGATTGCGCACGCTCCCCGGCACGAGGCGCGGACGCAAACCCAAGGCCTCGACCGCCGACGCCTCGTCGGTCGCCTCGGCGACCGCCCCGAGCGCGCGCAGCAACGTCCCGTGGCGAAACATCTGCGGGGTCTGGGCGAGCCACAGCGCCGCGCGCGGCTCGGTCGCCGCGATGCGGCCCTCCGCATCGGCGCGCTTCAGGGTGTCCGCGAGCGGCACCCCGAGAATACCGCCGCTCCCGTCCGCGAGCACGGCATCGATCAGGCGCGCCAGATCCTCCGCCGCGAGGCACGGCCGCGCGGCATCGTGGACCAGCACCCAGTCTTCCGGATCGACGACGTTTGCCATCGCGACCAGCCCGTTCAGCACGCTGTCGCGGCGCGACCCACCCCCGCACCAGAGCGGCGCAAGCCGCTCGCCGAACGCGCTCCAGTCGTAGGTCGCCCAGCGACGATCGTCGGGGGCAAGGACCACGAACGCCAGCTCGACTCGCCGATCGGTGAGCAGCGCGCGCGCGGCATGCGCGAGCATCGGCCGGCCGTCGAGGTCGAGGTATTGCTTGGGCGCGTCCTCGCCGAGCCGGACGCCCCGGCCCGCGGCCGGAATCAGGCCGATCAGGCGCGCGGCCACTGAGGGTCGGGAAAAAGTGTCATGTCACCTCGTATAATAGCGAGTGCGGCCGCGTTGGAGCGGACGCCGCTTCGCGGCGCCGCTTGACGCGGCCGAGCGTTTGGGATGCAGGTTGCTGCAGGATTTGTTGCGCCCCACCAGTTCGCGAGCTTGATCACCACCGCCCCCCCTGCGGCTAGGCTGCGCTTCGGCAAGCTGCACGGCTCGTCCGATGCGCTCGCCCTCGCGCGGCTCGCCGAGGCGCGCTCCCCGGTGACGATCGTGTGCGCGTCCGCGCTCGACGCCCAGCGGCTGCGCGAGGAGATCCCGTGGTTCGCGCCGGCGCTTCGCGTGAGCCTGTTTCCGGACTGGGAGACCCTCCCTTACGACACCTTCTCGCCGCACCACGACCTCGTCTCCGAGCGCCTCGAGACGCTCTACCGGATCACGACCGGCGACTGCGACGTCACGATCGTGCCGGCGGCGACCGCCTTGCAGCGGCTCCCGCCGCCCGCGTACCTCGCGGCCTACACGTTCTTCATCGAGCAGGGCACGCGTCTCGACGCGAGCCGGCTCCGCGTGCAGTTCGCGACCGCCGGCTACAGCCACGTCACGCAGGTCGTCGCCCCGGGCGAGTACTGCGTCCGCGGCGGCCTGATCGACCTGTTCCCGATGGGCAGCGCGCTGCCCTACCGGGTCGAGCTCGCCGACGACGCGATCGAATCGATCCGCACCTTCGACGTCGACACCCAGCGCACGCTCTACAAGGTTCCCGCAATCCGCCTGCTCCCGGCGCGCGAGTTCCCGCTCGACGACCCCGGGCGCACCCGCTTCCGTGCGCGCTTCCGGGAGGCGTTCGAGGGCGATGCGTCCAAGTCGCCGGTCTACAAGGACGTGTCGAGCGGCGTCGCGCCCGCCGGCATCGAGTACTACCTCCCGCTCTTCTTCGACGCCACCGCCACGCTGCTCGACTACCTGCCGCGGGACACCACGCTCGTCACCCACCATGACGTACACGCCGCGATCGACGCGTTCTGGCGCGACGCCCGCTCCCGCTTCCAGCTCCTGCACGGCGACCGCACCCGGCCGCTGCTTCCGCCCGAGAGCCTGTTCCTCGGCGCCGAGCAGTTCTTCGTCGCCGCGCAGCCGTTCGAGCGGCTCGACCTGCACGCGCCGCAGCTCGCCCGCGACGACGCCGACCGCCTCGCCACCGTGCCGCTGCCGGCGGTGGCGGTCGAGCGGCGCGCGGCCGATCCACTGCTCGCGTTGAAGGCGTTCCTCGGCGCGACGCCGGCGCGGGTGCTGCTCCTCGCCGAATCGCCCGGCCGCCGCGAGACCATGAACGAATACCTCGCGCAGTACGGACTCGCGCCGCGGCCCGCCGCCAGCTTCGCGGAGTTTCTCGCCAGCCCGGCGCGGCTCATGCTCGGGGTTGCGCCGCTCGCCGCGGGCTTCACGCTCGCGCCCGAGCGCGGCGAAGGCTGGGGCGAGTTGGGACTCGACGCCGGCATCGCCGTCGTCACCGAAGCCGAGCTCTACGCCGGGACGGCCCGTGCCCGGGGCCGCCGGGACCAGGCGAAGCGGAGCACCATCGAAGGGATGCTCCGCGACCTGTCGGAGCTCTCGATCGGCGACCCGGTCGTGCACGAGAGCCACGGCATCGGCCGCTACCGCGGCCTCGTGAGCCTCGACTTCGGCGAGGGCGAGGCCGAGTTCCTGCAGCTGGAGTACGCCGACGCGGACAAGCTGTACGTCCCGGTCGCGCAGCTGCACACGATCGGCCGCTATTCCGGCGGCCCGGTGGAGGCGGCGCCCCTGCACCGGCTGGGCGGTGCCGAATGGGACAAGGCGAAGCGCCGGGCGGCGGCGCAGGTCCGCGACACCGCGGCCGAGCTCCTCGCGCTGTATGCCCAGCGCGCGGCTCGCCAGGGCCGGACGTTCGACGTGAAGGAGCACGACGTCGATGCCTTCGCGGAAGGCTTCGGCTTCGAGGAGACGCCCGACCAGGCGGCGGCGATCGAGGCGGTGGTCTCCGACATGCGCACCGGCCGGCCGATGGATCGCCTGGTGTGCGGCGACGTCGGCTTCGGCAAGACCGAGGTCGCGCTCCGCGCCGCGTTCGTGGCGGTCGCCGACGGTCAGCAAGTGGCCGTGCTCGCTCCGACCACGCTGCTCGCCGAGCAGCACTTCAATACTTTCTCCGACCGCTTCGCCGACTGGCCGGTGCGCATCGCCGAGCTGTCCCGGTTCCGGACCGGAAAGGAGCAGGCGGACGCCCTCCAGGGCCTCGCCGAGGGGCGCGTCGACATCGCGATCGGCACCCACAAGCTGCTCTCCCGCGACGTGCGGTTCGCGCGCCTCGGGCTGGTGATCGTCGACGAGGAGCACCGCTTCGGCGTGCGGCAGAAGGAGCGCCTCAAGCAGCTGCGCGCGGAGGTCGACGTGCTGACGCTCACCGCGACCCCCATCCCGCGCACGCTCGCGATGTCGCTCGAAGGTCTGCGCGACCTGTCCGTGATCGCCACCGCGCCGGCGCGGCGCCTCGCGATCAAGACCTTCGTCACGCCGTACTCCAACGGCATCGTCCGCGAGGCGTGCCTGCGGGAGCTCAAGCGCGGCGGGCAGATCTACTTTCTGCACAACGAGGTCGAGTCGATCGACGCGCAGAGCGAGAAGCTCGCCGGGCTCGTCCCGGAAGCGCGGATCGCAGTCGCGCACGGGCAGATGCGGGAGCGGGAGCTCGAGCGCGTGATGCGCGAGTTCGTCCAGCAGCGCACCAACCTGCTGGTGTGCTCGACGATCATCGAGACCGGGATCGACATCGCGACCGCGAACACGATCCTCATCGGCCGCGCCGACCGGTTCGGGCTCGCGCAGCTCCACCAGCTCCGCGGACGCGTCGGCCGGTCGCATCACCAGGCGTACGCCTACCTGCTCGTCCCCCCCGAGGACGCGCTGCGGGGCAACGCACGGAAGCGCCTGGAGGCGATCCAGATGATGGACGAGCTCGGGTCCGGCTTCTACCTCGCGATGCACGACCTCGAGATCCGCGGCGCGGGCGAGGTGCTCGGGGAGTCGCAGAGCGGGCAGCTGCAGGAGATCGGCTTCAACCTCTACAACGACATGCTCGCCCACGCCGTGCGCAGCCTGAAGGCCGGCCGCGAGCCCGACCTCGCGCAGCCGCTCGGCGTCACGACCGAGATCAACCTCCACGTCCCGGCGCTCCTGCCGGCCGACTATTGCGCCGACGTCCACGAGCGGCTGGTGCTCTACAAGCGCCTCGCGAACTGCGACACCGAGGAAGCGCTAGCGGCGATGCAGGAGGAGCTCGTGGATCGGTTCGGGCTGTTGCCGGAGCCGGCGATGGCGCTCGTCGAGAGCCACCGCCTGCGGATCCTCGCCCATCCGCTCGGCGTCACGCGCATCGACGCGCCGAACGATCACGTGCAGCTCCAGTTCGGGCCGCATCCGGCGGTCGATCCGGCACGAGTGCTCGAGCTCGTCCAGAAGCGCCGCGGCTGGAAGCTCGCCGGGCCGACCAAGCTGCGCGTCGCCGTGAGCTCGACTACGCCCAAGGAGCGGGCGCAGGCGGTGCGGGGCGTGCTCGAGGAGCTTGCACCGCGAGCGTGATTACTTGTCGGCGACCTTGCGCAGCCGCGTCGGATCGAAGCGCTCGACCACCGCCCGCTCGGCCTCGGCGTCGTGCCCCTCCAGCCGTTCGAGCTGCGCGGTGAGCTCGGCGAGGCGCCGCTCGAGCTCCGCGGTGTGGTCGGTGAGCCCCCGGATCGCCTGGGCAACCGGATCGTCGTCGCCGCTCGTGAGCCCGTAGGCCGAGAAGCCGAGCTTCGCCGCGTGCGCCTCGCGCGCCTGCAGGCGACGGTCCTCGATGATCTTCGCGGGAATGCCGACGGCGGTCGCCTCCGGCGGAACATCCCTGACGACGACCGCATTGGAGCCGACCTTGGCGCCGTCACCGACGACGATCGGCCCGAGGATCTTGGCCCCGGCCCCGACCACCACGCCTCGGCCCAGCGTCGGATGCCGCTTGCCCTTGTTCCAGCTGGTGCCCCCGAGGGTCACGCCGTGATACAGCGTGCAGTCGTCGCCGATCTCCGCCGTCTCGCCGATCACCACGCCCATGCCGTGGTCGATGAACACGCGCCGGCCGATCGTCGCCCCCGGGTGGATCTCGATGCCCGTCAGCCAGCGCGCCAGATGCGAGACGAAGCGGGCGAGCCAGCGCAGGCGCGCACCCCAAAGCCGGTGCGCGACGCGATGGACGAGGAGCGCGTGAAAACCGGGATAGCACGTCAGGATCTCCCAGGCGGACCGGGCCGCGGGATCGCGGTCGAATACGCTGGCGATGTCTTCTCGAATGCGCGCGAACATGGCGAAGCCGTCAGGTGGTGGCCCGATTATCCGAAACCCTAGTGATTCGGTCAACTATTCCCGATCTGAGAGGCGGACAATGGGTTTTCGACTCGCGCCTTCCGGGGCGCATGTGGCCATGACCGACCGATCGAGCGACCTTGCGGCACGCCTGCTGGGCTGCTACGCCGCCGCCGTGCACGACGTGGTGCGCGGCATGGGCGCGCGGCCCTGCGCGCTGCCCTCCGGCATCAAGCCGCTGGACCCGACCCGGAAGCTCGCCGGCGAGGTGTACACCGTGAGCGGGCACGTCGATCTCACGCGCGACCCGCACGACACGCTGGTGCAGTGGACCGGCCTGCTGTCGAAGGCGCCGCCCGGGAAGGTGGTGGTGTGCCAGCCCAACACCCACGAGATCGCGCTGATGGGCGAGCTGTCCGCCGAGACGCTGCACTTCAAGGGCGTGCGCGGCTACGTGGTGGACGGCGGTTGCCGCGACACCGGCTTCATCCTCGAGCTGGGCTTCCCGGTGTTCTGCAGCTTCATCACGCCCAAGGACATCGTCGCCAGGTGGGTGCCCGACCGCTTCGGCGAGCCGATCACGATCGGCGATGTGACCGTCGCCACGGGCGACTTCCTGATCGGCGATCGCGACGGCGTGGTGATCATCCCGGGCGCAATGGCCGAGGAGGTGGTGACCAGGACCGAGGAAGTGATGCGGACGGAGAACAGGGTGCGCACCGCGATCCTGGCGGGAATGGACCCGCAGGCGGCGTACCTCAAGTACGGAAAGTTCTAGCGGCGGGAACAGCCCGCGCCAGCGCCGGAAACCCCCGGCGGAGAGCGCCGACGGGGAACGACCCGACGCTCATGCCGCGCCACGCCTGCGCGTTCGTGCGTAGGCGATGGAGATGATCGCGAGAAACGGCAGGAACGACGGCACGGTGTACCGGAGCCCATCCACGAAGAAGGTCGTCGCAGCAATCGCGATGAGCGACACGATCCCGAACACGGCGCCCACCCGGTGCGCCGGCATCCTGATCGGCAGGCGAGCAAACTGCTCCGGCGACAGCGCGGCGCGGAACGCTGCCGATCGCGATCATGGTGAGCTGGCGCGAGTTGATTGGTCAACTATTCCCGATCGCCCTCGCCGTCCCACGCCGTCAGAAGGCCCCGCAGCAGGTTGAGCTCCTCCCGCTCCAGCCGCGTGCGACCGAACAACCGGCGCAGGCGCTCCATCAGGCGCCCCGGGTTCGCAGGGTCGAGGAACCCGCTCGCGATGGCATTGCGCTCGAGGTGGGCATAGAAGCTCTCGATGTCCGCGAAGGTCGCCGCGTCGAAGCGCTGGTTGTCGGGGACGGCCGGACCGGACGCCGCCACGTGCAGCTCGTACGCCATGACCTGTACCGCGGCGGCCAAATTCAGCGAGGAGTAGGTCGGGCTCGTCGCGATGTGCGCCACCCGCTGGCACTTGATCACCTCGTCGTTCGCCAACCCCGCGATCTCGGTGCCGAAGACGAGGGCCACCTTGCCACCTTGCGCGCTCTCGCCCGCCGCGAGCCCGGCCGCCGCGCGCGCATCGAGCGCCAGGTGGGACAGCTCCCTCCGCCGGGCGGTGAGCGCGATTGCAAGGGTCGTCCCGGCGAGCGCTTCGTCGAGCGTGGCGCACACGCGCGCCGCCGCGAGCACGCCGTCGGCCCCGGTGGCCATCGCGTCGGCCTGCGGATCCGGGAACCGGCGCGGGCCCACGAGCGCGAGGCGCGCGAGCCCCATCGTCTTCATCGCCCGCGCCGCGGCGCCGATGTTGCCGGGATGAGTCGTCCGCACCAGCACCACGCGCACGCGCGCGAGGGCAGCGGCGCCGCTCGTCGGATCGCCCCGATTCGTTAGAATCGCGCCTTCCCGGCTCACGCCCTCCCCCGCCGCAGATCGATGCACGCGCTCCATCCGATGCTCCACATCGCCGTCAAGGCGGCGCGCCGCGCGGGCGCGATCATCAACCGCGCCGCGCGCGATCTCGACGGCATCACGGTCACCACGAAGCGCCAGAACGACTTCGTCACCGAGGTCGACCGGGCGGCGGAGGCCGCGGTGATCGAGACGCTGCGCAAAGCCTACCCCGACCACGCCATCCTCGCCGAGGAGTCGGGCGCGGACGGCGCATCGGACTATACCTGGATCATCGATCCGCTCGACGGCACGACGAACTTCATCCACGGCTTCCCGCAGTATGCGGTGTCGATCGGGCTTCGCCACCGCGACGCGATCACCCAGGCGGTGGTCTACGACCCGGCCCGCAACGAGCTGTTCACCGCCAGCAAGGGACGCGGGGCGTTCATGAACGACCGCCGCCTGCGGGTCTCGAAGCGGACCCACCTGCGCGAAGCCCTGGTGGGCACCGGCTTTCCGTATCGCGAGATCGCGCATCTCGACGAATACCTGCGGATGCTCAAGGCCGTCACGCTGAACGCCGCCGGCGTCCGGCGCGCCGGAGCGGCGGCGCTCGATCTCGCGTACGTCGCCGCGGGACGCCTGGACGGTTTTTGGGAGCTCGGCCTGTCGCCCTGGGACATGGCCGCCGGAAGCCTCCTCATCTTCGAGGCGGGCGGGCTGGTGAGCGATCTCGACGGCGAGCCGAGCTATCTCGACGCCGGGCACATCGTGGCCGGGTCGCCGAAGGTCTTCGTCCAGCTGCTGCAGGTGGTCCAGGCGGCGCGGGAGAAGGGCGTCGCGGCGGTGTGAGGCGAGAGCGCCCGCTCCGCGCCGATCACGACGGCTCGACGGGCGTCTCGAAGAACAGGCATTCCGGCAGAAAAGCCGGCGCCACCAGCTCGATGTCTCGCTCCGAAACCCGGCCCGCCCGAAAGATCTCCTGCCAGCCTCGCACCGCAGCGACAACCTGGTCGAAGACCCGGCCTGCCTCTTCCGCGGAAAGGCCAAATCGGGCGCTCTCCGAGACGAGGTTGTAGAGGCTCGCCACGCGCCCGTGGCGCCCTACCGTGAGCGCGAGGTCCCGCCGCTCTTTTGAGACGAGGGGCTGGGGGACGAGGTCGTAGGCGGGCGCCAGCCGCCAGCCGTCCGCTCGGCGCAGGAGAGCGTGATTCCGCGGGTGGTCGTCATTGTTCGTGACCGCGGCGTTGAAGACCATTCGGCGGAACAGCTCCGCGAGATCACGGTCGGGCCGGGACGACCAGCGTCTCAGCTCGTCCGCGAGCCGCGGGTACGACCACCGGGCGCGGTCCAGATAGCTGTCCTCCGCGTCGAGCGCGGTAAGCGCGCTCACGACGCCATAGCGAAGGTATCCCTCACCAGTCCACTGTCTATCGAAGCGTTCCAGCATCAGCACGTCGAGCGCCCCGACGTGCTCCAGGCGCGCGTTGCAGACGGCGATTCCCGCGCGTTTTCCGAGCTCGAGCGTCGCCTGCTCGACTCGCTGGAGGTTGAGCTTGTCCGCGCGCCCGGGAAACTTCGCGAGCCAGAGTGCCTGTTCGTGCTCGACGGTCGCCTTCGGCCGCGCGCCGCCCATGCTGGTGCCAGGCTCCAGGCCTTCCAGGAGCTCGGCGGGCACGGGCTTGCCCTCCTCGACGGCTGCGGCGGCGCGGATCAGGTCCGCCAGTTGATGCGTGCGGTTGTACCGGCGCGTCGGGGCGGGCGGGTCAACCTTCCGGCCGAAGGATAAATAGCCCGCGCCGTCGGCCGGCCCGTGGAGCAGATAGTCCACCTCGTCGAGGTCACCCGTGCTGACGCCGAGCTTGCTCTCGATGACTCTTCGCCCCCACGCATCCGGGGAAGCATCGCGAACGGCGCCCGGGATGCCCTTCAACTTGGTGAACGAATAGGTGTCGCGCGACAGGGGGAGCGCGAATGGGTCCAGCTCGACGGCGCCGGGGCGAGCGAGATAGCGCGTCCCATAGGTGAAGCGGCCGACGCAGCTCCCGTCATCGAGCTTCTCCACGCGTAGCAGCGCGGCCGGCACGGTCTCCAGCGTGCCGGGAAGCTGGATATAGACGTAGACTTCGCGCTCAGAAGTCATGGCTGGGCTCGCGCGTGCCGGACTTGCGGACGCGCTTGGGCGCGCGCGCGAGCTCCAGCGCTTTCCCGTGCGCGTCGGTGTCCGGGTCGGCGAGCCGCTCGAGACCGCGATCGAAGCCGAGGATCCAGAGCACGGTAGCGAACGCGCCCCAGGAGACCCCCGGCTTGCCTAGCTCGAGCGCGGTCAGGGTGTTGCGGTTCACTCGTGCGCGCCCGGCGAGGTCCGCGACCGACCACCCGCGGCGCTTCCGAGCGATGCGGATGCGTCGGCCGAGCAGCTGCAGCTGGGCAACGACCGTGGCCGGCAGGCTGTTGGCTTTGCTCATTTATTTAGGCGTAAACGACAATAACGCCCAGTATTATAGGAATACCACCTCTGGCGAGCCACTCTTTTCGGGCCACAAGAATGAGGATTGAGCGTCGTCTGATGGCATCCTCCCTCCAATCGACGCTACATATATATGTACGTAAAAACAATAGGTTATCCTCTTGGTCTCTTCATAAAAAGCTCTAGACTCTTGTAATCACATACTGCAAACTATTGTGATCAATAACATCTAAGTCTTGTAACCACATGCCCACCCCTCAGGAAAGGCTCGCTTCGGCGCTAGCCGCCCTGAAGACGCCCCAGCAAAAGGGGCTGCACGCGGTCCCGGGGACTGCTCTATCCCGTCCCGATCGCGAAGCACTTCTAAGAGCTGGCTTCCTGAGAGAGGTCATCAGAGGTTGGTA
>JBOIFD010000257.1:0-2953 GCA_050741515.1 Burkholderiales bacterium
CGCCGGGCCTCGTCTCTCGAGGGCGGGCGCAACCGATACGCCAACGAGGTGATATGCGTTTCCTCTTCCCTGCCATCCTTGCCCTCTGCGCCGTGCCGGTCGCCGACGCACAAACCGCCGACCAGACCATCGACCGGTGTCGCATCCGGCCGGGCACGCAATGCCTGTCCGCCAACCTGCGCGGCGCGACCTTGCCCGGGGCGGATCTGACGCGAGCGGACCTTACGCGCTCAAGTCTGAACGGCGCGGACCTGACCAAGGCGCGGCTCGATCGGGCCAAGCTCCAGCGGGTCGATTTCGAGCGTGCGAACCTGACTCAGGCCACGCTCGATCGCGCCGGTCTGCGCGGCGCGAACCTGAGGGGCGCGACGCTCGTGCGGGCGAGCGCGAGCGCGGCTGATCTCCAGGGCGCCAACCTCAGCGAGGCCGATCTGAGCGACGCGGTCTTGAGCGGCGCGAGCCTCCGGTACGCGCGGATGGCGTCGGCGAAGCTGCGCGGCGCCAACCTGGAGCGGGCGGACTTGACCGGGGCCGACCTGCGCGGCGCCGATCTGACGGGGGCCGACCTGCGCGGCGCGCGCTTCGAGAAAACGAACCTGGAGGGCGCCAATGTGACCGGTGCGAAGCTCGAAAAGGCGACGTTCCGGGGGGCGAACCTGCAGGGGTGCACCGGCTGTCCCGCGCCGGGCGCACGGTAGGCGGCACCTCCGGTTCGCGAGGGGGAGGGGGTCAATGACCAGCGCTACGCGTCGAGTCGGCGTCGCAGTGCTCCTCGCCGCCGTGGTGGGCCCTGGCGGCACGGCCCGCGCGCAGACGCCGCTGCCCGCCGTCGCGGAGTGCGCAGCGATCGTCGCCGATCTCGAGCGGCTCGCCTGCTATGACCGGGCGAGCGGACGCACGACGGCCGTGCCTTCGGCTCCGGACAAGCCCGCGCCCGAACCGCCCCCTGCCGCCGCCGAGAAACCCGCGCCGCCGGCGCGCGCGACGGGATCGCTGATCGACGCGGCGTGGGGGTTCGACCCGGGGTCCAACCGCTACGTCATCGATCTGTACAACCCGAACTACCTTCTGATCGCGCGCTACAGCGACAACGTCAACGACGCGCCTTTCACGCCCATCTTTCAGGCGGCCCAGCAAGCCCCGCAGCCGCTCGATCCGACCGAGGCGAAGTTCCAGATCAGCTTCAAGGTGCGGCTGTGGACGACCGACGACCGGCGGTGGGGAGTCTGGGCAGCCTACACGCAGCAGAGCCAGTGGCAGGTGTACAACGCCGAGCTCTCGCGCCCGTTCCGGGAAACGAACTACATGCCGGAGGTGTTCGTGAGCTACCGGCCCGGGCTCGAGCTCGGCGGGTTCCACTGGCGCCTGCTCAACGTGGGATTCAATCACCAGTCGAACGGAAGGTCCGACCCGCTGTCGCGGAGCTGGAACCGGCTGTTCGCCGAGTTCGGCATCGAACGCGGCAACTTCGCCCTACTCGCGAAAGCGTGGTACCGGATCCCGGAGAGCGCCGACAAGGACGACAACCCCGACATCACCGACTACTACGGCTACGCCGGCTTCAACGCGATCTACAAGTGGCGCGACCACAGCTTCTCGCTCATGGCGCGCGGCAACATCAGCACCGGCAAGGGCGCCGCGCAGCTCACCTGGACCTCGCCCAGGTTCCTCGGCCCGCTCCGCGGCTACGTTCAGGCCTTCACCGGCTACGGCGAGAGTCTGATCGACTACAACTGGAACCAGAGCACGATCGGCATCGGCATCGCGCTCAACGACGCGCTATAGCGCGGCACGAGGCACAGCTCATCGTGCGGGTCGAGGCGCGCGAAGTCTTCGTCGACTGCTTGCGGGTCACGTAGCCGTCGATGTTCGAGTCCTCTTTGCTGCTGAGGCCATACTGCGTGGCCCGTCCCGCGAGGGTGTTGTATTGCTGCGCGAGAGGCTCGTGCCGGCTGCGCAGATCTCGATGTCGATCATGAACACCCGCTTCAGGGGCTGCGCCCAGCACCGCCGCGGCCACCGAACGGCGCCCTCCCACGAGGCGCCCCAGCGGGCGCGGGACCGAAATGTCATCTGTTTGCCACAATGTGCTACATGTGCTACGCTCCGGCGCATGCCCAGAACGATCACACAGCGAGAGCTCCGCAATGACTCCGGCGCAGTACTGCGTGAAGTACAAGCAGGACAGACGATCATCGTCACGCGCAACGGCGTGCCGGTTGCGGAGCTACGGCCGGTGCCGCCGCGCCGCTTCGTTCCGCGCGCTGCCATCGCAGACGGCGCGCAGCGAGCACCGCGGGTCGACGCTCGTCGACTGCGCGAAGACCTCGATACAGTAGTCGATCAAGCCACCGGTGGCTGAGGTACGGAAAGGGTTGCTCGACACCTCCGTCGTGATCGACCACGACGTCATCGAACCCGCGTCACTGCCGGACGAATCGGCGATTGCGGCGGTCACGTTAGCGGAGCTCGCCGCGGGGCCACACGCCAGCGGAGACGAACAAGAACGTGCTCGCCGGCAGGATCGTCTGCAATGGGCCGCGACCACCTGGGATCCGTTGCCTTTCGATGCGGCGGCAGCGCGCATGTACGGGCTGATATTTGCGGCGACCAAACGCGCGGGTCGATCGAGCCGCGCGCGCTTTGCCGATCTCTTGATCGCTTCCATTGCCGCGGCAAACGGCCTATCGCTGTACACTCGAAATCCGTCCGATTTCATCGGACTCGAGGACATCGTGACGATCGTTGCAGTCTAGCGGCGTTCTGCCCACGCCCTCGTCACTCACGATCGCGCTTCTCGCGTGTTCGGTGCATGCTGGGCGGGCGATGACGGCTTGGAGCCGGCCAACTGTAGAATCGCCAGCGCAAAAACAAATGGCGCGATCGAGGACCGGCGGCGGCCCGATTCTAGTGCAAGCGGCGGATCGCGCTCCCGAAGCGGCCGACTTTCGCG
>JBOIFD010000258.1:0-13969 GCA_050741515.1 Burkholderiales bacterium
GTCTATCAACTCCCCGGCCTGGGGGAGCGACGGAATCAGGCCCGTTCGCGCGCGCCCCGCGCGTGGGCGCGAGCGAGACCGACGAAGGCCTGCACCGCCGGGGCGTCGTCCGCGCTCCGCCAGGCGATGCCGAGCTCGATTCGCGGGCTGCGGTCGGTGAGCGGCCGATAAACGGCCCCGGTCCGCCGCAGGTTCGTGAGCGCGGCGGGGACCAGCGCGACGCCCATCCCGGCCGCGACGAGGCTGACGATCGTCTGCATTTGGATCGCTTCCTGGGCGACGCGCGGCGCGAACCCGGCGCGCTGGCAGGCGCCGACGATCTGGTCGTAGAGCGAGGTCCCCACCTGGCGCGGGAAGAGGATGAACGGCTCGTCCCGGAGCGACGCGAGCGCGAGCGACCCCTTGCCGCCTCGCCCCGCCGGCAGCGCGGCGACCAGCGTGTCGTGGAGGAGCGGCGCGTAGTGAAGGCCGGCCACGTCCACCGGCGGCAGCACGAGCCCGACGTCGAGCTCGCCCTGCCGCAGCGCCGCGAGCTGCACGTCGCTCGTGGCCTCCTGCAAGGCGAGGCGGATGCCGGGATGGCGCCGGCGGAACTCGGGTGCGAGCTCGGGCAGCAGGTTGTAGGCCGCGACGCTGATGAACCCGAGCGCGAGCGTCCCGACCTGGCCGGACGCGAGCTGGCGGGCCCCCGCCTGGAGCGCGTCGGCGTCGCGGAGCAGCCGCCGCGCCTCCGGCAGCAGCGCGGCGCCGGCGGCGGTCAGGCGGACCGAGCGCCGGGTGCGGCTGAAGAGCGCGGCGCCGAGCTCCGTCTCGAGGCCCCGGATCTGGCGCGACAGCGGCGGCTGCGAGAGGTGCAGCCGTTCGGCGGCGCGGCCGAAGCTCAAGTGTTCGGCCACGGCCACGAAGTAGCGGAGATGGCGCAGCTCCATTGATGCTCTGGAAGTATTACAGCAACGATTCTAATGTATTGGACGGTATCAGTGGCCCGCCGGTACAGTGCGCGCGGTGCAGCGTGCCCAGCGACGAGCGTCGGGGAGCGCGGCGGCCGCCTACGCCGCGCTCGCCGTGACGTCCCTGCTCTGGTCCGGGAACACCATCACCGGCCGGGCGCTGCACGACGCGATTCCGCCGGCGGCGTTCGCGTTCTGGCGCTGGGTGCTGATCCTCGTGCTCCTCGCGCCGTTCGTCAGCGGCGAGCTCGTCCGCCACTGGCCGGCGATCCGGCGGTCGTGGCGGATGCTCGCGGCGCTGGGGCTGATGAGCACCGCGCTCTACCACGCGCTGATCTTCTGGGCGCTCCACTACACCGCCGCGATCAACGCGCAGCTGCTCAACTCGACCATTCCGCTGTGGGTGCTGCTGATCGCGTGGCTCGCCCTCGGCGCCCGCCCGACCCGCCGCGAGTGGCTCGGCCTGGCGGTGTCGGGGGCGGGGGTGCTGGCGATCCTCGCGCGCGGGGAGTGGCAACGCCTCGCCGCGCTCGAGTTCAACGCCGGCGACCTGCTGATGCTGGGGGCGATGATCGTCTGGTCGGTCTACACGGTGTGCCTCCCGCGGCGGCCGCTCGAGCTGTCGGCGTTCGCGTATACCTTCGTCGCGGGCGCGTCCGGGCTCGCCGGGCTCGCGCCGTTCTACGCGTGGGAGCTCGCGACCGGCCGCGGCGGCTTCGCGCTCACCGGCGAAGTCGCCGCCGGCATCCTGTACACGGCGGTGTTCGCCTCGATCGTCGCGACGGCGACGTTCAACCTCGGCGTCGACGGGGCGGGCGCGGCGCGCGCGTCGTTCTTCACCCACCTCGTGCCGGTGTTCGGCGCGGTGCTCGGCGTGTGGCTCCTCGGCGAGCCGGTGGGCTGGTACCACTTCGCCGGCTTCGCGCTCATCCTCGCCGGGATCGCCGTCGCGACCCGCGTGCCCTGGCGCCTGGGAAGCGCGCGCGGGGCGGGCTAGACTTCGTCACAACGTTTTCCGGAGGAGCAAACCATGGCCAAGCCGAAGACCCCCCCTTCCCCCAAGAAGGAGCGGGGGACCCCTTCCCTTCCCCCGAACTGGCGCTCGCGCACCATCACCCACGGCGTCGCCCGCTCGCCGAACCGCGCGATGCTGCGGGCGGTGGGCTTCGGCGACCGCGACTTCGAGAAGCCGATCGTCGGGGTGGCGAACGGCCACTCGAACATGAACCCGTGCAACGCCGGGATCCAGCCGCTCGTCGAGCGGGCGATGCGGGCGCTGCGCGAAGCGGGCGCGATGCCGCAGGCGTTCGGCTTCCCGACCGTGACCGACGGCATCGGCATGGGCACCGAGGGGATGAAGTACTCGCTCGTCTCGCGCGAGGTGATCGCGGATGCGATCGAGACCTCGGTGAACGGCCAGCTCATGGACGGCGTGCTCTGCGTCGGCGGCTGCGACAAGAACATGCCGGGCGCCATGATGGCGATGGCGCGGATCAACGTGCCGGGCCTGTTCGTGTACGCGGGCACGATCAAGCCCGGCTTCTGGAAGGGCGAGAAGCTCACCATCGTCTCGCCGTTCGAGGCGGTCGGCGCGTTCACCGCCGGCAGGATGTCGCAGGAGGACTTCGAGGGCATCGAGAAGAACGCCTGTCCGTCGGTGGGCGCGTGCGGCGGCCAGTACACGGCGAACACCATGTCCTCGTCGTTCGAGGCGCTCGGCATGAGCCTGCTCGGCAGCTCGCAGATGGCCTCGCCCGACCCGGAGAAGGCGGACTCGGCCGCGGACTCGGCGCGCGTGCTCGTCGACGCGGTCAGGCGGCAGATCCGTCCGCGCGACATCATCACCCGCAGGTCGATCGAGAACGCGATCGCGGTGGTGATGGCGACCGGCGGCTCGACCAACGCCGTGCTGCACTATCTCGCGATCGCCGCCGCGGCCGGCGTCAAGTGGACGATCGACGACTTCGAGCGCGTGCGGCGCAAGGTGCCGGTGCTGTGCAACCTCAAGCCGTCGGGCGCGTACGTCGCGACCGACTTTCACGCCGCGGGCGGCGTGCCGCAGGTGCTCAAGATCCTGCTCGCCCACGGGCTCGCGCACGGCGACTGCCTGACGATCAGCGGCCGGACGCTCGCCGAGGAGCTCGCGCAGGTGCCCGACGAGCCGCGCGCCGACCAGGACGTGATCCGGCCGTGGTCGAAGCCGGTGTACGCGCAGGGCCACCTCGCGATCCTCAAGGGCAACCTCTCGCCCGAGGGCTGCGTGGCCAAGATCACCGGCCTCAAGAAGACCTCGATCACCGGTCCGGCGCGGGTCTTCGACTCCGAGGGCGCGTGCATGAAGGCGATCATGGCCCGCCGGATCAAGCCGGGCGACGTGATCGTGATCCGCTACGAGGGCCCGAAGGGCGGACCGGGCATGCAGGAGATGCTCGCGCCGACCTCGGCGCTCATCGGCCAGGGGCTGGGCGAGTCGGTCGGCCTCATCACCGACGGCCGCTTCTCGGGCGGGACCTGGGGCATGGTGGTGGGGCACGTCGCGCCCGAGGCGTTCGTCGGCGGTCCGATCGCGCTGGTGAAGGAGGGCGACTCGATCACCATCGACGCGAAGCAGCGGCTCGTTCAACTGAACGTTTCCGCCAGGGAGCTGGCGCAGCGTCGGAAGAAATGGAAGGCGCCCAAGCCGCGCTACACCCGCGGGCTGATGGCGAAGTACATGAAGCTCGTGTCGACCGCGAGCCGGGGGGCGATCACGGATGGCTGAGCGGCTTCGCCGGCTGGACCAACCCGTGCAACGAGGAGGAGAGATCATGCTTCGCAGATTCGCCGCCGCAGTCATCCTGATCGCCGTTCCCGCGCTCGGCGTGCCGAGCGCGGCGCTGGCACAGCAGTCCGCCAGGCACAAGGTGGTGTTCCAGGTCAGCGACAACGACCCCGCCAAATGGAACCTGGCGCTCAATAACGCGCGCAACGTTCTGGCCGACCTGGGCAAGGAGAATGTCCAGGTCGAGATCGTGGCCTATGGCCCCGGGCTGGGGATGCTCAAGAGCGATTCCAAGGTCGCCGGGCGCCTCGCCGAGGCGCTCGACGGCAGCATCGGGCTGCTCGCCTGCGAGAACACGATGCGCAACACCAAGACCACCAAGGCGGACATGTACGCCGGCATCGCCTACGTGGCGGCCGGGGTCACGCACCTGATGAAGCGCCAGCAGGAGGGCTGGGCCTACATCCGTCCTTGACCCGGAAGCAGCCCCGCCTGCGGTAAGCTCCCGGCGCAACGGCCTGGGAGACAGGGGGGGCAGCATGCGATCGGTCCTGGTCGCGAATCCGAAGGGCGGCAGCGGCAAGACCACGCTCGCGACCAATCTCGCGGGCTACCTCGCGTCGGCGCGCGAGGTGGTCTGCCTGTGGGACCTCGACCGGCAGCACTCGGCGCTGGAGTGGCTGCGGCTGCGACCGGGGCATCTGCCGCCGATCCTCCGCCTCGACGAGCGCGATTCGGCGCCGCGCAAGGCCGAATGGCTCGTGCTCGACTCGCCGGCCGGGCTCCACGGCAAGCGGCTGACCGAGCTGGTGAAGCAGGCGAGCAAGGTCCTGGTGCCGATCCAGCCGTCGGTGTTCGACATCGCCGCGACGCGCGCCTTCCTGGCCGAGCTCGCCGAGGAGAAGGCGGTCCGCAAGCAGCGCACCTTCGTGGGCGTGATCGGCATGCGCGTCGATCCGCGCACGCGCGCGGCGACGCAGCTCATCACCACGCTGCGCGAGCACCACATGCCGCTCGTCGGCTGGCTGCACGATACGCAGCTCTACGCCAACGCCGCGTTCATGGGCATGTCGATCTTCGACCTGCCGCCCTCGCAGTGCGAGCGCGAGGCGGCGTTCTGGCAGCCGATCGTGGACTGGGCGCGCGAGGATTGAGGAGCGGCAAGCGGTGAACCTGCTCGGATTGCGCAGCGTCGAGCTCGGCGTCACCGACGTCGCGGCCGCGGCGCGCTTCTACACCGAGGTGTGGGGCCTCGCGCCGGTCGCGTCGCCGGGCGGCGCGGTCTACCTCCGCGGCAGCGGCGCGCCGCACCACCTGGTCGCGCTTCACCCGCGCGCGACGCCGGCGCTCCTCGGCGTGACGCTCAGCGCGCGCAGCCGCAAGGACGTGAACGCGCTCCATGCCGCGGTGAAGGGCGCGGCGGCCGGCGCGGTCGCGGTGCCTGCGGCGATCGCGGAACCCGGGGGCGGCTACGGCTTCGCGTTCATGGATCCCGAGGGCCGGATCTTCCGCGCGATCGCGGACGACGCCCGGCACGCCGACGGCCGGGACGCCCCGGACCGGCCGCGCGAGCTCGCCCACGTCGTGCTGAACTCGGCCGACGTCCCGCGCGCGAGCGCGTTCTTCGCCGACGTGCTCGGCTTCCGCGTCACCGACCAGACGCGAATGATGGATTTCATGACCTGCAACGAGCATCACCACAACGTCGCGTTCGCCCACGGCGACGGTGCGACGCTGAACCACATCGCCTTCGAGGTCCCGGACCTCGAGTCGGTGATGCGCGGCGCCGGGCGCCTCCGCGACCACGGCTACCGGATCGAGTGGGGCGTCGGCCGCCACGGCCCGGGCAACAACGTGTTCGCCTACTTCATCGGCCCGGAGGACTTCGTCGTCGAGTACACGGCCGAGGTCGCCCGGGTCGACGCGACCTACCGCGTCGGGCGGCCCGGCGACTGGAAGTGGCCGCCGGGACGCGTCGATCACTGGGGCGTGAGCGACCCGCCGTCCGACCGGCTGAAGGCGGCGCAGCGAAAGATCCGCTTCGCCGGGTCGCTGGCGCCCGCCTGATGGGCGAGTTCGGGATCGGCCAGCCGGTCGCGCGGTTCGAGGATCCGCGGCTCCTGCGCGGCCAGGGCCGGTTCGTAGCCGACTTCAACCTGCCCGGGCAGGCCTGCGCGCACGTCCTGCGTTCGCCGCACGCCCACGCGCGCATCCGGTCGATCGACACCGCGGCAGCGGCGGCGGCGCCGGGCGTGCTCGCCGTGTACACCGGCGACGACTGGGCGGCCGACCGTCTCGGCACGACCACGATGGCGCTGAAGCGCAAGCGCCCCGATGGCGCGCCGATGTTCGCGCCGCCGCACCCCGGGCTCGTGCGCGGCCGCGTGCGCTACGTCGGCGATCCCGTCGCGCTCGTCGTCGCCGAGTCGGTCGCCCAGGCCAAGGACGCCGCCGAGCTGGTCGCGATCGACTACGAGCCGCTGCCGTCGGTGACGTCCACGGCGGAGGCCGCGCGCCCCGGCGCGCCCGCGGTGTGGGACGAGTGTCCCGACAACGTCTCCAACGTGTGGGAGATCGGCGACCCGGCGGCGACCGACGCGGCGTTCGCCCGCGCCGCCCACGTCGTGCGGCGGCGCTACGTGATCAGCCGGGTGCACGCGCAGTTCATGGAGCCGCGCGGCGCGCTCGGCGCCTACGACCCGGGCGAGGACCGCTTCACGCTCTACGCCGACGTGCAGTACCCGCACCGCGTTCGCAACCTCCTCGCCGGCGATATCTTCAGGATCCCCGAGCACCGCGTGCGCGTGGTCGCGGGCGACGTCGGCGGCAGCTTCGGCGCGAAGGGCTGGCAGTCCCCGGAGCACCGGCTCGTGCTGTGGGCGGCGCGCAAGCTCGGCCGGCCGGTGAAGTGGACGTGCGAGCGGAGCGAAGCGCAGCTCGCCGACGAGCACGCCCGCGACCGGATCACCGAGGCCGAGCTCGCGCTGGATCGCGACGGGAGGTTTCTCGCCCTTCGCGCGCGCACGACCGCGAACGTCGGCGCCTACATCAGCTCGGAGCGGAACCTCCTCGGCACGTTCGGCCACGTCGGCACGATGGCCGGCGTGTACACGATCGAGGTGGCGCACGCTCAGGTGACGTGCGTGCTGAGTCACACCGCCCCGGCCGCGCCGTACCGCGGCAACGGCCGGCCGGAATCGACGTACGTGATCGAGCGCCTGGTCGACGACGCAGCGCGCGAGCTCGGTCTGGACCCGGTCGAGTTGCGGCGCCGGAACCTCATCCCGGCCGGTGCAATGCCCTACAAGAACGCGTTCGGCTGGACCTACGACACCGGCGACTACGCGCGGAGCCTGGCGCTCGCGCTGGCGGCCGCCGATCACGCGGGGTTCGCCGCGCGGCGGGACGCGTCGCGCCGCGCCGGCAAGCTGCGGGGCATCGCCGTCGCGAACGCGATCGAGCGCGCGGCGGCGCCCGGGCTCGAGTACGCCGAGATCCGCTTCGATCCGGGCGGCACCGCCACCGTGCTCATGGGCTCGAAGAGCCAGGGGCAGGGCCACGAGACGAGCTTCCGGCAGATCGCGCACGCGCGGCTCGGGCTCGACCCGCAGGACGTTCGCTACGTCGACGGCGACACCGACCGGGTCGCGTTCGGCGTCGGCACGTTCGGCTCGCGCTCGATGGCGATCGGCGGCGGGGCGCTGTGGGTCGCCGCGGACAAGCTGATCGCGAAGGGGAAGCGGATCGCCGCGCACCTGCTCGAAGCCTCCGAGGCCGACCTCGAGTTCGCCGCCGGCCGATTCGTCGTCGCCGGCACCGACCGGTCGGTGACGCTCAAGGACGTGGCCAAGGCGGCGTTCAGCCACGAGCGGCTGCCGAAGGGCATGGAGCCGGGCTTCTACGAGAGCGGGACGTTCGCGCCGGAGGCGTTCACCTACCCGGCGAGCTGCCACGTGTGCGAGGTCGAGGTCGATCCGGAGACCGGCGAAGCGACGCTCGCCGGGTACGTCGTGATCGACGACGTCGGCACCGTGATCAATCCGCTCACGCTCAAGGGCCAGGTCCACGGCGGGGTGGCGCAGGGCGTCGGGCAGGCGCTGATGGAGCGCGTCGTCTACGACCCCGAGTCCGGGCAGCTGCTCTCCGCGTCCTTCATGGACTACTGCATGCCGCGCGCCGACGATCTGTGCGCGATCGAGGTCGGGGCCAATCCGATGCCGACGCCGCTGAACCCGCTCGGCGCCAAGGGCGCCGGCGAGGCGGGGACGGTCGGCGCGCTGCCGGTGGTGATCAGCGCCGTGATCGACGCCCTCGCGCCGCTCGGGGTCCGCGCGCTCGACATGCCGGCGACGCGCGAGCGGGTCTGGCAAGCGATCCGGGACGCTGCGCGCGCCTCGTAGGCGCCGTGATCGGCAGTGGGGGGCCGGAGCTCGTCGGGCGTTCTTGAGACGCCTTCCGCCTGACGCATCCCCTCCGGTATCTGCTGGATACCTGGTTCAGATGGTATTTTATGTTTACCAACTATCATTGGTATCTTGATCTTACTACCTATAAATACTAAACTCTGGCCACTCCACTCAGATAGCCGGCCATGGATTACCCAATCCGAACCCCTGACCAGCTCACGCCCGTTTTGCGGGGATTCCGCAGCCGGCGAAATCTCACCCAATCGCAGCTCGCCGAACGGCTTGGACTCAGCCAGCGGCTCGTTTCCGCCCTGGAACGCCGACCTCACCGGGCGAGTTTCGAGCGAGTGCTCAGGCTTCTCGCTGCACTAGACGTGGAAGTCGTCCTTCGCGACCGGCTGGAAAGCTCGGATCCCAGCGCGGCGGCCGCCCCGGACCGGTAGTCGCATGGGGCGCCGCGCACACGGTCAGGCGCTTGCCATCTGGATGAACGGCGAACTCGCCGGACACTGGCGCAACCACCCGCGTCGCGGTGAGGAGTTCCAGTACAACGAGGGCTGGCCTCGCTCTGCCGCTGCGCGGCCGCTGTCCCTGTCGCTGCCCTTCACCCCGGACAACGCGCCCTACCGCGGCGCGACCGCGCGAACCTACTTCGACAACCTCCTGCCCGATTCCGAGCCGCTCCGGAAGCGGCTGCAGTCCAAGTTCAAGGCCCCCTCAACCGACCCCTTTGATCTCCTGGGCGAGATCGGTCGAGATTGCGTTGGTGCCGTGCAAATCCTGCCCGAGGGGCAGGCACCTGAAAGGCTATTCGAGATCCGCGGCGAGCCGCTCGACGAAGCGGGGGTCGAAAGGGCGCTCGAGCGCGCGGTGAGTGCGCCGGGACCCGGGCACTCCGAAGACGACGACCTGCGGATCTCGATTGCGGGCGCCCAGGAGAAGACCGCACTCCTCATGCACGAAGGGCGCTGGCAACGGCCGCTCGGTACGACCCCAAGCACTCACATCCTGAAATTGCCGCTTGGCGCAGTGGGCAATCGTCAGGTCGACCTGTCGACTTCGGTGGAGAACGAGTGGCTCTGCCTGCGGCTCCTCGCCGCCTATGGACTGCCGGTGGCGCGCGCTGACATCGCGACATTCGGGGCGAAAAAGGCGCTGGTCCTCGAGCGCTTTGACCGGAAGCTCGCGGACGACGGCCGCTGGTGGATGCGCATTCCACAAGAGGACTTTTGCCAAGCGACCAGCACGCCGCCCGCACTCAAGTATGAGGCGCATGGGGGGCCCGGGATGGAGCGCATTCTCCGGTTACTCGAGCAGTCCTCCCGCCGCGACGCGGACCGGCAGACCTTCTATCGCGCCCAGATTCTCTTTTGGATGCTTGCGGCTCCCGACGGGCACGCGAAAAATTTCAGCATCTTCCTCGAGGCCGGGGGCAGCTATCGGCTGACACCGCTGTACGACGTGGTCTCGGCGTGGCCGGTGTCGGGCGAAGGCCCGAACCAGATCGACCGTTACAAGGTGAAGCTCGCGATGGCCGTGCGCGGCAAGAACGTTCACTACCTGATGAGAGACATCCTGCGCCGGCACTGGAACGAGACCGCCCGTCGCGCCGGCCTGGGCGCGGACGCCGAGCCGCTGATCGGCGAGCTCGTCGGCGCAGCGCCGCGTGTGGTCGACGTGGTTTCGCGCGACCTGCCCGCGGGTTTCCCAGCGTCCGTGGCCGATCCCATCTTTCTAGGGCTGATCGATTCGGCGCGGCGTCTCGAGGCAATGTCGCCACGCTGAGAATCGGGCGGCGAGCGAACGTGCTCCGCCCGTGACGCTGCGGCGTGATCGCTCGGATGCGTGACCCAATCCCCCACTCGGCACACGGTTGGCCGGGGCCGACCGGGCGGCGATAATCACCGGTCCTTCCCGAGCATCGCCATGCCCAACCGCCTCGCGCACGAAACGAGCCCCTACCTCCGGCAGCACGCCGACAACCCGGTCGACTGGCATCCGTGGGGCGAGGAGGCGTTGCGCCGCGCGCGCGACGAGGACAAGCCGATCCTGCTCTCGATCGGCTACTCGGCGTGCCACTGGTGCCACGTCATGGCGCACGAGTCGTTCGAGGATCCCGCGGTCGCGCAGGCGATGAACGAGCTCTTCGTGAACGTCAAGGTCGACCGCGAGGAGCGGCCCGACCTCGACCAGATCTACCAGGTCGCGCACCAGATGTTCAATCAGCGCGGCGGCGGCTGGCCGCTCACCGCGTTCCTGACGCCGGACCAGGTCCCGTTCTTCGTCGGCACCTACTTCCCCAAGACCCGGCGCTACGGCGCGCCGGCTTTTCCCGAGCTGCTGGAGCGCGTGTCGCGCTACTACCGCGAGCACAAGGACGACCTCGCGCAGCAGCGCCGGGCGGTGACCGCGGCGTTCGAGCGCATCCAGCCGGAAAGCGCGAAGCACGCGGGCGAGTTCTCGGGGGAGGTGATCGCGGAAGCGATCGGCGGTCTCAAGCAGAGCTTCGACGGGGAGCACGGCGGCTTCGGCGGCGCGCCGAAGTTCCCGCACCCGACCGATCTCGAGCTCCTGCTGCGGCGCCACGCCGCCACCGGCGACGCGCACGCGCTGCACGTCGCGGTGTTCACGCTCGAGCGCATGGCCGAGGGCGGGATCTACGATCAGGTCGGCGGGGGCTTCAGCCGCTACTCGGTCGACGCGACCTGGACCATCCCGCACTTCGAGAAGATGCTCTACGACAACGGTCCGCTGCTGCGGCTCTATGCCGAGGCCTGGGCCGCGACCGGCACCCCCTTGTTCGCGCGCGTCGCGGCGGAGACCGCCGGCTGGATCATGCGCGAGATGCAGTCGCCCGAGGGCGGCTACTACTCGTCGCTCGACGCCGACTCCGAGCACGAGGAAGGCAAGTTCTACGTGTGGACGCCCGGGGAGGTCGCGCGGCTCCTCACGCCGGAGGAGTACGCGGTCGTCGCGCCGCACTACGGCCTCGACACGCAGGCGAACTTCGAGGGCGGCCATTGGCATCTGCACATCGCGCAGCCGCTGCGGGCGGTGGCGGCAACGCTCGCCCGGACCGAGGAGGATTGCGCCGAGCTGCTGGAGACGGCGCGAGCCAAGCTCCTCGCCGCGCGCGAGCGGCGCGTCCGGCCGGGACGCGACGACAAGGTGCTCGTGAGCTGGAACGCGCTCGCGATCCGGGGCATGGCGCGCGCCGCGGCGGTGCTCGGCCGCGATGACTGGCTCACCTCCGCGCGGCGGGCGCTCGATTTCATCCAGCGCACGATGTGGCGGGACGGGCGCCTCCTCGCGACCTACAAGGACGGCCGCGCGCATCTCAACGCCTACGTCGACGACTACGCGTTCCTGCTCGACGCGGTGCTGGAGATGCTGCAGGTCGACTTCCGCGGTCCGGATCTCGCGTTCGCGCGCGCGCTCGCCGACGCGCTCCTCGGCCGCTTCGAGGACGCGGGAGCCGGCGGGTTCTTCTTCACCAGCCACGATCACGAGAGTCTCATCCACCGCCCGAAGCCGGGCCACGACAACGCGACGCCGTCGGGCAACGGCGTCGCGGCGTTCGCGCTCGCCAGGCTCGGACACCTGACGGGCGAGACGCGCTATCTCGACGCCGCGCGCCGCGCGGTGGCGGCGTTCTACCCGGCGATGGAGCGCTACCCCGGCGGCTTCGCCGCGCTCTCGATCGCGCTCGAGGAGCAGCTCGCGCCGCCGGCGGTCGCGGTGCTGCGCGGGGCGAAGGCAGAGCTCGCGGCATGGCTGCGCGAGCTCGCGCCGGAGCACCGGCCGCAACGCGTCGTGGTGGCCATCGACGACGCCGAGGGAGACCTTCCGCCGGCGCTCGACAAGCCGGCGGCGCCGGGACGCGTCAACGCGTACGTGTGCCGCGGCGTTACCTGCCTGGCGCCGGTCTCGGAGATGGGCGCGCTGCGCAAAGCCCTCGAGGCGGGCGAAATCGAGTAGCATCCGGCCCGGCCGTTTCTTCCCCGTTCCCCAGGAGATTCGATGAGGACCCTCGTTTCCGGCGTCGCCCTTGCCTGTGTCGCCGCGTTCGCGACCGCGCCCGCGCGCGCGCAGAACGTCGACGATCTGCTCAAGAAGCACGCCTGTCTCTCCTGCCATGCGGTGGACAAGAAGCTCGTCGGCCCGTCCTACAAGGACGTGGCCGCGAAATATCGCACCCAGAAGGACGCCCAGAAGCTGCTCGTCCAGAAAGTGAAGAAGGGCGGGGTGGGCGTGTGGGGTCCGGTGCCGATGCCGCCGAATGCGGCGGTGCCGGACGCGGATCTCAACGCGATGGTGAAGTGGATCCTGACGCGGAAATAGCCCGCTAGCGTCACCGGCGCGCGGAGCGGGCGGCGAGTTCGCCCCTCGGCGCCGACTTGCGCGCCGAGAAATTGACAACGCGCGACGCCTGTAACGATAATCGTTTGCCGCCGTTTCACCCCGAACCGACCAGTTCCGGAGGACAACAGATGAACACGCGCTTGACGCCCGTTGCCATCGCCGTAATCGCCGCGCTCGGCCTCGCGGCCTGCGGCAAGGAAGAGCCAGCCAAGCCCGCCGCCGCCCCCGCCGCGGCGCCGGGCATCACCGTCAACATCGGCCACGTCGCGCCGCTCACCGGCGGCATCGCGCACCTCGGCAAGGACAACGAGAACGGGGCGCGGCTCGCCATCGACCAGGCGAACGCGGCCGGCATCACGATCGGCGGCCAGCCGGCGCGATTCCTGCTGCTCACCGAGGACGACCAGGCCGATCCCAAGGTCGGCGCCACGGTCGCGCAGAAGCTCGTCGACGCGAAGGTCGTGGGCGTGGTCGGCCACTTGAACTCCGGCACGTCGATCCCGGCGTCGCCGATCTACAACCAGGCCGGCATCCCGGTGGTCTCGGGCTCGGCGACCAATCCGAAGCTCACCGAGCAGGGGTTCAAGCAGCAGTTCCGCATCGTCGGCCGCGACGACCAGCAGGGCCCGGCGATCGCGAACTATCTCGCGGCGACCACGAAGCCGAAGACGGTCGCGGTCATCGACGACGCCACGGCGTACGGCGTCGGCATCGCCGACGAGGTCGAGAAGACGCTCAAAGCGGCGGGCATCAACGTGCTCGCGCGCGAGCGCGGCACCGACAAGACGACCGACTGGAAGGCGGTGCTGACCAAGCTCAAGGGCCGCGGCCCCGAGGCCGTCTTCTACGGCGGGATGGACGCGACCGGCGGGCCGCTGCTCAAGCAGGGGCGCGAGCTCGGGATCCGGGCGGTGTTCTCGTTCGGCGACGGCGCGTGCACCGACAAGATGTCCGAGCTCGCCGGACCGGCGGCCGAGGGGCTGCTGTGCTCGCAGGCGGGGATTCCGCCGCAGGCGGCGAGCAAGCCGTTCCTCGACGCCTACAAGGCGAAGTTCAACCAGGATCCGATCCTGTATGCGCCGTTCACGTACGACGCGGTCAATCTGCTCATCGAGGCGATGAAGAAGGCGAACTCGGCCGATCCGGCGAAGTACCTGCCCGCGCTGCAGCAGATCGAGTTCAGGGGCGTCACCGGACCGATCACCTTCGACGGGAAGGGCGACCGCAAGGACGCCGAGATCACGATCTTCAGCCTGAAGGGCGGGAAGATCGAGCCGATCGCGATCGTCAAGGGGGGCAAGACCATCCCGTACACGGACTTCGTCAAGATGGCCGCCGACGCGGTGTCCGCGGCCGGCGCTGCGGCGAAGGCGGCGGTCGACGCCGCCGCGAAGGCGATGAGCGACGCCAAGAAGTGACGCCACGTTAGTGGCGTCATCCCGGCGTAAGCCGGGATCCAGTACCACGGTTAGTGGCGTCATCCCGGCGTA
>JBOIFD010000259.1:0-5240 GCA_050741515.1 Burkholderiales bacterium
GCGGTGGTGAACGTCGAGGACGCGGTGAAGGACGGCGCGCCCCGGATCTGGGAGGAATGGACCAGCAACGTCGCCTTCCCGCTCATGCTGGGCAACAAGCAGGCGACCGACGCGGCGTTCGCCGGCGCGAAGCACGTCGTGAGCCTGCGCCTCGAGAACAACCGGCTCTCGGCGAACGCCCTCGAGCCGCGCGGGGCGATCGGCGACTACAGCCCGGCGGACGAGAGCTACACGCTCTACACGAGCACCCAGAACCCGCACGGCGTGCGCCAGGTGCTCTGCCAGGCGGTGTTCAAGATGCCGGAGACGAAGCTGCGCGTGGTGGCGTACGACGTCGGCGGCGGCTTCGGCATGAAGGGCGACACCTATCCCGAGGAGGGGCTGGTGCTGTGGGCGTCGCGGCGGCTCGGGCGGCCGGTGAAGTGGACGGCGACGCGCTCCGAATCGATCATGGGCGACGACCACGGGCGCGACTAGGTGGTCACCTGCGAGATGGCGCTCGACGAGAACGGGAAGATCCTCGCGATCCGGTCGCAGGCGGTGCACGCGGTCGGCGCGTACGTCACCGGCGCCGGGGTGGTCCCGGTGCTGTACGCGCTGAAGCTGATCCCCAACGTGTACGCGGTGCCGGCCGTGCACGTCGCCACGCGCGCGATGTTCACCAACACCGTCCCGACCGGCCCCTACCGGGGGGCCGGGCGTCCCGAGGCGGTCTACGTCACCGAGCGGCTGCTCGATCTCGCCGCGCAAAAGCTGAAGCTCGATCCGGTCGAGATCCGCCGGCGCAACTACATCGCGCCCGGCGCGATGCCGTACACCACGCCGACCGGCTTCGTCTACGACTCGGGCGAGTTCGCCAAGCTCACCGACAAGTGCCTGGAGCTCGCCGACTGGCCGGGCTACGCGGCGCGGAAGAGCGCGACCGAGAAGCGGGGCCGGCTCCGCGGCCGGGGCATGACCTATTACATCGAGGACTGCGGCGTGTTCAACGACCGCATGGAGCTCCGCTTCGATCCCAGCGGGATGGTCACCATCGTCGCGGGGACCTTCTCGCACGGCCAGGGGCACGCGACCACCTACGCGCAGCTGGTGGCCGAGTGGCTGGGCGTGCCGTTCGAGAACATCCGGTTTGTCCAGGGCGACACCGACCAGGTGCCCTTCGGGCGCGGCACCTACGCGTCGCGGAGCGCCATGCTCGGGGGCAGCGCGCTGAAGATGGCGGCGGACACGGTGATCGAGAAGGCCAGGCCGATGGCGGCGCAGATGCTCGAGGCGGCGGCGGGCGACCTCTCGTTCACGGACGGCCGGTTTCGGATCACCGGCACCGACCGGTCGGTCGCGCTCGTCGACGTCGCGAAGGCGTTTTACCGTCCGGTCGGGCTGCCGAAGCAGTTCGGCATCGGCCTCGAGGCGAGCGGCGCCTGGGCCGCCGATCCGCAGAGCTTCCCGAACGGCTGCCACGTCTGCGAGGTCGAGGTCGACGCGGAGACCGGCGCGGTGACGATCGAGCGCTACGCCGTCGTTGACGACGTCGGCCGGGTCATCAACCCGCTCGTATGCGAAGGCCAGGTCCAGGGCGGGCTCGCGCAGGGCATCGGCCAGGCGCTGCTCGAGGCGGTCGCCTACGACGCCCAGTCGGGACAGCTCCTCTCCGGCACCTTCAACGACTACGCGATGCCGCGCGCGGACGACCTGCCCGCGTTCGACCTCGATTTCATCGAGGTGCCGTGCAAGACCAACCCGATCGGGGTGAAGGGCGTCGGCGAAGCGGGCTCGGTGGGCGCGCCGCCCACGGTGATGAGCGCGATCCTCGACGCGCTGCGCCCGCTCGGGGTCGAGCACATCGACATGCCGGCGACGCCGCGGCGGGTGTGGGAGGCGATCCGGGCGGCGAAGGGGAAGAAGGCCGCGTAGGCGTCATTCCCGCGAAAGCGGAAATCCAGCACGGTCGTGCCGCGCAAGAAGAAACTCGGCGCGGCGCCGCTCGCGGGCCGGCGCGAGCGGAACAAGCTCGACACGCGCCAGCGGATCCGCGCCGCCGCAGGCTTGACCGGGTCGCACCCCTGGCGGGCGTTCTGCTGCGGTGCGATAGGCGGCACGAGCCCGTGCTGTGCTATCGTGCTCGACGGTCTTCCCGAGTCGCAAAACAACATTCGCCCGCGCTGCCAGGGCCCGGGGAGGCACCCGACCACACCGAGGAGGATCAGATGGCAACCAAGCTGCGTGTCTCGTCGACCATCGCGGCCGCCGCGGTAGGTGCCGCGCTGCTGGTCGCGCCGGAGGTCGCATCGGCGCAGAAGCTGTCGGTGGGCATGCCCACCTCGCCGCCGAACATCGTGCACATGCCGCTGTACGTCGCGCAGGACCTCGGCCTCTTCAAGGCGGAGGGGGTCGACGTCGAGGCGCTCGCGTTCGAGGGCGGCGTGAAGTCGTTCCGGGCGGTGGTCTCGGGCGACATCGACGTCGCCGGCGCGTCCGGGCCATTCTCGATCGTCGGCCGGGCGCGCGGCGCGAAGACCAAGCTCTTCCTGACCAACGCGCCCAAGCTGGAGGCGTCGATGGTCGTGCAGCCGAGCATCAAGTCCCTCCAGGACCTCCAGGGCAAGCGCATCGGCATCCAACAGCCGGGCGGGTTCGCCTGGGTGCTCAGCATGACGGTGCTCCGGTCCGCGGGCCTCAAGGAGGCCGACGTCAAGTTCGTCAGCATCCTGAGCGAGGACGTCCCGCCGCTCCTCGCGAACCAGATCGACACCGCCATGCTGCACGTCGAGCAGGAGATGGTCGCGAAGGCGAAGCGGCCCGACCTGCACACGATCGCGCGGCTGTGGGAGATCGAGCCCGATCAGCTGTACCTCGCGTTCGCGGTCAAGGAGAGCACCATCGCCGCCAAGCGCAAGGCGCTCGTCGCGATGGCGAAGGCCCACATCCTGGCGACGCGCCTCATGTACACCGACAAGGCGAGGGTCATGCCGAGCATCCTCAAGCACACCGGGCTCCCCCCCGACATCGCCAGCAAGTCCTTCGACATCCTGGTCAAGAGCTGCATCTGGGACGCGAACAACGGGCTGTCGCGCCAGCGCGTCGCGTACACCACCAACCGGATGGTCAAGGTCGGCAACATCGACCAGGGCAAGGTGCCGGCCTACGAGGACGTGGTCGACCTGTCGATCGCGGACGAGGCGCTGAAGGCCCTCGGGCCGTGGAAGGGCCCGCTCTGCCCGGGCTGAGTCGAGGGCGATGACGGCACGCGACTTAAGCGGAGTTGCGGTCACCGGGGCGGGGCGGGCTGCGCCGCGCGACGCGGCGAAGCCCGCCGCGTCGTTCCTCGCCACGGTGTGGAAGCAGCCGTACGTCTACCGGTACGGATCGCTCGCGCTCGTGCTCGGCGCCTGGGAGCTGCTCGGGCCGCGCGTCGATCCGCTGTTCTTCAGCTACCCGTCGGCGATCGCGCGGGCGGCCTACGAGCTAACGCTGAGCGGCGAGCTGCAGAAGTACTCGCTGGAGAGCCTGCAGATCCTCGTCTACGGGATGGCGCTCGCGATCCTCGTCGGCATCCCGCTCGGGGTGGTGATGGCGCGCTTCCGTCCGATCGACTGGACCCTCGACCCGTACATCAACGCGCTGTACGCGACGCCCATGGTCGCGCTGGTCCCGATGCTGGTGCTGTGGTTCGGGATCCGGATGGAGGCCAAGGTCACGGTCGTGTTTCTGTTCGCGGTCTTCCCGATCCTGATCAACACCTACCAGGGGGTCCGGAAGGTCGATCCGGCGTTCGTGGAGGTGGCGCGCTCGTTCGGCAGCTCCGAGCGGCGAATGTGGCTGGACGTACTGCTGCCCTGGGCGGTGCCGTACATCGCCGCCGGCGTCCGCCTCGCGATCGGCCGCGCGCTCGTCGGGATGATCATCGCGGAGTTCTACACCGCGATCTCCGGGCTCGGCTACATGATCGTGAAGTACGCGCACGTGTTCCGGATGGACCGGACGTTCGTGCCCGTGATCCTGCTCATGTTCCTCGGGATCACGCTGACCGCGGGGCTGAAGTACCTGGAGCGCAAGGTAGCGCCCTGGAGCCGCTCCGAGCCCTAGCCATGGCGGCGCGCGGCGGATCGGCCCGGATCACCCTCGCCCGGGTCGGCAAGCGCTTCGACGCGCTGCAGGTTTTCCGGGACGTCAACCTCTCGGTCGACGAGCGCGAGCTCCTCACCATCGTCGGCCCCTCGGGGTGCGGCAAGACCACGCTCCTCCGTTGCATCGACGGGCTCCTGCCCTACGATGAGGGCGAGATCGTCATCGACGGCACCCCGGTGACCGCGCCGCGCGACGGCGTGGCGATGGTCTTCCAGCACTTCGGCCTGTTCCCCTGGAAGACCGTCTTCAGCAACGTCGCCTACGGGCTCGAGCTGAAGGGCGCCTCGAAGGACGAGATCGCCGGCCGCGTGCCCGAGTACATCAAACTCGTCGGCCTCGAAGGGTTCGAGCGAGCCTATCCGTATCAGCTCTCCGGCGGCATGCAGCAGCGCTGCGGGCTCGCGCGCGCGCTCGCGGTCCAGCCGTCGGTCCTGCTCATGGACGAGCCGTTCGCCGCGGTCGACGCCCAGACGCGCGAGATCCTGCAGTTCGAGCTGCTGCGGATCTGGGAGAGCCGGCCGACGACGATGGTGTTCGTCACGCACTCGATCGACGAGGCGGTCCTCATGGGCGATCGCGTTGTCGTCCTCAAAGGGCGGCCGGCGAGCGTGTTCGAGATCGTCGAGGTCGGGCTCCCGCATCCGCGCACGCGGCACACGCTCGCGGAGAAGCGCTTCACGGACGTGCGCGAGCACGTCTGGAGCACCTTGATGCAGGAGGCGCGCGCCGCGGAGTACCTGCTCGAGCGCTGAGGCTCGAGCCCGCCGCGGCTGCGGCGAAGCACCCCCGGATCAGGCGGCCAGTTTCAACCGCCGGTAGAACGCCGGCAGGCCGCCGGCAGGCCGCGCGCCGCGGACCTCCGCGACGAGCTGCCGCGCCTGGTCGACCCGCCCGGCGCGCGCCGCTGCGTCGGTCAGGATCTGCCACAGCACGTCGCGCTGCGCGTGGCTGCCGCCGAGGCGCACGATCTCCCCGCGCACCGGAAAGAGCGCGTCGACCGCCGCCGCGTGCTCGCCGCGACGATGTGCCCGCACCGCTTCGCAGGCCGGGATCGCGACCCGCGCCACCACGTCCGCTTCGCTCGCCCCTGAGCTCCGCGCGTGCTCGCGCAT
>JBOIFD010000260.1:0-7992 GCA_050741515.1 Burkholderiales bacterium
CGCTCGCGATCGTCCTCCTCGATCTCGCGATCTACTTCCAGCACGTGACCTTTCACGCGGTGCCGACGCTGTGGCGCCTGCACCGGGTGCACCACGCCGACCTCGACTTCGACGTGACGACGGGCACGCGCTTCCATCCGATCGAGATTCTCCTCTCGACGGCGATCAAGTGCGCGGCGGTGGCGGCCATCGGCGCGCCGGCGGTCGCGGTGCTCGCGTTCGAGGTCCTGCTCAATGCGACCGCGATGTTCAATCACGCGAACGCGGGCCTGGCGCCGGCGGTCGAGCGCTGGGTTCGCTGGCTGGTGGTGACGCCCGACATGCACCGCGTGCACCACTCGGTGGTCTATAACGACTCGTCGAGCAACTTCGGCTTCAACCTGCCGTGGTGGGACCGGCTGTTCGGCACCTATCGGGCGCAGCCGGCCGCCGGCCACGAAGCCATGACGATCGGCGTAGACGCCTTCCGTTCCCCGGAAGAACTCCGTCTCGATCGCCTCCTGGTCCAGCCGTTCCGCGACACGCCGGGCGGCTACGCCATCAATCGGCGGCCCGAGGCCGAGTCCGCGCGCGAAGCCGGGCGCGCATGAAGACGGCCTCGCGGAACGCGATGCGAGTCGACGTCTCCCACGCAACACTGCAGCCGACGGCTTCCGTGGCATCGGAGCCGATCTATCTCGACTACAACGCGACCACGCCCGTCGATCCCGCGGTGCTGGAGGCCATGCTGCCGTACCTGCGGGAGCACTTCGGGAATCCGTCGAGCCAACACGCCTATGGCAGGCGCACGCACGAGGCGGTCGAGCACGCTCGGGGGCAGGTTGCGCGCCTCCTCGGCGCTCACCCGGACGAGATCGTCTTTACGAGCGGCGGCACGGAGGCGACCAACCATGCCGTCAAAGGCGCCGCGTTCGCCGCGTTCGAACGCGGCCAGATCGGGCAGCAAGTGCTGATCAGCGCGGTCGAGCACCCGGCGACCCAGGAGACGGCGCGGTTCGTCGAGCGGCTCGGATTCAAGCGGGTCATGGTGGGCGTCGATCGCTACGGCGTCGTCGACCTCGATGGGATGGAGCGCGCGCTGCGAGCGCCGACGCTCATGGTGGG
This sequence comes from Burkholderiales bacterium, assembly GCA_050741515.1. Lineage (GTDB taxonomy): Bacteria > Pseudomonadota > Gammaproteobacteria > Burkholderiales > SG8-39 > DATEDA01. The sequence continues at coordinate 1,105 of JBOIFD010000260.1, forward strand.
CGTGATGCACGCCAACAACGAGACCGGGAGTCTGCAGCCCGTCGCGGAGATCGCCCGGCTCGCGCGCAGCCGCAGCGCGCTGATGCACGTCGACGCCGCCCAGAGCGCAGGCAAGATTCGCGTCGACGTCGGCGAACTCGGCGCCGACCTGCTGACGCTCGCGGGGCATAAGATGTATGCGCCGAAGGGCATCGGTGCGCTGTTCGTGCGCCGCGGCGTCGGGCTGGAACGGCTGATCCACGGCGCCGGCCACGAGTCGGGCCGGCGCGCGGGCACGGAGAACGTGCCCTACATCGTCGGGCTCGGCGAAGCCTGCCGGCTCGCGCATGCCGACCTCGCCGAGACCGCCGCGCGGCTGAAGCGGCTATGCGATCGGCTCTGGGCGCATCTGCAGGAAGGGCTCGGCGCGAAGGTCGTCCTGAATGGCCACCCGGAATGCCGCTTGCCGAACACCCTCAACGCGAGCTTCCTCGGCGTCATCGGGAGCGAGCTTCTGGGGACGATCCCCGAGATCGCGGCGTCGACGGGTTCCGCCTGCCACGAGGGGGAGGTGTCGATCTCGCCCGTGCTCGGGGCGATGGGGCTCGACCCGCCGGTCGCGCGTGGGGCCGTGCGCCTGAGCCTGGGGCGCTACACGACCGAGGCGGAAGTGGACCGGGCGGCGGGGCTGCTGATCGAGCGGGCGCGCGCGGCGCAAGCGCGGTAACCGACTGCCCGGCCGCGCACGGCGGTAAGATCGTGCGATGCGCTTCCTTCGTCTCCTTTGTCTAATCGCGGCTTTGGCTCCGTCCTGGGCGGGCGCCCAGGACGCGGGCCCGCACGCGATCGACATCCCGGGCTGGTTCACCGAGAGCCTGCTCGACTTCCGCGACGACGTGCGCGACGCTGGCCGGGAGGGCAAGCGCCTGATGGTGTACTTCGGGCAGGACGGCTGCCCGTACTGCAAGGCGCTCATGCAGACCAACTTCTCGCAGAAGGCGATCGTCGACAAGACCCGCCGGCACTTCGTCGCGATCGCGCTGAACATCTGGGGCGATCGCGAGGTCATGTGGACCGACGGCCGCACCATGAGCGAGAAGGAGCTCGCGCGGGCGCTCAAGGTGCAGTTCACCCCGACGCTGCTGTTCCTCGACGAGCGCGGCGCGGTCGCCGTGCGGCTGAACGGCTACTACGCGCCGCACCGCTTCGAGGCCGCGCTCGACTATCTCATCGGCCGGATGGAGAAGCAGCTCCCGCTCGCCGATTACCTCGCGGCGAACGCGCGCGAGACGGCGAACCCGCGGCTCGCCGACGAGCCGTTCTTCCTGAAGCCTCCTTACGACCTGCGGCGGAGCCGCGGCGCGAAGCCGGTGGCGGTGCTGTTCGAGACCCCGTACTGCGCGGCCTGCGACGAGCTGCACGGCGAGGCGTTCAAGCGCGCCGACGTGACCCAGCTCCTGAAGCGGTTCGACGTCGTGCGGCTCTCCTTCGCCGATCGCGCCGAGGTCATCACGCCGGCGGGCGCGAAGACGAACGGCGGAGCCTGGGCGCGCACGCTCGGCATCGTCTACACCCCGAGCGTCGTGTTCTTCGACGGGTCTGCCGAGGTCCTTCGCGTGGAGGCCTATCTGCGGCCCTTCCACCTCGCCTCGGCGCTCGAGTACGTGTCGAGCGGCGCCTACCGCAAGGAGCCGTCGTTCCAGCGCTTCATCCAGGCGCGAGCGGAACGGCTGCGCGAGCGGGGCGAGACCGTCGATCTCTGGAGGTAGTACTCCGCCGCGCTACTTGCAGGCGCCGATGGACCCTTCGGCGCAGGCCTTGCCGAGCGGCATGCCGTAGTTGTCGGTCCCCGCGGTCCATTGCGCGCCCGAGAGGTCCGCGCCGGACCACCTGGCGCCGCCGGTCCTGGCGCCGAGCAGCACCGCCCCGCGCAGGTTCGCATTGGAAAAGTCGGCCCCGGCGAGATCGGCCGAGTGAAAGTCCGTGCGCTGAAGATTCGCGTTGGCGAACCGGGCGCCCGAGGCCCGCGCTTCCTGCAGGTTGGCGCCGGAGAGATCGGCCCCGGACAGGTCCATTCCGGCGAGCCTGGCGCGGCGGAGATCGGCCTTCGGGCAGCTCGCCTTGGGCTCGATCCTGCAGCCGCCGACGGTGGTCTGCGCGCTAGAATAGCCGCTCGCGAGCGCCAGCGCGGCCGCGACCAGGGTGAGCAGGGTTTTCATCGCATCCTCCTTTGGTGGTTGGTCACCCGGTCTACGGGATCGGCGAGCCGCCGGATGCCGCCGCGCCGCCAACAACGTCACGCTCCGCCCCCGGCGACGGGGGTGACGCGCAGCGCCGGGGGGTTCCCGGCCGGAGAAGCCGCATGACCGACCTCAGCGTCAGCCGCGAGCTTACCGCCTACAAGGCGAAGCACAAGATCCGCTTCGTCACCGCGGCGTCGCTGTTCGACGGCCACGACGCGTCGATCAACATCATGCGCCGGATCCTCCAGGCCTCGGGCTGCGAGGTGATCCATCTCGGCCACAACCGCTCGGTCGACGAGGTCGTCACCGCCGCGCTGCAGGAGGACGCGCAGGGCATCGCCGTCAGCTCCTACCAGGGCGGCCACGTCGAGTACTTCAAGTACATGCTCGACCTCCTGCGCAGCCGGGGCGGCGAGAACATCAAGGTGTTCGGCGGCGGCGGCGGCGTGATCGTTCCGGCCGAGGTCGAGGAGCTCGAGGCCTACGGCGTCGCCCGGATCTATTCGCCCGAGGACGGCCAGCGCATGGGCCTGCAGGGCATGATCAACGACATCATCAAGCGCTGCGACGAGGACCTCGCGCGCCACGCCCCGAAGGACCTCAAGGCGGTGAAGCTGGGCGACCAGCGCGAAGATCCGACGAAGGCGCACCGCGCCTTGGCGCGGCTGATCACGGCGCTCGAGGCCGGTACTGCGGGGAAGCTCCGCGACCAGGTCGTGGCGGAAGCCGATTCGCTGGCGGTCCCGGTGCTCGGCATCACCGGCACCGGCGGCGCCGGCAAGAGCTCGCTCACCGACGAGCTCGTGCGCCGCTTCCGGCTCGATCAGGACGATCGCCTCGACATCGCGGTGCTCGCGGTGGATCCGTCGCGGCGCAAGACCGGCGGGGCGCTGCTCGGCGACCGCATCCGCATGAACGCGATCGACACGCCGCGGGTGTTCATGCGCTCGCTCGCGACGCGCGATGCGGGCACCGCGGTGTCGGCGGCGCTCGGCGACGCGATCGCGGCGTGCAAGGTCGGCGGCTTCGACCTGGTCCTCGTCGAGACGTCGGGGATCGGCCAGGGCGATGCGGCGATCGTGCCGCTCGTCGACGTCTCCCTCTACGTCATGACGCCCGAGTACGGCGCGGCGAGCCAGCTCGAGAAGATCGACATGCTCGATTTCGCCGACTTCGTCGCGATCAACAAGTTCGACCGCAAGGGCGCCGAGGACGCGCTGCGCGACGTGCGGAAGACGTATCAGCGGAACCGCCAGCTGTTCGCGCGGCCGACCGAGGAGATGCCCGTCTTCGGCACCCAGGCGAGCCGCTTCAACGACGACGGCGTCACCGCGCTCTACCAGGCGATCGCGCCGAAGCTCGCCGCGCACGGCTTCAAGGCGGAATCCGGCCGGCTGCCAGGGGTCGAGACCAGGGTCTCGACCAGCAAGTCGGCGATCGTGCCGCCCGCGCGGGCGCGCTATCTCGCCGAGATCGCCGAGTCGGTGCGCGGGTACAGGAAGCACGCCTCCGACCAGGCCAGGCTCGCCCGCGAGCGGCAGCAGGTCACGGCGACGAAGGCGATGCTTCTTTCCGGCTCTGCCCCCCCGACAAGGGGGGCCGCGAGTGAAGCGAGCGGGGGGGTTGCTTCGGCCCTCGATCCGCTCATCGCCCAGCGCGACGCCAGGCTCGACCCGCGGGCGAAGAAGCTGCTCGACATGTGGTCGACGATGCAGAACGCCTACTCGGGCGACGAGTACGTGGTGAAGATCCGCGACCGCGAAGTCCGCACCAAGCTCACCCAGCAGACGCTCTCGGGCACGACGATCCGCAAGGTCTACCTGCCGCGCTACGAGGACCACGGCGAGCAGCTCAAGTGGCTGATGCTGGAGAACGTCCCGGGCTCGTTCCCGTTCACCGCCGGGGTGTTCGCGTTCAAGCGCGAGAACGAGGACCCGACGCGCATGTTCGCGGGCGAGGGCGATCCGTTCCGCACCAACAAGCGCTTCCACCTGGTGTCGAAGGACATGCCGGCGAAGCGGCTGTCGACGGCGTTCGACTCGGTGACGCTCTACGGCTTCGATCCGGACGAGCGGCCGGACATCTACGGCAAGGTCGGCAACTCGGGCGTGTCGATCGCGACGCTCGACGACATGAAGGTGCTGTACTCCGGCTTCGACCTGTGCGACCCGGCGACCTCGGTGTCGATGACGATCAACGGCCCGGCGCCGACGATCCTCGCGATGTTCTTCAACACCGCGATCGACCAGCAGGTCGAGAAGTTCAAAGCCGACAACAGTCGCGATCCGACCGAGGACGAGTACCAGAAGATCAAGGCGTGGACGCTCGAGACCGCGCGCGGCACGGTCCAGGCCGACATCCTCAAGGAGGACCAGGGCCAGAACACCTGCATCTTCTCGACCGAGTTCTCGCTCAAGGTGATGGGCGACATCCAGGAGTACTTCATCCACCACCAGGTCAAGAACTTCTACTCGGTGTCGATCTCCGGGTATCACATCGCGGAGGCCGGCGCGAACCCGATCTCGCAGCTCGCGTTCACGCTCGCGAACGGCTTCACCTTCGTCGAGACCTACCTCGCGCGCGGCATGCACGTCGACGACTTCGCGCCGAACCTGTCGTTCTTCTTCAGCTACGGGATGGACCCGGAGTACGCGGTGCTCGGGCGCGTGGCGCGCCGCATCTGGGCGGTGGCGATGAGGGACAGGTACGGGGCGAGCGAGCGCGGGCAGAAGCTCAAGTTCCACTCGCAGACCTCGGGGCGCAGCCTGCACGCGCAGGAGATCGCGTTCAACGACATCCGCACCACCCTGCAGGCGCTGATCTCGACCTACGACAACACCAACTCGCTGCACACCAACGCCTACGACGAGGCGATCACCACGCCGACCGAGGAGAGCGTGCGCCGGGCGATGGCGATCCAGCTCATCATCAACCGCGAGTGGGGGATCGCCAAGAACGAGAACCCGAACCAGGGCGCGTTCGTGATCGAAGAGCTGACCGACCTCGTCGAGGAGGCGGTGCTGAAGGAGTTCGAGGCGATAGCCGAGCGCGGCGGCGTGCTCGGCGCGATGGAGCTCGGCTACCAGCGCGGCAAGATCCAGGAGGAGTCGATGCACTACGAGCACAAGAAGCACGACGGCTCGTACCCGATCATCGGGGTCAACACCTTCCGCAATCCCCACGGCGACCCGATTCCCCGGAAGCTCGAGCTGATCCGCTCGACCGAGGACGAGAAGCGCTCGCAGCTCAAGCGGCTGCGCGACTTCCAGGCGCGGAACCAGGACAAGTCGGGCCCGATGCTGAAGCGGCTGCAGCAGGCGGTGATCGAGAACGGGAACGTCTTCGAGGTGCTGGTGGATGCGGTGCGGGTCTGCTCGCTCGGGCAGATCACGCACGCGTTGTTCGAGGTCGGGGGGCAGTACCGGCGGAGCATGTGACCCCAAAGGAAACCGGCGCGCCCATGAAGATCATCGGCCCTAACACCGACCACTCGGAGATCGAGCTGGACCCCGTCGAGGCGTATCGCCGCGGGCGGGTTCTGGACGCCATGCTTCGCGCGGCGCTGCCGCCTCCGAAGCGCGGCGTCTATCGCGGGACGTTCGAAGCGTTCGAACGCATGGACGAGGCCCGCATGATCGAAGCGGCGCGCAGACTCGAGAACGCATGAGCGCCGAAGACCTCCTCCTCAAGCTGTTGTCGCGGTTCAAGGAGGAGGGGGTCGAGTACGTGCTGGTGGGCGGTCAGGCGGTCCGCCTCAACGGTTTCCTGCGCGCGACCGAGGACGTGGACGTCCTGCTCAGGTCAACGCGCGAAAATGGACGGAAGGTCAAGAAGGCGCTGGATTTCCTGCCCTCGTCTCGCGAGCTCGAGCCCGATTGGTTCGAGCCCAAGGGCGGCGAACCCGAGAACATCCGAGTCGCGGACGACCTCATCGTGGATCTGCTCTTCGCCGCCAACGGCGAGACGTTCGAGTCCGTCCAGCCTTTCGTCCGCGAGATCGTCGTTGAAAACGTGCCTGTTCGGGTCCTGAATATCGACGGCTTGCTCCGGACCAAGACGGACTACCGCGAGAAGGACATCCTCGACAAGCAGGTCCTGACCCGCATCAAGCAACGCCTCGAGGACGAGCCCGGGGAGCCGAGCGGATGATCGGGGAGCACGATTCGGTTGTCTTGACCAAGGATCTCCCGAGCTCGGGTCTAATCGCCGGGGACGTCGGGGTCGTTGTTCATGTCTACCCCGGCGGCGGCGAGCCGACCGAGCCAGCCTCGCACCGCGTCCACGTCGGGCACCCGCACCCGGGCCTCGGTCTCTCCGTCGCCGACCTTCACCGCGACGCCGCCCAGGCCGTTCACGACGCTGAAGCCGTACTCGTCCGTGAGGTCGTCGCCGACGAACACCGGCGTGCGGCCGCGGAACGGGGCCTCGTCCATGAACTCCGCGATCGCGGTGCCCTTGTCCTTGCCCGCCGGCCGCAGCTCGAAGACCATCTTGCCGCGCTGGACGGCGAGCGCACCGCCCGACTCGGCGGCGAGATCCGCGGCGAGCGCCGCGAGCTTCGGCTCGGCCTGCGGCGCGAGCCGATAGTGGGCGGCGAGGGTGAGCTCCTTGTCCTCCACCAGCACGCCGGGGTGCTCGAGCGCGAACGCGGCGAGCCGCGCCCGGC
>JBOIFD010000261.1:0-11976 GCA_050741515.1 Burkholderiales bacterium
GCCGAACACCGTCACGTACAGGGTCGGCAGGAACACCAGCATCAGCAGCGTCCCGAACAGGAGACCCCCCATGATCGCGAAGGCCATCGGCCCCCAGAACACGGTCGGTGCGATCGGAATCAGGCCGAGCACGGTCGAGAACGCGGTGAGCGTGAGCGGCCGCAGCCGCGAGCTCGCCGCAGCGATGACTGCATCCCAGACGTTCTTGCCTTCGGCGCGGTCGGTCTCGATCTGCACCACCAGGATCACCGCGTTCTTCGCGACCATCCCGATCAGCGCGAGGATGCCGAGAATGGCGACGAAGCCGAGCGGCCGGTTGAAGACGAGGAGCGCGAGGACGACCCCGATGATGCTGAGCGGCAGCACCGCCAGCACCACGAACAGCGTCCGGAACTTCTGGAGCTGGAACATCAGCACGGTCAGCATGAGAAAGATCATCACCGGCACGACGGCGAATACCGACGCCCGCGCCGTCGCGCTGTCCTCGACCGTGCCGCCGAGATCGATCCCGTAGCCCTTGGGCAGGGTCTTCGCCAGCTCGGCGATCGGCGCCTCGAGCGCCTCGACGACCGGGTCGGGCAGGGCGCCGGGAGTCGTCGCCGCGCGCACCGTGAGCGTCGGCACCCGGTCCCTGCGCCAAACGAGCGGGTACTCCTCCCCGTACTCGAGGCTCGCGAACTGGCTGATCGGCACGGTGCGCCCGCCCGGAATCGGGACCTGCAGCGAGCGCAGCGTCGCCACCGTCGCGCGCTCCTGGTCGACCGCCCGCGCGACGACATCGATGAGATAGATGTCGTCGCGAATCTCCGTCACCGTCGAGCCCGCGACCGCGGCGTTCAGGGCGGAGGCGATCGACGCCGAGCTGACGCCGATCTGCCGGGCCTGGTCCTGGTCGATCTTGAGCCGCAGCTGCCGCGCGGGCTCCATCCAGTCGAAGTTGACGTGCCGCGTCTGCGGATTGGCGGCGATGACCTGCGCCAGGCGCTGCGCGATCTGGGTGACCTCGTCCTTATCCGGCCCGCGCACGCGATACTGGATCGGCCAGCCGACCGGGGGGCCGAGCTCGAGCGGCTGGATGCTCCCGACGACGTCCGGGAACTCCTCGGCGAGCAGCTTCTCCAGGCGTGCGTGCACCCGGTTGCGCGCGTCGAATCCCTTGGCGACGATCACGACCTGGCTGAAGAACGGGTTCGCGCCGTGCACGTCGAGCGGCAGGTAGAAGCGGATCGCGCCGCTGCCGATGTAGGTGCTCCAGTGGTCGACGTCCTCGTCCTTGGCGAGCACGGCCTCCAGCCGCTTGGCGGTCTCTTCGGAGGCATAGATCGAGGCGTTCTGGCGCAGCGTCAGGTCGACGAGTAGCTCGGGCCGGTCGGACGCGGGAAAGAACTGCTCCGGCACGAACCTGAGCAGATAGACCGCCGCGACGAACGCGGCAATCGTCACCGCGATCGTCAACCACTTGGCGCGCATCGCGCCGACGAGCAGTCCGGTGTACATGCGCAGCAGCAGGCCGGGCTTGTCTTCGCCGCCCGCTTTCGCCTTCGGGGACTTGAGGATCGCTATACCGATCACCGGCGCCATGGTCACCGCCACGAGCCACGAGGTGATCAATGCGATCGCGACCACCGCGAAGATCGAGAACGTGTACTCGCCGGCCGCGCTCCTGGCGAAGCCGATCGGCACGAAGCCGGCGATCGTGATCAGCGTGCCGCTCAGCATCGGGGCGGCAAGCGTCTTGTAGGCGAAGGTGGCCGCCTGCTCCTTCGAGTCCCCGGCAGCGAGGCGCCGGATCATCGCGTCGACGGTGGTCATCGCGTCGTCGACGAGCAGCGTCAGCGCGATGATCAGCGCCCCGAGCGAGATGCGCTGCAGGTCGATGCCCACGATCAGCATGACGGCGAACACGATCGCCAGGGTCAGCGGGATCGCCAGGGCGACGACCGAGCCCGGGCGGACGCCCAGGCTGAGGAAGCTCGCGGCGAGGATGATGACGATCGCCTGCCACAGCGAGGTCATGAAATCGTTGATCGCGAGGTCGACGACCACCGCCTGGTCGGCGACGAGGAACGGCTCGACGCCGACCGGGAGGTTCGCCCGGACGTCCGCCATCTCGCGCTTGAGGTTCGCGCCGAGCGCGAGGATGTCGCCGCCCTCGCGCATGGCGATCGCGAGCCCGATCCCGGGCTTGCCGTTGACGTGGAAGAGCGGCAGCGGCGGGTCCGAAAAACCGCGCCGGACCTCGGCGAGGTCGCGCAAGGGGATGAGCCGGTCGCCCACGGCGAGATTGATGGCCTTGATGTCGTCCTCGGACTCGAAGGCGCCGGACACGCGCAGGAAGATCCGCTCGTCGCCGGTCTGCAGGACGCCGGTCGGCCGGACGAGGTTCTGCGCCTGCAGCTGGTCGAGGAGGGACCCATACGTGAGCCCCAGGCCGGCCAGCCGCGCGGTCGAGAACTCGAGGTAGATCAGCTCGTCCTGGGCGCCGAGGATCTCGATCTTGGAGACGTCCGGGACCGCGAGCAGCCGCGAGCGCGTGTCCTCGACGTAGTTGCGTAGTTCGCGATGGGTGAACCCGTCGGCGGTGAACCCGTAGATGATCCCGAAAGTGTCGCCGAAGTCGTCGTTGAAGCCGGGGCCCACGACGCCCTGCGGCAGCGTGCCGCGGATGTCGCCGATGTTCTTGCGCACCTGGTACCAGATGTCCGGCACCTCCTTCGGCGGCGTCGAATCCTTCAGGGCGACGAACATGGTCGTGCGGCCCGCCACGGTGTAGCTCCGCACCCGGTCGAGATGGCGCGTCTCCTGGAGCTTGCGCTCGATCCGCTCGGTGACCTGGAGCAGCGTCTCCTCGATCGAGGCGCCCGGCCAGCCCGCAAAGACGACCATGGTCCGGATCGTGAAAGGCGGGTCCTCGGCGCGGCCGAGCCGGACGAAGGCGATCGTCCCGGCCAGCACCGCCGCGATCATGAAGTAGACGATGAGCGAGCGGCGCTGGATCGCCCATTCCGACAGGTTCGGACCGATCACTTCGCGGCTCCGAGAAAGCGCACCTTCTGGCCGGGATGGAGGGCCTGGACGCCGGCGGTCACGACGACCTCGCCGGAATCGAGACCCCCGGCGACGATGACCCTGGCCGCATCGTGGCTCGCGACGTCGATCGTCCGCAGCGACACCGTCTCGGTCTTGGGATCGACGACCCAGACCGCGCTTTGCGCGCCCGAGCGGACGAGCGCGGACCCGGGGATCTCGATGGCGGCGGCGGTGTCCATGCGCATGCTGCCGGTCACCGTCGATCCCAGCCGCAGGCCGGTGGGCGGGTCGATGAGCCCGATGCGCACCCTGAACGTCCCGGTCACCGGGTCGGCACGCGGCGACACTTCCCGGACGCGACCTTTCGCGGAGACCTTGGGATCCGTGGTCAGCGCGACGGTGATCTCGGGGTTCTTCGGCGCCGTGTCCTTGATCCGTGGGGGCACGTCGAAGACGGCGTCGCGGCCGCCCGCCCGCGCGACTTGCACGACCATGCGGCCTGCCGGCACGACCTCGCCCGGCTCGGCCCCGACCTTCGTCACCGCACCGCCCGCGTCGGCGACGAGCCGCGTGTAGCTGACCCGGTTCTGCGCGAGGTCGACCTGCGCCTGGGCGGATTTCACCACTGAATCCGCGCTCTGCAGGTTCGCCGTGACCTGATCGAACGCGGCTTGCGAGATGAAGCGCTGGGCGAGCAGATCCTTCTGGCGGTTGTAGTTGTTCCGCTGCTCGACGAGCTGCGCGCGTGCGCTGGCGAGCTGCGCCCGTGCCGACTGCAGGCTGCTGTTCTCGTTCGACGCGTCGAGCGTCGCGAGCGTCTGGCCCGGTTTGACGGCGTCCCCGACGTTCGCGGTTCGACTGATCATCCGGCCGTCGATCCGGAAGGAGAAATTGATCTCGGTCTGCGCCTGCACCGTGCCGGTGAGCGAGACGAGGTCCCCCGCCGCGCGCTGTTCGACGGAGATCACGCGGACCGGGCGGATCTCCGGCGGCGGCGGCTCCTCGGCTCGCCGGCAGGCCGGGAGCAGCGCCAGGGCCGCGAGCGCGAGGAGGGCGATCTTGCGAGACGAATGCATGCTTGGCCCGGGTTCGAGGAGCAAGGACACGGGAGACAACTCCTTTCAGAAGCGTCCAAGGAAGGTCACAGCGAGAAGCGGCGCCGGGTCGAAGTCGTCCTGCCGCAGCGTGTTTCCGGACGGATCCTCGACGCGCAGCCGGCCCCCCACCACGACGCCTGCATACATGTTGAGCGAGAGCTGCCGGGTGAAGCCGTACGTCGCACGGAAGAACACCGGCACGCCGCGCTCTTCGCCGACGCCATTCGGCACTGGCCCGGTCTCGCTCAGGCGAAAGCGATAGCGGCGGTACGCCACGCCGCCGCCCATGGTCCAGCTGTCGCTGAGACGATAGTCGAGCTCGAGGCCCGCGCCGCCGGTCGGGCCGGCCGCGAGCGGGTTGACGAGGCGCCAGCGGTCGCTCAGGCGCCAGTCGATGGCGAGGAACGGAACGACGACGGTGTCCTCGATCTGCTCGAACACCCCGAGCCCGACGCCGATGCGATTGCCATCCTGGAACTGCCTGGTCGCCGAGAACGTGGCGCCCCACGCCACCGAATCCCCGGACTTGGCGCCGTTCTCCCTGAACCAGTCGACCGAGGGCGCGACGCCGAAGCTCCAGCCGTCGCGGAGCGGGAAGGAGAGCGGGACCGTCACGCCGTACCGCTGGACGGTGTTCCACGGCGCCACGCCGCCGAAAGCGACCGGGTTCGAGAACGAATAGTTCAGGTAGTCGTAGGTGAACGTCACGCCGGCGCGGTTGCCGCCGCCGAGATCCCGGGAACCTCCCGCCCGCACGGCCACGCCGCTGAAACTGAAATCACCGCCGTTGTCGAGATCGGCGTTGCCCTGATAGATCGGCGTGACCGCGACGAACGGACTCCAGCCCGCGTCTTGCGCGTGCGTCGTGCCCGTGACTGCAAGCAGTGCGGCGAGGATCGTCGCGCCTGACCATCGGTGATAGCTCATGTTGGCTCCTCATTCATGACGTGCCGTGCCTGAAGCGGGCGTTGCCGGCGCCTGGTCCGGCGTGCCCGGCGCACGGAACGTCCGCACGCCGAGGTACGCGACGGCGATCGCCAGCAGCGGGCTGGCGAAGTTGAAGATCGCATACGGCAGATAGCTGAACGTGGCGACGCCGAGCGTCCCCGCCATGTACGCGCCGCAGCTGTTCCACGGGATCAGCGCGGACGTGGGCGTTCCCGCGGCCGCGATCGTGCGCGACAGGACCGCCGGCGCGAGCCCGCGCTTCTCGAACGCCCTCTTGAACATCCGACCCGGCAGGACGATTGCGATGTACTGGTCAGCGGTGACGACGTTGGTCGCGAACACCGAGCCGACGAGCGCGGCGACGAGCGCCCCGGCTGATTTCACCGCCTCGAGGACCGGCGCGATGAGCCGCTCGAGGACGCCCGCCTTCTCCACCACCCCGCCGAAGGCCAGCGCGGTGATCACCAGCCAGATCGTGTTCAGCATGCTTTCCATGCCGCCCCGGCTGACGAGCACATCGATCGCCGCGTAGCCGGTGTCCGACTTGTACCCGCTCGCCAGCGCCAGCCACACGCCCTTGACGACCGCCAACCAGTCCGGGATGCCCTCGGTCGCCCCGCCGAGCTCGATCACGCGTCCGGGCGCGATCACGGCGGCGAGAACGCCGCCGACCAGAGCGCCGATGAAGATCGCGGTGAACGGCGGGAACCGCAGCAGCGCGAGCCCGACCACCACCACCAGCGGGACGAACAGCCACGGCGTGATGTCGAAGGCGCTCTCGATGGCGCGGAGCTTTTCGCTCGCGTCGAAGTCGTCCGGCCGTCCGAGCAGCAGGAACACGCCGAGAGCGATCGCGAGGGCGAGGAGAGAGGTCAGGGTCGTCTCGCGGATGTGTTTGTACAGATCGACGCCGCCGGCGGCGGCAGCGAGGTTGGCGGAGTCCGAGAGCGGGGAGGTCGTGTCGCCGAGGTAGGCGCCCGAGATCACCGCGCCGGCGGTGATCGCCGGACTCAGGTCCATGTTCAGCGCGATCCCCATCAGGCCGACCCCGATCGTGCCGACCGTCGTCCAGGAACTGCCGATGCTGAACGAGATCACGGCGCAGATCGCGCAGGTCGTCACGTAGAAGTAATTCGGATTGAGCAGCTGCAGCCCGTAATAGACCATCGCTACCAGCGTCCCGCTCAGCGCCCAGGTGCCGATCAGCGCGCCGACGGCGAAGAGGATGAAGATCGCACCGATTCCCGAACCGACGCTCGCGACTGCCGCGTCGCGGAGCGAATCGAGCGCGTGACCGCGGCGCCAACCGATGAACACTGCGATCATCGTGGCGACGGTGAGGGCCACCTGGTTCGGCCCGCCGGCCCCGGCATCGCCGAACAGGTAAAAGGACAGCGCGACCAGCAGGATCAGACCGGCGACCGGGATGACCGCTTCGACGAGCGTGAGCGGCTGCGGCGGGTCGGGTCTGGTCACCTGGGCTCAAACGGGCGCCGCCCGCAGTCCGCGGGCGGCGTCGCCTCGTCGCAACGATAACGTGATTCTAGAAATCCACCGCGTCGCGGATGATCGGGCAGGTCATGCAGTGCCCGCCGCCGCGGCCGCGGCCGAGCTCGGCGCCGACGATCGTGATGACCTCGATGCCTTCCTTGCGCAGCAGCGTGTTGGTGTACGTGTTGCGGTCGTAGGCGAACACCACCCCCGGCGACGCGCAGACGAGGTTGGCGCCGCTGTCCCACTGGGTCCGCTCGCGCATGTAGGCGGTCCCTCCGGTCTCTACGACGCGCATCTTCTTGACCCCGAGCGCTTGCGCGACGGTCTCGACGAACGGCTTCTCGTCCTTGCGCAGCTCGACCCCGCCGGGCTTGCTGCTCGGCCGGTAGGAGTACGCGTGGATGTTGTAGACGATGTCCGGATAGAGCAGGACGCAGTCGCGGTCGGCGAACGTGAAGATCGTGTCGAGGTGCATCGCCGCGCGCAGCTTCGGCATCGCGGCCACGATCACCCGCTCGGCCGCCCCCGCCTTGAAGAGCGCCGCCGCGAGCTGGCTGATCCCCTGGCGGGAGGTGCGCTCGCTCATGCCGATCAGCACGTTGCCCTTGCCGATCGGCATCACGTCGCCGCCTTCGACGGTCGCGAGGCCGTGATCCTGGGTCGGATCGCCCCACCAGACCTTCACCTTGCCGGCGAAGTCGGGGTGGAACTTGTAGATCGAGGTCGTGAGGATCGTCTCCTCGTGCCGGGCCGGCCAGTACAGCGGGTTCTGGGTGACACCGCCGTAGATCCAGCACGTCGTGTCGCGCGTGTACAGCGTGTTGGGGAGCGGCGGCAGCAGGTACTCGGTGACGCCGGCTGCGTCCTTCACCAGCTTGAGCATCTCGCCGCCGTGCGTCTCGGGGAACTCCTCGGTCGAGAGGCCGCCGATCAGCGTCTCCGCGAGCGCGCGGGGCTCCAGGCCGTTGAGGTAGCTCTTGATCTCGTCGACAAGGCCGAGCCCCACCTGGTTCGGCACGACCTGGTTGTCGACGATCCATTTCTTCGCCCCGGGGACGGCGAGCGTCTCGGCGAGCAGGCTGTGCATCTCCACCACGTCGACGCCGCGGTCGCGCATCTTGGTCATGAAGTCGAAGTGGTCGCGCTTGGCGTTGTCGACCCACATGACGTCGTCGAAGAGCAGCGCGTCGCAGTTCGACGGCGTGAGGCGCTGGTGCGCGCGTCCCGGCGCGCACACCATCACCTTGCGTAGCTGGCCGACCTCGGAGTGAACGCCAAAGGTCGCGGATGACTTGGATTTCGCTTCTGCCATGAGGAACTCCGTTGCCTAGATGGTGATGTAGCCGGTCGCGAGCCCGTGGATGCCCACGATGCACAGCACGACCGCGACGAGGAAGATGCCCCACTCGATCGGAGTGAACATCTTCTTGTTCTGCTCGCGCCGGGTCCAGAAGTAGAGGATGGTGCCGGGCGCGTAGAGCAGCGCCGAGAGCACCAGAAACTTCCCGCCGGCAGCGTAGATCAAGAACGCGGTGTAGATCACCGCGAGGCCGGCGAAGACGAGGTCGGTCGTGCGCTCTTCGGGTCGGGTCTGGTAGGTCTCGCGGCGCTTGACGAGCAGGAACCCGAATAGCGCGACCAGGAAGAAGGGGATCAGCGTCATCACGCTGGTCATGTTGAGCATCAGCGTGAACGCGTCCTGCGACCAGTACGTGCTGATGACGAAGAGCTGGACGACGATGTTCGTCAGCCACAGGGCCGCCGCGGGCACCTTGTTCTTGTTCTCGGTGCCGAACACCTTCGGCACGTCGCCCGACTTGCCGGCGGCGAAGAGCACTTCGGCGCAGATCAGCGACCAGGCCAGGTAGGCTCCCAGCACCGAGACGAGCAGCCCGACGCTGATGAAGATCGCGCCCCACGGCCCGACCACCGCTTCCAGCACCGCCGCCATCGACGGCTGCCGCATGCCGGCGATGCCGCCCCGCGCCAGCACGGCGTACGGCAACAGAGTCACCAGCACCAGCAGGCACGTCACGCCGAGGAAACCGAAGATGGTGGCCACGCCGACGTGCGAGCGCTTCTGCGCGTAGCGCGAGTAGACGCTCGCGCCCTCGATCCCGAGGAAGACGAATACCGTGACCAGCATCGTCGCCCGCACCTGGTCGAAGAGGCTGGCGTCAGCGTACCCCTCGCCGCCCCAGAAGTTCGCGCGGAAGAGGTCGAGCTTGAACGCGAAGATCAGGATCACGATGAAGAGCAGGATCGGAACGATCTTCGCGATCGTGACGACCTGGTTGATAAACGCGGCCTGCTGGACCCCCCGCAGGATCATGAAGTGGAAGAGCCAGATGCCGACCGAGGCAACCAGGATCGCCGTGACCGTGTTGCCGTCGCCGAAGACCGGGAAGAACGCCCCGAGCGTCGCCTTGATCAGGACCCAGTACGAGACGTTGCCGATGCAGCTGCCGATCCAGTAGCCGAACGCGGCGAGGAAGCCGGGATAGTCGCCGAAGCCCGCCTTGGCATAGGCGTAGACGCCGGCGTCGAGATCGGGCTTGCGCTCCGCGAGAAACTGGAACACGCGCGCGAGCGTGTACATCCCGCCCGCGGCGATGCACCACGCAATGATCGCGCCGAATGGTCCGGTCGCGTTGGCGAAGGTCCGGGGCAGGGAAAAGATGCCCGAGCCCACCATGCCGCCGACCACCATGGCGGTCAGGGCGAATAGGGTGAGCTTCTGCGTGGATCCGTTACTCATCGTGTCCCCCTTTGACGAAGACGATGCCGCGTTTTTCGTTTGCTTCTGCGCCCGCATTTCGCGGGCGGTAGGCGTCCGACCCGTGGAACCACGCCGATTTGAGAGCCGCGGAGTCTAGCCGGATACGGAACACAGGCGCAATTGTCCCAAGGGACGTGGACGGGTTTGGCGATGCCAGCTAGGATCGCCCGCTTGTCAAAGCCGGCGCGCCGTCGTCGGGTCGCGCTTCGTGTCGACCGTTTCCAGGGAGAACAACAATGATTGCGACCCGTCAGTGCCGGCTTGGTGCGCTGCATCGTTGGTCGTGCGTCGGAGTGCTCGTCGCCTCCTTGACGCTCGCGCTCGCCGGCGTGGCGGAGGCGCAACCCGACCTCGCGCGCGCCGAGCAGCTGGTGCAGGCCGGGAAGTATCAGGAGGCCTACGATCTCCTCGCGCCGTTGGAGGACGCGCGCAAGGACGATCCGCAATTCAGCTATCTCCTCGGCCGCGCCGCGCTCGGCACCAAGCGCTCCGACCAGGCGAGAGCGCTCTTCGAGCGGAGCCTCGCGACCCGGCCGGGCTCGGTCGCTGCCCACCTCGCGCTCGGCCGCGCGTACTTCGCGCTCCAGCGCTACGCCGAAGCGAAGATCGAGTTCGAGACGGTGCTGCGCTTCGACAACCTGCCGCCGGACCTGCTCACGCAGGTCGAGACCTACAACCAGGCAGCGGAGCAGTACCTGGACGAGGGGAGGCGGGTGACGAGCTTCGGCTATGCCGAGCTCGGCCTCGGCAACTACCGGGTGAACTCCACCTCCGCCACGGTCGGCGGGGAGCGCGACAACACCTTCTACAACACCCGCGTGGGCGGAGGCCTGAACTACCAGCTCACGGACAGCTACTCGCTCGACGCCAGCCTGGACTACCGCTTCACCTACCACGACGACGACGACATCCGGAACGACTCCGACTGGCGCTGGACCCTCGGCCTGAGCCGCGCGCTGGGCGAGGGCAACCTCGCCTTCGGTTTCCGGGGCCGGGTGAGCTATCGCGGCACGGGCTACTACCGCAACGACTACGGCCTCTTCGGGGACTATCGCTACCGGCTCGACGCGGACAACCAGCTCACGTTCGGCGCCCACCTGCAGCGGCGCAGGTATCCGGACGGCCGGCTGCGCGACCGCAGCCGAACCCTCGCCGAGGTCACGGCCGGCTGGGTCCGGTCGCTGTTCGACGGCCGCGGGAGCTTCACCGCCACCGCGCACGGCGGGTACCAGTACGCGACCGCCCGGAGCGACGGCAACTCCACGATCTACGGCCTCACGCTGAACCTCGACTACACCTTCACCGACCGCCTGGCCGGGTTCATCTTCGCCTGGTGGGAGCGCGACTCGTTCAACACCGACCGCGTCCACTTCGTTCCCGATGCCCTCGACGAAACCGCCATCCTCCGGCGCCAGGACAACCTGTACGAGTTCGGCGGCGGCCTGGTCTGGGAGTTCGTCAGGACCTGGTCGCTGCGGCCCCAGATCCTGTACGTCCGCGATCAGAGCAACGCGGTCAACTTCAACTACAGCTCGACCGAGATCTGGGTTAACGTGCGCAAGGCCTTCTAGCTGCTCGCGTGAGGGCTGATGCGAGCTGCGCCGGCCGGCCAGATTGCCGACGCGAAGAAGCTCGCGCAACGCCGACCCGATCAACCAGGACGAGTTTCGCGCCCCGTTGAGGCGTTTCCCGCGCGAAAGGTCCATCCCAAGGAGCACTAAACCATGCGCATCACCCCGTCTGTTTCGAATTGCTGCAGCCCCACGACTCGCCGGCGCTTCCTGAAAGCGGCAGGGATCGCGACTGCCGCAGGGCTATTGAGCGCAGGCCCCTTTGCCCGGCTCGCCTACGCCGCCGCGCTTACCAAAGCGCAGCGGGACAAGCTGACTCCCGACGACATCATCGCGCTGATGAAGCGGGGCAATGAGCGCTTCCGCAGCGGCAAGGGGACGGCCCAGAACGTTCTCGCTCAGCAGCGGGCGAGCGCCAAGGGACAGTATCCCGCGACGGTGATCCTGAGCTGCATCGACTCGCGCGCGCCGGCGGAGACGATCATGGATCTCGGAATCGGCGACGTCTTCAACGCGCGCGTGGCCGGGAACATCGCCAACGACGACATCCTCGGCAGCATGGAGTTCGCTTGCGCAGCGGCCGGCGCCAAGGTCGTGCTGGTGATGGGACACACGGCGTGCGGCGCGATCAAGGGCGCGATCGACGGCGTGCAACTCGGCAACCTCACGGGCCTGCTCGCCAGGATCCAGCCGGCGGTGAAAGCGACCGCTTACCAGGGCGACCGCTCGGCCAAGAACAGCGCCTTTGTGGACGCGGTGGCCCGCCGGAACGTGGAGCTCACCATGGAGAACATCCGCAAGGGCAGTTCCGTGCTGAGCGAGCTCAAGGCGAAGGGCGCGATCAACATCGTCGGGGCGATGTATGACCTCGAAAGCGCGAAAGTGGACTTCTTCTCCTGATCGACGCCCGCAACGGAGGGCGACGTCAAGCGCCGGGCCTCGTCTCTCGAGGGCGGGCGCAACCGATACGCCAACGAGGTGATATGCGTTTCCTCTTCCCTGCCATCCTTGCCCTCTGCGCCGTGCCGGTCGCCGACGCACAAACCGCCGACCAGAC
>JBOIFD010000262.1:0-2872 GCA_050741515.1 Burkholderiales bacterium
CGGGCGCGCCGTCTCCGGACCAGCCGGTGCGCGGGCCCTGCGGGCTCGCGATCGAAGTCCGCAGTGCGAGCACGTGCGGGACGCCGCGCATGGTGAACTTGTTCGCGAGATCGTCGAACCCGTCGAGGTTCTCCAGGATCAGGCCGAACTCGCGCATGAGCCGCGGGTTCTCGAAGTTCTGCCTGAGCGCCGGGACGAACTCGGCCACGAACAAGGGGTCGTCCTTCGGCAGCGTGGCGATGAACGCGGGCGAGATCGCAAAGTTCTCCAGCTCCCGGTGACAGGACCCGCAGGTCCGGCCGTTGCCGGCGAAGGTCTCGTTGAAGAAGAGGTCGCGGCCCTTGGCGATCAGGGCCGCTTGGGGATCGGGAGGTACGCTCTGGCACGCGACGACCGCCGCGGCGCCCGCCACGAGCACGGCTGAAACGCGCAGCTTGAACGATCGGGGTGGTTCGACGGCAGCGACAGGGCCGGACATCGGGGTCTCCATGGTTCTCGAACCGCCTGATGCACAGGCGTCTCCCCCCGCGCGGATCCGGGCATCGCCCTGGTCCGCCGGCCCTCCCCAAGTGCGCAGTTTACCGCCGATCCCGGAATTCAACCCGCGGCCGCCGAGCGCACCCAGCGCACGAGGTTGCCGGAATCCATCGCGCCGGATTGCCGCGCGACCTCGCGCCCGTGCTTGAACAGGATCACGGTCGGGATCGACCGGATGTTGTAGCGCGCCGCGACCGACCGCTCTTCCTCGGTGTTCAGCTTGGCGAGCCGCACCTCGGGCTCGAGCTCGCGGGCCGCGCGCTCGAAGTGCGGGGCCATCGCGTGGCACGGGCCGCACCAGGGCGCCCAAAAATCAACCACGAGCGGAAGGTCGCTGGAGGTCACCTGGCGCTCGAAGCCCACGCCGTCGAGCGCGACCGGGTGGCCGTCGAAGAGCACCTGCCTGCACTTGCCGCAGGTGGGGCCGTCGCCCAGCCGCGCGCGCGGCACCCGGTTGGTGGTGCCGCAGTGCGGGCAGACGACGTGGACCGTCTCGGTCATGGAACTCCTTGGGCGCCAACGGGGAATGTTGGGCGCCCTGCCGGCGGTTTCAACCTGCGGCGGGCGCCCGGAGCCGCCGCGCTGGGATTGGCGTATAAGGACATGATCGTCCAGGGCATCCCTGGAAGGAGAGGTCCGATGTACCTGTGGCCGAGGACGTGGATCGCCGCCGCGCTCAAGGAGCGGGAGCGAAAGGCCGAAGGGCGCCTCCTCCGGCTCGCGGAGTGGGTCAAGCGGCTGCTCGCGCCGCTCTTTGGCTGATCGGCGGCGGCGTCGCGGGCCCGCGGCATCCCGTCCGCGCGGCCCGGAGCGCGCGGCTCAGCTCGGGGGCCGATACCCCGCGGACGCGGCTTTGCGCATCGCCTCGATGCTCTCCTCCGTCGTGAGGAGCGGCGTAGTCTTGATGGTCTTGATCGCGCCGCCCGCCGATGCGGCGAGCGACAGCGCGGCGGCGGTCAGGTTGTCGGGCACCTGAACGATCACCACCGAGTCGTACTCGCCGAACGAGATCCAGTAGCTCTCCAGCCGGCCGCCGAGTTTCTCCACCATCGGGGCGATCGCCTGCCGGCGGTCCTGGGGGTTCTTGACGAGCTTCGCCCAGGATTCGGGCGTGAACGCCGCTTGAATGAGGTAGTACGCCATGGTTGCCTCCTGTCGTCAGGGGAAGGACTGCGAGGCGAGGAGCACCGGTACCCGGTACTCACTCCCCGCACTTTGGTTATAGCGAATCGGGCGGCGGATTCCAGGTCGCGGGAGTGAGTCGGCGCTCGCACTTCCGGTGCGACGCGATGAGACAATCGCGCCCGATGAACGAGACGCTGCTCGCCAGGGTGCCCTCGCCGCCACACCCGACCGCGGCCCATGGTCGGCCCGCGGTCGCCGCCTGGCTCCTCGTCTGTGCCGCGCTCGTCGCCGCGATGGTCGTCGTCGGCGGAATCACGCGCCTCACCCACTCCGGGCTCTCGATCGTGGAGTGGCAGCCGCTCGTCGGCACGCTGCCGCCGCTTGCCGAGGGCGACTGGCAGGCGCTTTTCGACAAGTACCGGCAAACGCCTCAATACCGGGTCGTGAACCGGGGCATGTCGCTCGACGAGTTCAAGGGGATCTTCTGGTGGGAATACGTCCACCGGCTGCTCGGCCGCGCGATCGGGCTCGTGTTCATCGTCCCGTTGGCGTGGTTCTGGTGGCGCGGCCGGATCGACCGCGCGCTCGGCTGGAAGCTCGTCGGCGTGTTCGCGCTCGGCGGCCTCCAGGGCGCGCTCGGCTGGTACATGGTGGCCTCGGGCCTGGTCGACGAGCCTGGGGTGTCGCAGCTGCGCCTGGCTGCGCACCTCGGACTCGCCTTCCTGATCCTCGGCGCCCTGGTCTGGATCGGCCTCGACCTGCTCCACCCGCGCCGACGCGGTGCCCCGGCCCCCGCCCGGCTCGCGACCGCGGTCGCCGGACTCGTCTTCGTGCAGGTGCTCGCCGGCGCGCTCGTCGCCGGGCTCCGCGCCGGAAAGGCCTACAACACCTTCCCGCTTATGAACGGCCACCTCGTCCCGCCCGAGACCTTCATGCTCGAGCCGTGGTGGCGCAACTTCGTCAACAACATGGCCACGGTGCAACTCGACCACCGGCTGCTCGCCTGGCTGCTGCTGTTCCTCGTGCCCTGGCTCTGGCTGCGAGTGCGGCGCTCGGGGGCAAGTCGCCCCGCCCGGCTCGGCGCCGATACGCTGCTCGGGCTGGTTGCGCTGCAGTTCGGGCTCGGCGTCGCGACACTGCTCGCTGCCGTGCCGGTGGCGCTCGCCGCCGCACACCAGGGTGTCGCGACGCTCGTGTTCGCGGCAGCGCT
>JBOIFD010000263.1:0-2622 GCA_050741515.1 Burkholderiales bacterium
GAAGCGAATGCCGCGGCGGACGAGATCCGCGGCGCCCTCGACATGCAGCCGCACCTGGTGGTGCGGTGAGCGCCCGGGTCGAGAGGCCTCGCGGCCCCGGCCAGCCCGAGGCGCTGCATCGCCTCGGACAAGGTGGGAAGGGAAGTGCCCGCCCCTTCCCTTGGCGGGCTCGGCTTCGCGCCGGCGAAGCCTTCGAACCCCCCGCTCACCGTTCGCTATAATCGGCCGCCTTTCCTTCGTCCCCGTTCCATCCGCGCCGGTGCTCCGGATCCTCGCTGCGATTCTCGTCGGGCTGCCGCTCTGCGCCGCAGGCGAAGCGCCGCCGGCGCCGCCGGTGGCCGCCCGGGCGTGGCTCCTGGTCGACTTCGCGAGCGGGCAGACCATCGCCGGGCGGAACGCCGACGAGCGGCTCGAGCCGGCGTCGCTCGCGAAGCTCATGACCGCCTACCTCGCGTTCGATGCGCTCGCCAAGAGGCTGGTCACGCCCGAGCAGACGACGCGGGTGTCGGAACGCGCGACCCACGCCGGCGGCTCGCGCACCTTTCTCACGCCGGCGAAGCCGGTGACGGTCGAGGAGCTCCTCCACGGGATGATCGTCCAGTCGGGGAACGACGCGACGATCGCGCTCGCCGAGATGCTCGGCGGCTCCGAGGAGGCCTTCACCCAGCTGATGAACCGCGAGGCGCAACGTCTCGGGCTGAAGGACACGCACTTCGCCAACGCGACCGGCTGGCCCGATCCGAAGCAGCGTTCGACCGCGCGCGACCTCGCCGTCCTCGCCGTGGCGCTGATCCGCGACTTCCCCGACTACTACCCGCGCTACGCGACCCGGGAGTTCCGCTACAACGGCGTGAACCAGCAGAATCGCAACCGGCTGCTGTGGCTCGACCCCAACGTCGACGGCGTGAAGACCGGCTACACGGAAGGCGCCGGCTACTGCCTCATCGCCTCGGCGAAGCGCGGCGAGCGGCGGCTCGTCTCGGTGCTGCTCGGCGCGAACTCCGACGGCGCGCGCGTCCAGGAGAGCCAGAAGCTGCTCAACTACGGCTTCCAGTTCTTCGACAGCGTGCGGCTCTACGCGAAGGGGCAGGCAGTGAGCAGCCTGCGCGTCTGGAAGGGCGCCGCGCCGGTGCTGCAGGCGGGCCTCGCCGACGATCTCCATCTCGTGCTGCCGCGCGGCGCCGCGCGGGAGCTGACCGCCGAGATCGTCAGCGAGCAGCCGCTCGTCGCGCCGGTCAGCGCCGGCCAGAAGGTCGGCACCGTCCGCTTGTCGCTCGCCGGCCGGCCGCTGGGGGAGTACCCGGTGGTCGCGCTCGAGACGGTGCCGGTCGCGGGGATCCTCGGCCGGGCGTGGGACAGCGTGCGGCTCTGGTTCGAGTAGACCGAGGGAGAGTGCGCGTGGAGAACGTCTGTTACCTGAACGGGGAGCTCATGCCGCTTGCCGAGGCGCGGATCCCGGTGCTCGACCGCGGCTTCATCCTGGGCGACGGCGTGTACGAGGTGATTCCGGCGTATGGCCGGACGCTCTTCCGGCTCGAGGAGCACCTGGCGCGGCTCGCTTACAGCCTCCGGTCCATCCGGCTCGCGAACCCGCACGACGCGCGGACCTGGGCGAAGCTCCTCGACGCCGTCGTCGACCGGAACCCGTGGGACGACCAGAGTGTCTATCTCCAGGTGACGCGCGGCGTCGCGCCGCGGTCGCACGAGTTCCCGCAGACGCCGGTCGCGCCCACGGTGTTCATCATGGCGAATCCCCTGAAGACCCCGCCGCCCGAGACCCGCGAGCGCGGCGTGGCGGTCGTCACGCGCGAGGACTTTCGCTGGCACCGCTGCGACATCAAGTCGGTGTCGCTGCTCGCCAACTGCCTCCTGCGGCAGGAAGCCGAGGATGCCGGCGTCGCCGAGACGGTGCTCATCCGCGACGGCAACGTCACCGAGGCGTCGGCCTCGAACGTGTACGTGGTGAAGAACGGCGTGATCGCGATCCCGCCCAAGGACAACCTGATCCTGCCCGGCATCACCTACGACCTCGTGCTCGAGCTCGCGCGCGCGGCCGGGCTTCCGGTCGAGGTGCGGCCGGTGGCCGCGGCGGAGCTCTTCGCCGCCGACGAGGTCTGGCTGTCGTCGTCCACGCGCGAGGTGCAGCCCGTCACCCTGGTGGACGGCAAGCCGGTGGGCACCGGCCAGCCGGGCGCCGGCTTTGCGCGCGTGTACCAGCTGTTCCAGGACTACAAGGCGCGCGTCAGGCAGCCCGCCCGTGTCTGATCAGGACGCGCCGACGACCCTGCTCGCCTTCCCGTGCGAGTTCCCGATCAAGGTGCTCGGGAAGCGGCAGGCCGGCTTCGCGCAGGCGGTGGTCGACGTGGTGAAGCGCCACGCCCCGGAGTTCGACGCCGCCACGCTCGAGATGCGCGCCAGCCGCGAGGCGACCTATCTCTCGCTCACGCTCACCATCCGCGCGACCTCGCGCGAGCAGCTCGACGGCCTCTACCGCGAGCTCTGCGATCATCCGATGGTGACGATGGTGCTGTGAGGCGGTGATGGTCGATCGATCAGGGGTGACGGGCGGCCGGGACGCGACGGCGGCGGTCGCCTTCGGCCAGGCTCGCCCCGCACGGATCG
>JBOIFD010000264.1:0-18320 GCA_050741515.1 Burkholderiales bacterium
CCGTCAAGCGCGCGCGGATCATCGACCTCTCCCACACTTGGGACACGAAGTCGCCGATCGCCGGCGTCAACCCGTCCTATGAGTTCACGCTCGAGGCCACCCATGCGAACACGCGCGGCACGTTCCCAGACGAGGGCCAGCTCTCGTTCACCTCGGAGATCATGAAGTGGAGCGGCCAGCACGGCGCGCCCAGCATCGATGCGATCGGGCACATCGGGCGCGACGGGAAGCTGTTCGGCGGCGTGGACGCCGCGACGGCGACGAGCGATCTAGGCGGGATCGGGGCGAGCGGTGTCGGCAAGCACCTCGCGATCGACAGGTTCCCGAAGGACCTCCTGATCAACCGCGGCGTGCTGCTCGACGTCGCGTCGATGGTGAACGGCGATCTCACGCCGTTGCCCCCGAACTTCGAGATCACCGGGAAACACCTCGCGCGGGCAGCGCACAGGCAGCGAGTGAAGCTTCGCCGGGGCGACACCGTCTTCATTCGCACCGGCTGGGGGCAGTACTTCAAGTCCAACCCGGCACTCTATGCAGGCGAGGACTCGCCTGGCCCAGGCCTCAACGGCGCGGAGTTTCTGATCAGGCGCGGCGCGCGCGTGGTCGGCAACGACACGCTGACGTTCGAGCAGCGCCCGCCGGTCGCGTTTCCTCCGGCCGTGCCGAAGTTCCAGCTCTTCCCGGTGCACATGCGGCTCATCGCCGACTCCGGGATCTTCATCATCGAGAACCTCGACCTCGAGGGGCTGGCGAAGGCTAAGGCGTACGAGTTCGCCGTCGTCGTCCCGCCGCTGAAGATCCGCGGCGGCACCGGCTCGGCCCTGCGCGCATTCGCGCTGGTGCCGCGGGATCGCGAGCGGGATCGCGATGATTGACGGCTGGGCAGGACATGCGCCGCGTCGCTCGTTCGACGCCGCGCGCGACCCTAACCCGAGGCGGCTGCCGTTTGCCTACCGGCTGCCGAGCGGCGGCGGCAGCGAGGGGGTCGCGCCGAAGTCGCTGCGGGCCCGCTCGCCGTCCTGGCCGAAGAACCGGATAGGGCCGTCCTCCGGAACGAGCCACACCTCTTCTGCGCCGGCGGCAGGGTAGGCGCGGATCTTCTCGTCGATCTCGGCTGGGGTGTTGGACGGCGACACGACCTCGACACAAATCTCCGGCGCGCGCGGGAACGGCGTCTCGAGTCCGTGCGTCGCGATGAATCCGCGGGACGCCCACGCGACAGCGGGGACGCGGACGCCGATCTCGGTCAGGACCGAGGCTTCGGTGATGACCTCGCCGTCGGGCAGCAAGCGCCGCAACTCGGCGCTGATCCAGGACTGGACACGCCCATGAAGATTGCTCGCCGGGCTCATCTCTATCTTCCCCCAGGCGTTCAGCTCGATCTTGTAAGGCAGGTCCCGCAGCACCGGATCAGCGAGGATCTCTGTCCAACGGCGCACGAGGATTTCGGGGGCGGTGACGTTTCCCATCGTTTCGGGCTCGACTCAAGCTACGCCGGCAGTATACCGCTGACAGTGCGGCATCGCGCCGGTTGATCGATGCTCACTCGCGGGTCTTCAGGTAATTCAGCGGCCCGCCGGTGAACGGCGCGAAGCCGGTGCCGAAGATGAGTCCGGCGTCCGCGAGATCGGCGTCGGCGACGATGCCCTCGTCAACCGCCTTCCTTGCCTCTGTCAGGTACGGGTCGATGATGCGCCTGACGAGCGCGTCGTCGACCGGGTCGGCCTTGCCTTTGACCGGCCTGCCCTTCGCCCAGCGGTAGAAGCCCTCGCCGGTTTTCTTCCCGAGCTTGCCGGCCTTGAGCAGCTCGTCGAGCCGCTTCGGCGGCGTCGCGTCGGCGCCTGCGAGCGACTTGCCGGCCGCGGCGCAGATGTCGAGCCCCACCGTGTCGGCGAGCGCGATCGGCCCCATCGGCATGCCGAACTGCTCGGCCGCCTTGTCGATCGTCTCCGCCTTGACCCCTTCGTCGAGCATCCGGAACGCGTTCGCCATGTAGGGACCGAGCACGCGGTTGACGAGAAACCCGGGCGAGTCCTTCACCGGCAGCGGCAGCTTGTCGATCTGCCGGACGAACGCCGCGCCCTGCCTTGCCCCCTCGGGGTTGGTCGCGGCGCCCGCGACGACCTCGACGAGCTGCAGCTGCGGCACCGGGTTGAAGAAGTGGAGGCCGACGAGGCGCGACCGATCCTTCATCTTCTGCCCGATGTCGGCGAGCTTGAGGCTCGAGGTGTTGGTCGCGAGGATCGCGTCCGGCTTGGCCCGCGCTTCGACGCTCGCGAAGAGATCCTGCTTGACCTGGAGGTTCTCGAAGATCGCCTCGATGATCACGTCGGCGTGCCGCACCCCGTCGCCGTTCACGTCCGGGATCAGCCGGTCCAGGGCGTCGCGCACGCGCAGCTTGTCGCGCAGGCGCTTGCCGAAGAGGTCCGCCGCCCGCTTCATCGCGGGCGCCAGGCGTTCCGGCGTGGTGTCCTGCAGCGTCACGGTCAGGCCGCGCAGCGCGCAGATCGCTGCGATGTCGCCGCCCATCGTGCCTGCGCCGATGACGTGCACCCGCTGCGCCTGGAACGGTGAGTCCTTGCCGAGCGACTTCATCCGCTCCTGCAGCCCGAAGACGCGGATCAGGTTCTTCGCCGTCGGGTGCTGCACGAGATAGGCGATCGACGCCGGGTCCTGCGGCGGCGGGAGGAACGGGTCGCCGTCGTACTTCTCCCACAGCTCCAGGATCGCGTACGGGGCCGGGTAGTGCTCGCGGCGGGCGCGCTTCTGGAGCCGGGCGCGCGCCATCGCGGCGACGACGCTCTTGAGCGGGCCGTTCATCAGCCGCTGCGCGAACGGCAGCGAGCGCGGTTTCGGCGCCTCGAGGACCATGATCCGCGCGGCGTTCTCCATGACGCGCGGCGGGACGCTCGCATCGACGAGCCCCATCCGCTTTGCGCGGCGCGCGTCCACCGACCGGCCGGTCATCATCAGGTCGAGCGCGGCGCTCGGGCCGACCAACTTCGGCAGGCGCTTCACGCCGCCCCAGCCGGGCAGGATGCCGAGCATCACCTCCGGCAGCGCGAACCGCGTCCCCGGCTCGTCGACGGCGATGCGGTAGCGGCACGCGAGCGCGAGCTCGAACCCGCCGCCCATGCAGAAGCCGCGCACCAGCGCGACCGTCGGGAAGGGCAGGGCGGCGAGGCGGTTGAACGTGTCCCAGCCGCGCCGCACGATCGCCAGGGCTTCCTCGATCTCGTCGATCCGCGTGAACTCGTCGACGTCCGCGCCGGCGACGAACCCGGACTCCTTGCCCGAGCGGATCACGACCCCCTTCGGCTTCTCCGCCGCGAGCCGATCGACGATGGCGCCGAGCTCATCCATCACTTCCTTCGAGAAGGTGTTGGTCGAGGTGCCGGCGCGGTCGAACGTGAGCCAGACGATGCCGTCGGCGTCCTCGTCGAGTCGCCAATGGCGGTAGGCGCCTGCCGCCTGCTTGTCGAGCACTGCGTCCGCGGGATTCATCGCGCTCGCTCCTTTGTCGCTGTTACAGGGCCTCGACCAGCATCGCCCCGCCCTGGCCGCCGCCGATGCAGATCGTCGCCATGCCCCGCCTGCGCTTGTTCCGCTTGAGGACGTGGAGCAGATGGAGCACGATGCGCGCGCCGGACGCCCCGACCGGGTGCCCGAGCGCGATCGCGCCGCCGTCGACGTTGAGCTTCTCGAGGTCGAGCTCGCCCATCGCCCGATCGAGCCCGAGGTCGTTGCGACAGTACTCGTCGCTCTTCCACGCTTCGATGCACGCCAGCACCTGCGCCGCGAACGCCTCGTTGATCTCCCACGCGTCGAGGTCGTTCAGGCTCAAGGCCTGGCGCTGCAGGATCGGCGTCGCCGCGTGCACCGGCCCGAGCCCCATCTGCGACGGATCGAGCCCGGCCCACTGCGAGTCGACGATGCGGCCGACGGGCGCGAGCCCGTGGCGCTTGACCGCGTCCTCGGTCGCGAGCAGGACCCACGCCCCGCCGTCGGTGATCTGCGAGGAGTTCCCGGCCGTGACGTTGCCGTACTTGCGGTCGAAGAACGGCTTGAGCTTCGCGAGGTTCTCGGCCGTCGAGTCCTTGCGCACGCCGTCGTCGGCGGTGTAGACGTTGCCGTCGCCGTCGTACACCGGCACGACCTCCGGCGCGAGGCCGTCGGCGTCCGGCTTGGCGAGCCAGCCGTTCTCCTGCGCCCGGGCGAGGCGGGCGTGGCTGCGCGCCGCGTACTCGTCCATCTGCCGGCGCGTGATGCCGAACCGGTGCGCGAGGTTCTCGGCCGTCTGGCCCATGAGCAGTCCGACGTTCGGGTCGGTCAACCCTCTCATCAGCCCGATGATCGGCGCGAGGTGAGCGGGCCGGAACCTGGCGATCGCCGCCGCCTTCTGGCCGAGCGTCTTCGCGGCGTAGAAATCGGCGAACCACAGGACCATCGCGTCGGAGTAGAGCAACGGCGCCCGCGACAGCGCATCGACCCCGCCGGCGAGCACGAGCTTCGACCGGCCGGCCTCGAAGTTCGCGATCGCGGAGTCGAGCGCCTGCATGCCCGAGGCGCAGTTCCGCATCACCGTCCAGCCGGGCACCTTCTGTCCGCAGCCCATGCGCAGCGCGACGACCCGGCCGATGTTGACCTCGTCGACCGAGGGCGCGGCGCAGCCGAGGATCACCTCGTCGAGCTCGGTCGGCGCGAACGGCTGGCGGGTGAGCACCGCGCGGCCGGCCGCCGTGGCGAGATCGCTTGCGGCAAACGGCCCGGGGCGGTTGCGCGCTTTGAGGAACGGCGTCCGCGCGCCGTCGATGATGTAGACGTCCTGCCTCACCCGGTTGCTCCTTTACTGGCAGTACCGCGCGTAGTCCCAGCGGGCCTCGTTGCAGCTGGTCCCGTACAGCTGGTCCGCCCAGACGTCCTTGTCGATGCCAGGGCACCAGCGGCTCGCGCGCTTGGCCGCCGAGACGCACTCCGCGGAAGCTTTCTCCGGCACCTGGAAGCGCTCGTGAATCGGCCCCTCGTACTCCCCGGGGATCGTCCAGCACCCGGCGACGAGCAGCGCCGCGAGCGGTCCTGCTCGAAGCACTTTCATTCCTAGGCGACCGCCCGCTGCGCGGCCGGCCGAGCCGCCTCGGTCAGCGCGAGATCCGGCGGGAAGTCGTCCACCCGGATCACCTCGTCGCGCAGGCGCGCGGCGCGGGCGAGCTGCGCGCGCTCGTCGGCGGTGAGCATTCCGGCGGCGATCGCCGCCTTCGCCAGGGCGTCGGCGGTCTCGCCGGCGATGACTCCGGCCCGCTGGGCCTCGCGCAGCTTGCGCTCGATCGGCTCGGCGGCGAGCGTGGCGTCGAGCGCCGCCTCGAGCTTGCCGATGATGTCGGTCTCGTCCTTGGTGAGATACATGCCGGCGGTCAGGCGGTCGCGGCTCGCCGACGGCTCGATGAGCAGCTTCGCGACCTCGTGCCCGAGCCGGTCGGACGGCACGACGTACGGCCGGCCGAGCGGGAAGAGGATCCGCCGCAGCAGCCACCCGACCGCGCGGCTCGGATAGTTGGAGATCACGCCCTCGAACGCGTTCTGCGCCTTGTACATCGCATCCCAGACCGCCCAGTCGAGGAGCGGCTTGTCGGCCTTCTGGCGGCCTTCGTCCTCGTACCGCTTGAGCGTCGCCGACACCAGGTACATGAGCGACAGGATGTCGCCGAGCCGGGCGGAGAGCTTCTCGCGCCGCTTGAGACCGCCGCCGAGCACGACCATCGACACGTCGGTCAGGAACGCGAACATCGCCGAGAAGCGGGTGAGCTGCTGGAAGTAGCGCCGGTTCTCCGGCGCGGCGTTCAGGGCCACCCCGATCCAGTGCGAGCCGGTGAGCCCCATGACCAGCGCGCGCACGGCGTTGGTCAGGGTGAAGCGGATGTGGCCCCAGAGCGCCTGGTCGAACTCCTGCGCGGCCTTCTTCCGGTCGGGCTCGCGCGCCGCGAGCATCTCCTTCAGCACGTAAGGGTGGCAGCGGATGGCGCCCTGGCCGAAGATGATCAGGCTGCGGGTCAGGATGTTCGCGCCCTCCACGGTGATCGAGATCGGGATCTGCTGGTAGGCGCGGCCCATGAAGTTGTTGGGCCCGAGGCAGATGCCCTTGCCGCCCTGGATGTCCATCGCGTCGTTGACGACCCGGCGGTTGCGCTCGGTCACGTGGTACTTGACGATGGCCGAGATCACCGACGGCTTCTCGCCGAGGTCGATCCCGACCGCGGTCATGCGGCGCGCGGCGTCCATCATGTAGAGGTTGGCGCCCATGCGGGTGAGCGCCTCCTCGATGCCCTCGAACTTGCCGATCGGCGTCCTGAACTGGCTGCGGACGCGCGCGTAGGCGCCGGTCGCGCGCACGGCGAGCTTCGAGCTCCCGACGTTGGACGACGGCAGCGAGATCGAGCGACCCGCGGCGAGGCACTCCATCAGCATCCGCCAGCCCTGGCCGGCCATCGCCGGACCGCCGATGATCCAGTCGAGCGGCATGAAGACGTCCTTGCCCGAGGTCGGACCGTTGTGGAACGTGGCGTTCAGCGGGAAGTGCCGCCGGCCGGTGTGGACCCCGGGGTGGCTCGTCGGCACGAGCGCGCAGGTGATCCCGATGTCCTCCCGGTCGCCGAGGAGGTGGTCGGGGTCGTGGAGGCGGAATGCGAGCCCGAGCAGGGTCGCCACCGGCCCGAGCGTGATGTAGCGCTTGTCCCACGTCACGCGCATCCCGAGGACTTCCTTGCCCTCCCAGGGGCCGCTGCAGACGACGCCGTGATCGGGGATCGCCGCGGCGTCGGACCCGGCGTGCGGGTTGGTGAGCGCGAAGCACGGGATCTCGAGGCCCTTGCCGAGCCGCGGCAGGTAGTGGCGCTTCTGCTGCTCGGTGCCGTAGTGGAGGAGCAGCTCCGCGGGCCCGAGCGAATTCGGCACCATCACGCTGACGGCCGCCGCGCCGCAGCGCGTGGAGAGCTTGGTCACGACCTGCGAGTGCGCGTAGGCGGAGAACCCTTTGCCGCCGTACTCCTTCGGGATGATCATCCCGAGGAAGCCCTTGTCCTTGAGGTACTGCCAGACGTGCGGCGGCAGGTCGCTGATCGCGTACGTCGCCCAGTCGTCCGCCATCCGGCAGAGCTCCTCGGTCTCCCCGTCGAGGAACGCCTGCTCCTCGGCGGACAGCCGCGGCCTGGGGAAGGCGAGGAGCTCGTCCCAGTCCGGCCGCCCGGAGAAGAGCTCGCCGTCCCACCACACCGTCCCGGCGTTGATCGCGTCGGCCTCGGTCTGCGACATCGGCGGCATGACCTTGCGGAACACGCCGAGCAGCCGATCGCTGATGAGCACGCGCCGCAGCGGCCGGACGTTGAGGATCGCGGCGAAGACGACGAACCCCCAGAGGAGCGCGTTCGTCGCCAGCGGCGACAGGTCCACCGCCGCGGCCAATGCGGCGAGGAACGCGCCGACGGCGAGAGTCCAGACCCAGGCCCGGGCCTCGAGGTAGGCGAGGGCGAGGAATGCGGCGATCGCAGCGAGCGGGAAGAGCCAGATCATCGTGATGTCTCCGTACCTCTAGGCGTCGCGGCGCGCGCCCCGCGACGTCGTGACTGCGGGGGCGGGCGGTTCGTTCACCGCTTTGTTCGCGCCTCGCGCGCGCGGCGCGAATCGGCGAGCGAGACGATGGGATCCTCTGCCGCCAGGTCGGGCAGGGGCGCGTGCAGCCCGGCGATCAGGAACGGCGCGAGCCGGCGCAAGAGGAGCTGGTCATCGGTCGGTCGCGCGGTTTCGTCCCGACTCAGCGCCGCGATCAGCCGCCAGGCGCCGGTGCCGGCGAGCGTGCACGCGGGAAGCGGCCGGCATCACGACGCTGGTTTCAAACCGCTGGTTTCAAACGAGTGTTTGAATGTGAGCCCGCAGGCGCGGGGTGTCAAGGGGCGCCCGCGGTCGCCGCGGCCGCGCCGCGGGCCCGGCCGCGGGGATAACCCCATGGCGGAGCTTGATTTCGCTCGCGCGAGGCAACACTTATAGAATCCCCGCTCTAGACCAACGGAAGGTTTCGCTTTGCGACATCACGACGGCGCCGCGCTCCCGCTCGACCAGACCCCGCCCGGGGCGACGCCCGCGCGCCGGCGGAGCGAATGGCGGGTGCTCCCCCGCTTGGCTCCGTACCTGTGGGAGTTCAAGTGGCGGGTGCTGGTCGCGCTCACGCTGCTGGTCACGGCGAAGCTCGCGAACGTCGCCGTCCCGCTCATCCTGAAGGAGATCGTCGACGCGCTCGACCCCCAGACCGCGATCCTGGCGGCGCCGTTCGCGCTGCTGGCCGCGTACGGGGCGCTGCGCTTCTCGACCACGCTCTTCGCGGAGCTGCGCGACGTGCTCTTCGTCCGCGTGACCCAGCGCGCCATCCGACGCGTTGCGCTGGAGGTGTTCCGGCATCTTCACAGCCTGTCCTTGCGCTTCCACCTCGAGCGGCAGACGGGCGGCGTCTCGCGCGACATCGAGCGGGGCACCAACGGCATCTCGACGCTGCTCTCGTACATGCTGTTCTCGATCGTGCCGGTCATCCTCGAGTTCAGCCTGGTCGCGGCGGTGCTGCTCACCAAGTTCGACTGGCGGTTCGCAGCGATCACGTTCGGCGCGGTCGCGGTCTACATCGCGTTCACGATCCTCGTCACCGAGTGGCGCATCGACATCCGCCGCCGCGCGAACGAGCTCGACTCGAAGGCGAACACCCGGGCGATCGACAGCCTCCTCAACTACGAGACGGTGAAATACTTCGGCAACGAGGAGTTCGAGGCGCGCCGCTACGACGACAACCTCCGCAGCTACGAGGCGGCGGCGACGAAGAGCGAGGCCTCGCTCGGGTTCCTCAACATCGGCCAGAGCCTGATCATCGCCGGCGCGGTCACCGCGCTCATGGTGCTGGTGGCGCAGGGCGTCGCCGCGAGGAGCCTCACGCTCGGCGACCTGGTGCTGGTGAACGCGCTGCTGATCCAGCTCTACATCCCGCTCAACTTCCTCGGCATGGTCTACCGCCAGATCAAGCAGTCGCTCACCGACATCAACCGCATGTTCCGCCTCCTCGAGGAGAACCGCGAGATCCAGGACCGCCCGAACGCCGTGGCGCTCCCCGACGCGCCGGCGACGATCCGCTTCGAGCGGGTCGACTTCGCCTACGAGCCGAACCGCCAGATCCTGTTCGACGTGAGCTTCGAGATTCCGGCCGGGAGCAAGGTTGCCGTGGTGGGTCACTCCGGGTCGGGAAAATCGACGCTCGCGCGCCTGCTGTACCGCTTCTACGACGTGGCGAGCGGCCGGATCACCGTGAACGGCGTCGACGTGCGCGACCTGAAGCAGGCGAGCCTGCGCGGCGCGATCGGCATCGTCCCCCAGGACACGGTGCTCTTCAACGACACCATCCGGTACAACATCCACTACGGCCGTCCCGGCGCGGCCGAGGCGGAGGTGCTCGACGCGGCGAAGGCGGCCCACATCCACGACTTCATCGTGACGGTCCCTGAAGGCTACGAAACCAAGGTCGGCGAGCGGGGGCTCAAGCTCTCGGGCGGCGAGAAGCAGCGCGTCGCGATCGCGCGCGCGCTCCTCAAGCGCCCGCGGATCCTGATCTTCGACGAGGCGACGAGCGCGCTCGACTCCAAGGCCGAGAAGGCGATCCAGGCCGAGCTCGATCGCATCGCCCGGGGGCACACGACGCTCGTGATCGCCCATCGGCTGTCGACCGTGCTGGACGCCGACCAGATCCTGGTGATGGACCACGGCCGCATCGTCGAGCGGGGCACCCATCGGGCGCTGCTGGAGTTGGGGGGCCTGTACGCCCAGATGTGGGCGCTGCAGCAAGAGGAGGAGCCCCAGGACCCCCCGGGGGCCCCCGGGCCGGCGCCAATCGTGGCCGCGGCGTGACTTTTCCTCATGACCTCGTCAGGTCTCGCGCGTAGGGCCTTATTTTTGCTTGCTCCTCGGTTGTGGCGGCGGCTAGACTGCGCCGCGGGTGGCCAGGGGAGCAGGGGGTATGAGAACAATGATTCGCGCGGCCGCGCTGGCCGCAGCCTTGTCGGGGGCTGCGTTCATGCCGGGCGCGCACGCGGGGGATGCCCCCAAGCTCAGGTCGTCGGCGGCGCTGATCGTCGACGCGGAGACCGGCGAGGTGCTCTACGACAAGAACGCCGCGGCGGTCGTCCCGATCGCGTCGATCACCAAGCTCATGACGGCCGTGGTCGTGCTCGATGCCGGCCTCCCGCTCGACGAGCCCATCGAGATCACCCGCGAGGACCTCGCCAACACCCGGGCGGCGCGGACCTTCACCCCGCTCAACCGCGGCACGACGCTCACCCGCGACGAGCTGCTCCAGCTCGCGCTGATGGCCTCCGAGAACCGCGCCGCGGCCGCCCTGGGACGGACCTACCCCGGCGGCCTCGAGGCCTTCGTCCAGGCGATGAACGAGACGGCGGCCGAGCTCGGGATGAACGACACCCGCTTCGTCGAGCCGACCGGCCTGTCGAGCGCGAACGTCTCGAGCGCCGCGGACCTGGCGAAGCTCGTGATCGCGGCGCACGACTATCCGCTCATCCGCGAGTACTCCACGGCGCCGAGCGCCGAAGTGCGGCTCGGCAGGCGGAACGCGCGGTTCGTCAACACCAACGGGCTCGTGCGGAACAAGGGCTGGGAGATCGCGATCTCGAAGACGGGCTTCATCCGGCAGGCCGGACGGTGCCTCGTGATGCAGGCGAGCCTGTCCGCGCGCCAGGTGGTGATCGTGCTGCTCGATTCGGTGGGCAAGTACACCCGGGTCGGCGACGCCATCCGGATCCGGAAGTGGCTCGAGCTCGGGAACACCGCCCCGGTCGGGGCGATCCGGATGGACGCCCCGGCGAGCCGACATGCCGCGCGGCGTCAGTCGGCTGCCGTGGAAGGTCACATCGGCATCCAGCTGCAGGCGGCCGCCCTGCACTGACCGCTCCATGACGGCCCCGCGGCGTTCGGGCGCGGGGGTCGTCCGGTTCTACAACTTCCTCTCCGAGGGGCCGTCCTTCCTGGACGACGTGCTGGCCGGCCTTTCCGCGCCGCAGAAGCTCCTCCCCCCCAAGTACTTCTACGACTGGCGCGGCTCGAAGCTCTTCGAGGCGATCTGCGAGCTGCCCGAGTACTACCCGACGCGCACCGAGATGGCGATCATGGAGAGCCGCCTCGGCGAGCTCGTCCGGCTCCTCGGCGCCGAGACCCAGCTGATCGAGTTCGGCTCGGGGGCGAGCGTGAAGACGCGGCTGCTCATCGGCCGCGCGCAGCCCTCGCTCTACGTGCCGATCGACATCTCCGATGCTCAGCTGCGGAGCGCCTGCGCCGAGCTGGCGCGGATGTTCCCGTGGCTCAACATCACCGGCGTCGTGGCCGACTTCACGCGGCCGCTCAACCTGCCGGAGTTCATGGGCGTGCCCATCCGGCGCAAGGTCGTCTACTTCCCCGGCTCGACGATCGGCAACCTCACGCGGGAGGAAGCGCTCGAGTTCCTGAAGGGGGTGCGGGAGATCGTCGGGCCGGGCGGGATGCTCGTGGTCGGGGTCGACCTCAAGAAGGACAAGCGCACGCTCGAGGCGGCCTACGACGACGCGCGCGGCGTGACCGCCGAGTTCAACCTGAACCTGCTGGCCCGGATCAACCGCGAGCTCGGCGGCGACTTCCAGGTCAAACGCTTCCGGCATCGCGCGTTCTACGACGAGGCGCTGGGCCGGATCGAGATGCACCTCGAGAGCCTGTACCAGCAGATCGCCCACGTTGCCGGCCAGCGGTTCGAGTTCAAGGCGGGCGAGACGATCCACACCGAGATCTCGTGCAAGTACGGCGTGGAGGAGTTCCAGGGGCTCGCGCGCCGGGCTCGGTTTCACCCCGAGCAGGCGTGGACGGACCCGGCGAATCGCTTCGCCGTGCACGTGATGATGGCGGTCTAGAACCCCCCCCTAGGACACGATCAGGTACGCCGCCACGACGGCGCCCAGCGCAGCGAGCGCGTACGTCGCCACGATGGCGAGGCCGGTGCGGTAGCCGCGCGGAACCTCGCCCGGGCCGAGCTCGGCGATGAAGCGGCGGTGCTGCACGGCGGCAGCGATGCAGGTGACGACCCCAAGCAGCACTAGCGCTATGCCGGTCAACAGCGCGAACGTCTCCTGCGCCGGCGAGGGCTCGTGGCCGGCAACGAGGTGGAGGAAGAGCCCGAACTTCGCGACGACGAAGCCGAGCCCCATGAGCGCGACGGCAGTGCGCACCCACGCGAGCAGCGTGCGTTCGGCGGCGAAGAGGACGCGCGGGTCGTCGAGATAGCTCATCCGGGCGGCGACCCGCTATGGCCGAGCGCGCGCGAGATCTTTTCCGCGGTTTCCTTGACGAGCGCCGACCAGGCCGGCTTCATCCGCTCGGCGGGCGCCGATACCGAGAGCCCGGCGACGAGCGCGCCGGTGTCGTCGCGGACGGCGGCGCCGATGCAGCGTACGCCGAGCTCGGCCTCCTCGTTGTCGATCGCGTAGCCCTGCCGGCGGATCCGGTCGAGCTCCTTCTCCAGCGCCGGCAGCGAGTGGATCGTATTCCTGGTGAACGACGGGAGGCTGGTGCGCTCGGCGTAGGCCTTCACCCCCTCGGCGCCTTCGTCGAGCAGGAACAGCTTTCCGACCGCGGTGATGTGCAGCGGCGCGCGCGCGCCGATGATGTTGACCACGCGCATCAGCGAGCGCCCGCTGGAGGTGCGCTCGATGTAGACGATCTCGTCGTCGTGCCGCACCGAGAGGTTGACCGCTTCGCCGCTCGCGGCGTGGAGCTCGCGCATGAAGGGGAGCGCGTGCTCGCGCACGCTGATCCGCGACTTCACGAGGTTGCCGAGCTCGAGCAGCCGCATGCCGAGCCGGTAGCTGCCCTGGTCGACGCGCTCGACCATCCGGTCGCGCACGAGCGCGCCGAGGATGCGGTGCGCCGTCGACGGGTGCAGGCCCGCTTTCCCGGCGGCGAGCTTCAGGCTGACGGCGTTCGGCGACTCGGCGAGGACGTCGAGCAGCCGCATCATCCGCTCGATGACCTGGATGGAGTTCTTCGATTCCCTCTGGTCCACGCAGCGAAAGTCTACACCGCGATCCGGGACCGGCGCGTGCTAAGCTTCGCCGCCCCCTCGGATTCGCCGCAACGACATGCGCGTCGGGCTGTTCGTCACCTGTCTGGTCGATCTCATGCGCCCGAGCATCGGGTCGGCAGCGGTCAAGCTCCTGGAGGCGGCGGGCGGCGAGGTCCTGGTTCCCCCGACGCAGACCTGCTGCGGGCAGCCGGGCTACAACTCGGGGGATCGCCGATCGGCGCGCGCGCTCGCCGCGAAGGTGCTCGGGGAGTTCGAGGGCTGCGACTACGTCGTCGTGCCTTCCGGCTCCTGCGGCGGGATGATCAGGACGCACTACGCCGATCTCTTCCAGGGCGAAGCGGTGATGCTCGATCACATCCGCCGCCTGGCGGCGCGCACCTACGAGCTCACCGATTTCCTGGTGAACGTCGCGAAGCTCGACCGGGTTCCCGGCCGCTTCGCGGGGACCGTCACCTATCACGACGCCTGCTCCGGGCTGCGCGAGCTCGGCGTCAAGGGCCAGCCGCGCGCGCTGCTCGCAGGCGTTGCCGGGCTCCGCCTGAAGGAAATGGACGACTGCGAGCAGTGCTGCGGGTTCGGCGGCACGTTCGCGGTGAAGTTCGGGGAGGTGTCGACGGCGATCGCCGATCGCAAGTGCGCGCAGATCCGGGCGAGCGGCGCCGACGCCGTCGTCGCCGGGGACCTCGGCTGCCTGCTGAACATCGAGGGTCGCCTCCGTCGCCTCGGCGACGGCGACACGAAAGTCCTGCACGTGGCGGAAGTGCTCGCCGGCGAGGCGCCCTGATGCAGGTCCAGTCGATGCACTTCAAGCGCCGGGCCGCAACGGCACTCGGGGACGGGATCCTGCAGGCGAACCTCGCCAAGTTCGGCACCGCGGGGCTCGCGCAGCTGCGGGCGCGGGCGGTTGAAGCGTACGGGCCGGAGGCGTTCGAGCGGCTCCGTACCGCCGGCGCGGAGATCCGCGATCGCGGCCTCGCCGAGCTGGACGCCTACATCGAGCGGTTCGAGCGCGAGGCGACCGGGCGCGGGGCGACGGTGCTGTTCGCCGAGAGCCGGGCGGAGGCGTGCGACCTGGTGCTGGAAATCTGCCGCCGGCACGGGATCCG
This sequence comes from Burkholderiales bacterium, assembly GCA_050741515.1. Lineage (GTDB taxonomy): Bacteria > Pseudomonadota > Gammaproteobacteria > Burkholderiales > SG8-39 > DATEDA01. Next base: position 14,248 of record JBOIFD010000264.1, read on the forward strand.
CAAGGCGATCAAATCGAAGTCGATGCTCTCCGAGGAGGCGGGCCTCAACGAGGCGCTCGAGGGGATCGGCGTGCACCCGGTGGAGACCGATCTCGGCGAGTACATCATCCAGCTCGCCGGCGAGCCGCCGTCGCACATCATCGCGCCGGCGGTGCACAAGTCCAAGGACGAGGTCGCGGATCTCTTCGCGAAGGTCCATGCCCGGCCCCGCAAGACCGACATCTCGGAGATGACGCGCGAGGCGCGCGAGGCGCTGCGGCCGCACTTCCTCTCCGCGGATCTGGGCATCTCGGGCGGGAACTTCCTCATCGCCGAGACCGGCTCGGGCGCCGTGGTCACCAACGAAGGCAACGGCCGGATGGTGACGACGCTGCCGCGGGTGCACGTCTGCATCACCGGCATCGAGAAGGTGATCCCGACGCTCGAGGATTTTGCGACGCTGCTCAGGCTGCTCACGCGCTCGGCGACCGGCCAGCCGATCTCCAACTACGTGAGCGTGTTCACCGGCCCGAAGCGCGCCGGCGACCTGGACGGGCCGGAGCACATGTACTTCATCCTGGTCGACGGCGGGCGCACCAATCTCGTCGGCGGCGACATGGAGTCAATGCTCCGCTGCATCCGTTGCGGCGCGTGCATGAACCACTGCCCGGTCTACAAGACCGTCGGCGGCCACGCGTACGGCTGGGTGTACCCCGGGCCGATGGGGGCGGTGCTGACCCCGGCCTACGTCGGACTCGAGAGCGCGCTCGACCTCCCGCACGCCGCGACGCTCTGCAACCAGTGCGGCGTCGTCTGCCCGGTACGCATTCCGCTGCCCGAGCTGTTGCGGAAGCTGCGCGAGCAGCAGGTCGAGCGCGGGTTGCGGCCGAAGAGCGAGATGCTGGGGATCCGCATCTGGTCGTGGGTGGCGCAGCGCCCGAAGCTGTATGCCTTTGCGACGCGGTGGGCGGCGCGAGTGCTGCGCTTGCTCGGCGGGCGGGCGGGCCGGATCCGCAGGCTCCCGCTCGCGGGCGCCGGCTGGACGGTCGGGCGCGACTTCCCGGCGCCGCAGGGCAGGACCTTCAGGGACCTGTACGCGAAGCGGCGTAGAGGCTAGCGAACCGGCACGGCGCCGTTGGCCGCGATCACGGCGCTGCCTTCCGCGCTGAGGACGAAATCGAGGAACCGCGCGACGGCCGGCGGCGGGGGCGCCTTGGTCACCAGGTAGGACGCTCGCACCAGCTCGTAGGCGCCGGTCTTCACGTTCTCCGCCGTCGGCGGCCGGGCGTTCAACAGCAGCGCCCGGATTTGCCCGCGGCTCTGCTCGACCACGGTCATCGTCGTCACACCGATGGCGCCGGGCGTGGCGGCGAGTGCCTTCGCCATGTCGCCGGAGCGCGGCATGAGCTTGACCGTGTCGGCGAACCTGAGGTCCTTCAGGCAGCCGATCTTGTCGCGGATCACCTCCGAATCGACCTCCGAATCCGGTCGGGCGAGGGGAGCGATCGCCAGGTCCGGCCCCGAGACGGCCCGCCAGTCGCGCAGGCTTCCGGCGTAGATGTCGCAGACCTGCCGCTCGGAGAGGCCGGCAATCGGCACGCTCGCATGAACCCCGAAGACCACCCCGATTCGCGCGATCTCGCGCGCCGCTAGCCCCTGGCGCGCAAGCTCGCCCGCGGCGAGTCCGTGGCTCGCAAGCGCGATGTCGATCTTCCCCTCGGCGAGGGCAGCAAGCCGGGCCTTCGTCCCCAGCCCGGCCCCCATCACCACGGATGCGCCAGGTCGGCGCTGCTCGTAGTCCCGCGCGAGCGCCGCGACGAGCGGCATCACCCCGGTCGAGCCATCGATCGTGAGCCGGTCAGCCGGCTGCGCTTGCGCGCTCGAAAGCGCCAAGCCCGCCACGAACCCCGCGAGCCGCCGTGCCGTCCGAGCCTCCATGGCATTCCTCCCTTGGGCCGACGTCCTGGGCTGGCCCCTATGTATACCAATAGCACAGGGCGTTCGAAGCGCAAGCGCAGACGAGGAGGGGTCAGGCCGCGCCGCCGGGCACGAGGCGCATGCCAGGCGCTCGACGTCCGCTCGGTCCCCGAGATCCGGAGCGCGGTGGATGCAGTGGTGGAGCAGTGCGGGACCGTCGACCTGGGTCGAGAACGAAGCCACGCGGCGTCAGATCCTCGACCGTATCCCGCTCGGCCGGATCGGCGAGCCGCGCGACGTGGTCGGCGCCGCGGTGTTCTTCGCCGCGCCGGCGTCGGATTTCGTCACCGGCCAGGTGCTGTACGTCGACGGCGGGATCACCGCGAGCCAGTAGCGCCGAACCGCGCTAAAGTTGGCGGTCTCGCGTCCCCGGAATGCCCGCCCTTGAGGTCGCCATGAACAAGCCCACCGAAAAGCCCCTGCAGTTCAGCGAAGTGCCGCTCTGGATCGGCGGCAAGCCGACGGCCTCCAAGAGCGGCCGCTTCGGCGAGGTGACCAACCCCGCCGTCGGTGCGGTGTCGAAGCGCGTCCCGTTCTGCAACGCCGCCGACATCGACGCCGCGGTCCGGGCGGCGCAGGGGGCGTACCCGGCCTGGCGCGACGTCCCGGCGCTGCGGCGCGCCCGCGTGATGCACAAGTTTCTCGCGCTCCTGCAGGAGCACCAGAAGGAGCTCGCCCGGATCGTGACCGACGAGCACGGCAAGACGCTGCCCGACGCGATGGGCTCGGTGCAGCGCGGGATCGAGGTCGTGGAGTTCGCCTGCGGCATCCCGCACCTCCTCAAGGGCGAGTACTCCGAGAACGTCGGCACCGGCGTGGACACCCACACCCTGCGGCAGCCGGTCGGCGTGTGCGCCGGAATCACGCCGTTCAACTTCCCGGTCATGGTGCCGCTGTGGATGTTCCCGGTGGCGATCGCCTGCGGCAACACGTTCGTGCTGAAGCCGTCCGAAAAGGTGCCTTCGGCGTCGGTGCGCATGGCGGAGCTCTTCAGGGCGGCCGGCCTTCCCGACGGTGTCCTGAACGTCGTCCACGGCGACAAGGAAGCGGTGGACGCGATTCTCGGCCACCCCGGCATCAACGCCGTCTCGTTCGTCGGCTCAACGCCGATCGCGAGGTACATCTACGAGACCAGCGCCCGCAACGGCAAGCGGGTGCAGGCGCTCGGCGGCGCGAAGAACCACGCCGTCGTGCTGCCCGACGCCGACCTCGAGTTCGCGGCCGACGCGCTCATCGGTGCCGGGTACGGTTCGGCCGGCGAGCGCTGCATGGCGATCTCGGCGGTGGTCGCGGTGGGCGCGGCCGCCGACCCGCTGGTCGGTCTGCTCAAGAGGAAGGCGGAAGCGATCAAGGTCGGCCCGGGCGACAAGGACGGCGTCGACATGGGACCGCTCATCACGCGCGCGCATCGCGACAAGGTGAGGGGCTACGTCGACCAGGGCCTCAAGGAGGGCGCGAAGCTCGTGGTCGACGGACGCGGGCAGAAGGTCGCGGGGGCGGAGGAGGGGTTCTTCCTCGGCGCCTCGCTCTTCGATCACGTGCGGCCCGAGATGACGATCTACAAGGACGAGATCTTCGGTCCGGTGCTGATCGTGCTGCGCGTCGCCACGCTCGAGGAGGCGATCAGGCTCGTGAACGCCAACCCGTATGCGAACGGCACCGCGATCTTCACCGAGAGCGGCGGCGCCGCGCGGCGGTTCGAGAACGAGATCCAGGTCGGGATGGTCGGGATCAACGTGCCGATCCCGGTGCCGGTCGCGTTCTACTCGTTCGGCGGCTGGAAGGGCTCGCTCTTCGGCGACCTGCACGTGCACGGCGTGGAGGGCGTCAAGTTCTACACCCGCACCAAGGCCGTCACGACCCGCTGGCCGCACCAGGACACGCCCGCGCCCGGGCTGAACATGCCGACGCTGGGCTGACGCCTTTCCCCGCGCAGTGCCCGCCCAGCGGGCGGGGTGGCGTGACCGCGGCTTGGATGGTGTACGTAATCGGCGTACAATCGTACGCAATATGCGTACACGACGCGCCGACCGCTCGATCGCTGCGGCGCTCTTCGGCAAGACCAAGCGCGCGATCCTCGCCACGCTCTACGCTCACCCCGACCGGGCGTTCTACCT
>JBOIFD010000265.1:0-7396 GCA_050741515.1 Burkholderiales bacterium
GATCCGGGGCGGTCCAGCGCGAGCTCGCGAGACTGGAGCAGAGCGGCTTGGTCACGGTGCGCAGGCTGGGAACGCAGAAGCACTATCAGGCGAACCCCGAGTCGCCGCTTTTCAGTGAGCTCGCCAGCATCGCGCGGAAGACCGTCGGCCTCGCCGAGCCGCTGCGCGAAGCGCTGGCGCCGCTCGCATCGCGGGTGATCGCGGCGTTCGTGTACGGCTCGGTCGCAAAGCGGCGAGACACGGCGGCGAGCGATATCGACTTGATGGTCGTGAGCGACAGCCTGACCTACGCTGATGTCTTCGGCGCGCTCGAGCCGCTCGCCGCGAAGCTCGGCCGGACGATCAACCCGACCGTGTACAGCCGCCGGGAGCTGGCCAGGCGGCGAAAGGAGGACAACGCGTTCGTGACCCGCGTGCTGGCACAGCCCAAGGTCTGGATCATCGGCACCGAGGATGACCTCCCCGCTTGAACGGCTGGCTGGTCCGGGCCAGCCGCTCGCAGCCGTCGCAAGCGGCATCTCGCCGTTGCGGCCCGAGCTGGCGGTGATCGCCGCGGGCAGGCTGCTCCTGCGGGAGCTCGATCGCCTGGCGGCGGCCCGGGCGAGCTTCGCGTTCGAGAGCACGCTGAGCGGTCTCGCCCATGTCGCCCGCCTGAAGCGATGGCGATCGCTCGGCTATCGCATCGAGATCGTGTACCTGAGGCTCAGGTCGGTCAGGCTGGCGTTGCGGCGGATCGCGGCGCGCGTGCGCCAGGGCGGGCATTCCGTCCCGCGCGAGGACGTCGTGCGGCGCTTCGACCGGAGCCTGGAGCATTTCGAGCGCACCTACCGGCCGCTGGCCGACCGCTGGTCCGTGTACGATAATTCCGGCCGCGCGCCGATTCTTCTGGAGCAGTGGCCTTGAGATCGACGAGGCAGTCCCCGAAACCGAACGAGTTCTCCCGCGCCGTCGGCCGTGCCCTGCGCCGCGCGGCCAAGCGCGCGCGCGAGGTCGCCCGGATGCATGGAACCCCGATCTACATCTGGAAGGACGGCAAGGTCGTCGCTGTCAAGCCTTAGGCCGTCGCGCGAGCGGCGCTGGTGCGGAAGAGCTCCAGCCGGTGCAGTGAGCGTCCCCGACCCGCGGTACTCGAGGGCTCGCGCAAGCGGGCGCCACGCTCAAGGGCTTGGCCTGCAGGCTCACGTAGTAGGCCACCGTCACCCGTACCCTCGCTCGCATAGCCCATCCGCTCCGAGCGCCACGCCCCCGGAGCGAGTTGCAGCCGGTTCTGCCTGGCTTCGCGGCCTCGACAACCGTGATGGCTGACACTGGAGCAGGGGCTCGTTGACGCGGACCTCGGAGGCGGCGTGGTGAAGAAGCGGGTGGCGCTGCCTGGCCGAGGCAAGCGCGGTGGCGCGCGCACCCTGGTGGCGACGAACGAGGCCGACCGGTGGTTCTTCCTCTTCGGCTTCGAGAAGAGCGACCGCGCCAATGTCAGCGGCGGGGAGCTGGAAACGCTGCAGGCCCTCGCCGCCGACCTGTTGAAGCTGTCGTCGAGAGAGCTGGAGAGCCTGATCGGGCCTGGAGCGTTGCCGGAGATCTGTCATGACCGCAAAGACCCGGCCGAAGAGTCGAATCCTGGGCGCGGTTCGCGCGACCGCGCATGATCTGCGTTCGGCCGGCTTCATCGACAAGCGCCGGATGCGCGAATACGGCGCGCTGTGCCTCGCGCCAGTCCCGGATTACTCGAGCAGGAAGATCCGTGCCTTGCGAGCCCGCCACCGGCTCAGCCAGGCGGTGCTGGCGTCGGTCCTGAACACGAGCCTGTCGACCGTCCGCCAGTGGGAGATCGGGGAGAAGCGGCCGAGCGGCCCATCGCTGAAACTCCTCGACCTGCTTGACCGCAAGGGGCTCGAGGCGCTCATCTGACTCGGCCGGCGGAGCGCCCCTTCTCGCGTTCCCCGGGCGCGCGCGCGAGCTCTTCTTCGACGTCGAGACCTACCCGATGCTCGACCTTCGCTGCCTGCACGGCTTCGTCGTCCGGGAAAACGGCGATATCGCAACCGAGCGCTGCGTGCGCTTGCGGTTTCTCGCCGACGCCGGGACTGCGCGACGAATCGTCGAGTGGCTACGCACCCAGGCGCATGACGCAACCCATCTCCAAGAGCAAGGCCTGCAGCGACTCCCCGATCGGGAAGTCTTCGCCAAGGCTTCCGCCGAGCGGCGCGTCGTCCTGACCTTCGATCTCGACTTCGGCGAGATCGTCGCGCTGTCCACGCCGCCGTCGGCGAGCGTGATCCTGTTCAGGCTGCACGACACGTCGACCCCGCACGTCATCGAGCGGCTCGAGGCGGTATTGAAGGCTTCCGCCCCGCAGCTCGAGCAGGGCGGGGAGGAGGACTGGGTCGATGAGGATGCGACGGAGCATCGGCGGCCCGACGTGGACCTGATCCGGGCGCGTCTTGAGGCAGCCGAGCGGATGGACCGGGAAGGGTGACGATGGCGAGGAAGCGGAGCCACCGGGTGATCCCCGGAATCGAGATCGAGCCCGGGAGCGGGAACGTCTACCGGGATCTCGGATTCAGGAACGCGGAGGCGATGCTCGCCAAGGCGCGCATCGTCGCCGAGATCGCGCGAATCATCCGCGCGCGGCGGTTGAGGCAAACCGCTGCCGCGAAGGTTCTCGGCCTGAGCCAGCCCAAGGTGTCGGCGCCTCTCGGCGGCGACTTCGAGGGCTACTCGCAGGAACGCCTGTTCTCGCTCCTCAATCGGCTGGGATGCGACGTGCGGATCGTCGTCAAGCCGGTGCCTCGCAACCGAGCAGTGGGTCGCGTGTCGGTTGCGTTCGTGTAGCTCGGCCCGGAAGGGGCGGCCTGCGCGATGCGCGAATTGCGTCCAAATCAAATGTCCTATCAGCGATACGACACGTGAGCCGGACACGTGGTCGCAATCTGCGACCACGTCGTCGTTCTCCGTGCTTGCGCGTGATCTACAGTCGCGCCGATCAATCGGGCCGCGCGGCCATCAGCCTCGCTACAGCGGCGGCCAGCGCATCGAGCGACTCGGCGCCGGGAAGCGTGACCGCGAAGCGGACTTTCCCGTCCGCGCCGGTCTCGACGCACTCCAGCAACCGGGCTCTGACCGCGGCGGCGGTCTGTGGCGCGAGCTCGGCCGGGTCCACGCTCGCGGGAACGAGCTCGCCGAGAAACGAGAAGGCGGCGGCGAGCAGCGCCCCGCCCGCCTCGGCCACGCGCTCCCGCCGCGCGGCGAGCGAGGCCGTTTCGGCCTCGGCACGCTGCTGGACGGAGACATCCGGCGCGGCGGCGGGCTTCGCCCCGAGCAGCACTTCGAGGCGGCGTTTCAACTCTTCCACGCCCGATGCGAGCTGCACTTCGCGCAGATCGGAGTCCGGGTCGAGCACGGCGGCCGCCAGCTCGTGCTTGGCCGATAGCGTGGCGAGCAGGTTCTCCTCGATGGTGCCCTCGGTGATCAGGAGGTACACCTGGACCTGCCGTTTCTGCCCCATGCGGTGCGCACGGGCGATGCGCTGCTCGAGGCGCGCGGGGTTCCACGGCAGGTCGAGGTTGATGACCGTGTCGGCAGCCTGGAGGTTCAGCCCGGTCGAGCCCGCGTTGGTGCTGAGAAAGGCCCGGCACGCGGCGTCGGTCTGGAACCGGTTCACGAGCCGCTGGCGCAGCTTCTGCGGCACGGCGCCGTCCAGCCGCACGAAGTCGGCGCCCAGGCGGCGCAGCAGCGGCTCCACCAGATCGAGCATGGTGGTCCACTCGCTGAAGACGAGAAGCTTGCGGCTGGGTTCGCCGCACAGCCCTTGAAGCAGCTCGCCGAGGCGCTCGAGCTTGGTGGAGTACCCCGGCGGCTGCTTGTCGACGAGGAAGGTGCTGTTCGCCGACATCCGCGCCAGCAGCAACGCTTTCTGCAGGCGCAGCAGATCCATCTCGGTGAGGAACTTCTTCCGGATGATCGTCTGGACGGCCTGCATCTGGGCCGCGTGCAGCCCGAGCTGCTCGTCGGTGGGCGTGATGCGCATCACCTCGGTGGTCCGCGGCGGCAGCTCGAGCGCCACGCTCGATCGCGTGCGGCGCAGCAGCAACGGCCGCAGGCGTTCGCGCAGCGCGTCGAGGTTCCGGTACCCGAGCACCTTGCCCGCCTCGCTCGCCACGCGGTGCCCGTGGACGAACCGATACGCCGGGCCGAGGCGGCGATCGTCGATGAACTCGACCACCGAGTAGAGGTCATCGAGCCGGTTCTCGATCGGCGTGCCGGTCAGCGCGAGCGCGAAGGGCGCGCGCAGGCTCTTGACGACGCGGCTCGTCTTGGCGTCCCAGTTCTTGATCCGCTGCGCTTCGTCCAGGATCACGAGGTCCCACGTCGTACGCTCGATGGCGAGGAAGTCGCGCAGCACCTGCTCGTAGTTGCACACCGTGAAGAAGGCGCCGCTTGCGTACTGCGTAGCGCGCTCGGCGGTCTTCCCGACCACCACCTGCACGCTGCGCTCGGAGAAGCGCGCCATCTCGGCGCGCCACTGGGCCTTGAGCGAGGCCGGGCACACGACCAGGACGCGCGCAATGCCCGCCTGCCGGGCGAGGAGCTCGGCGACCCCGACGCCCTGGATGGTCTTCCCGAGCCCCATCTCGTCGGCGAGTACCGCGCGTCCCGCGCCCACCGCGAAGGCGATGCCGTCGAGCTGATAGGGAAGCAGCTCGGTCTTGAGGAGTGCTCGTCGCAGCGGGTGTCCGGCCGGATCCCTGCGGATCTCCGCCACGAGCTTGCCCATCCGATGCCGGTGCAGGGCCCGATCGATGATCTCCTCCGCGTCGGGATAGACGATCACCGTCTCGCCCGCCCCGGACAGCTTGCGAACGGTCTCGACCAGCTCGAGCATCTCGCCCGGCGCCTGCGCGAAGCGCGTTCGCCACGGCGCGGCGATGCGTGCCGCGCCGGGCGAGGCTCGCACCGGCGCCTCGAGGCCCAGCCTCAGCTCGCCGCCGTAGCGGGCGAAGACCGCGAAGCGGCCGGGCACCCAGGCTCTCGCGAGCTCGCCCCGGCTGAACCGCTTCTTCATCCACGCCTGCACCTTGAGCACGTGCTTGCAGGTGCCCAGCAGGTTCTTGCGGAAGTCCGGGCAGGCACAGTAACTCTGCCCGCGTTCGAGGCCGCGCACGGCGACGCGATAGGTCTTCCCCGAGACTGCGCTCGCGACCGTGTAGTCGGTCCAGGGAACGCCCGAATCGGTGGAGGTCACCTTCATCTTCTCCTCGGCCGCGCGCTGCGCCCGCTCGGCGAGCGCCCGCGCTTCCAGCGCGCTTTCCGGCATGCGCTCCCAGGGTGCGTCCTCATCGGGCGCCGCCGCGAGCCCGAGGGCGGTCTTCTCCTCGAGCACGAGCGAGAGCGTCGCGGCGCGGCGGAGCAGGCCCTCGTCCCCCGGGCGGTTGCACGCGATGCGCAACCGATCCCGGTGCGCCGCGTCGAGCGTCACGTCGACCACGATCGGCGCGCGTGCGCCCGCGACCGACGGAAACGTGACCTGGAGACGTTCGTCCGTGAATTGCACCTGGGTCGGCAGGTCGATCTCCAGCGCACCGCCCCGGGCGAGCCAGGATGCGCCTGTTGGGCCCAGAAGCTGTCCGGCCTGGACGAAGGTGAGCCGCGAGAGGCGGTCGCGGAGGGTCAGTCTTGCGGACGGTTTGACGCGCATCGGGGGCGGGGTCGAGGAGGCTCGGGAGCGGGGCGCATTATCCGTTCTCCGCGGTCGGGGCATCGCGGCCGTCCGAAGCGCGAGGCGAAGTAGCGGACCGGCCATCGGTGCACGGGCCCCAGCGTCTTCTACGCGAGCCGCTTCGAGCTGGATCCGGAGCTCGGGGCGCTGTTCAAGATGGACATCGACGCGCAGCGTAGGCGATTGCTCGCAATGATCGACGCTGCCGCGGCGGCCTCGGCAGGACGCGCGGCCGTCGGCGCGCAAAATTACTTTGCGATGCGCGTTCCCTTCCCCGCCTTCAGCACACGCCCGGATGCGAGCTCACGCAGAAACGCGTGGAGCGGGAGCACCTGGATCGGACCGGCGCGCAATGGATGTTCGCCGAGATAGACGCCCCAGGCGGCCCCGATCACCCCGGCCGCGCCCAGATCCGCAAGGGCGCGGCTGAACTCGGGACGCCAGCGCGCGCTCGCCTTGACTTCGATCCCGACCGCGTGGCGTGCGCGCGTCCAGACGAAGTCGACCTCGGTGCCCGATGGGGTACGGTAGTAACTCAGCTCACCGCCGCAATCCCCGTAGGCGATCTGTGCGCGCAGCTCGTGCAAGACGAGCGTTTCGAGCAGCGTGCCGCGCTCTGTCGCGTCGAGCGGCTCGCGCAGCCGCCGCGTGAGCGCGCGCACGACACCCGGGTCGAACAGGTAGAACTTCGGGTGCTGCGCTTCCTTCACCTTCGCGCGCGGGCGCCATGCCGGCAGCCAGACACCCAGCAAGGTATCGGTGAGGACCTCGAAATAGCCCTGAATGGTCGGACGCGCCACGGCCGCGTCGCGCGACAGGGCCGAGACGTTGGTCACTTGTGCGTTCGCCAGCGCCGCGACCTCCAGAAATCGCGCGAAGGATTCGAGACTACGCACCAACGCCTCGGCGCGGATCTCCTGCGCGAAATAGGTTTCGGCATAGGCCTCGAGAAGATCGATCCGCGCCGCCGCGCCGCGCGCAGCGCGTACCATGGGCAGCATCCCGAAGCGCAGCAAGTCGTCCACCGCCGGTCCCTCACCCAGTTCGCTCACGGTCAGCGGCAGCATGCGCCGCATGACCACCCGGCCAGCCAGCAGATTGACGTCGTTGCGGCGCAGGCGCCGCGCGGAGGATCCCGTCAGCGCGAAACGCCAGCGCTGCGGAGCGGAGGACAGCGCGTCGTGGACTTCGTTCATCAACGAGGGCAGCTTCTGGATCTCGTCGATCACGACCCAGCTGCGACGCGGCAGCGCCTCGATCTCCTGCCGGAAGAGCTGCGGATCGCGCATGAGCCGCAGCTGCTCGCGATCGAGCAGCAGGTTGTACCAGTGTGCGTTCGGCAGCCGCGCGCGGAGCCAGGTGGTCTTCCCGGTGCCGCGCGGACCCAGGAGCAGGAAAGAACGAACCGGCGGATCGAGCCTGCGTTCAAACACGACCAGCATTTTGACGGTAAAAATGCTGGATGTCTATGCAAGCCCCCCGCGGTTGCGGCCCGGGTCCTTTCGGAGCGCTCTCGATTTCCCGGATCTGCCCCGGAGTTTGTCCCGGACTCGCGCTCAAGCCTCGTTTCCGGGTCGGGAGGTTCCGCGAGGCCGACCGGACGAGCCTGTGGCTGCGCTACGTCTGCAGCCTGCCCGGGGTGGAGGGGAACCGGGGGCTCTGGGCGTGGCCCGCGCTCTG
>JBOIFD010000266.1:0-20009 GCA_050741515.1 Burkholderiales bacterium
CGCTCGCGGGCGCAGTGCTGGGCGCGTGCCGCCGGGTGGGCACGCTCGAAGCGGCCCGGCTCGCAGACTGCGCCTTGCGGCTCGACGATCGCGTCGCGACGTCGCTCGAGTACGCGGGCGCGCGCGCGCGCTCGTCGCTCGTCGATGCCCTGCTGGCGGACACGACCGCGCGCCTCGCGGCCCTGCCGCCGCGCCGGATCGTCGCGCGGGTGGTGCCGCGCGAAGGCCGGGTGCTGGCGCTGCCGGTCCTCGCGGCCGTCGCGCTTGGGCTCGCGCCGCCGCTCCCCGATCCGCACACGTTGATCCCGGAGTGGTTCAGCGCCGAAGCGAAGGCGCGGCGCGATCAGGACCTCAGCCTGGCGATGCTGCGAAACCGCGGAACGCCCGGCCAGGAGGCGCTGCGGCGCGATCCGCTGGCGAATCGGGACCCCGCCGAGGGCACCGGGCGCCGGGGGCCGGCGACCGCAGCCGAGAACCCCGCGCTGTTCCAGGACAAGGCGCTCACCAAGCCGAGCGCCGATTTCTCGAGCTTCGTGAAACGCGGCGACGAGCGGCTGCGGGTGCTGGGCGAGACCGACAAGCTGCCCGATCTCCGGTCCGACTTCGCCAGCTCCAAGTACCGCGCGCTCCTGCGCCAGCACGAGCGGCTGTCCGCGGGCGTGCGGGCGCGACAGCTCTCGCCGAAGAAGCTCGCCGAGCTGCTGACGGAGATGGAGCACCTGGGCCGCAAGATCGACGAGGCGTTGGGCGAGGACGTCTTCGACGGCTACGATGAGCGCGGCCAGCCCGACGAGGCGCTCGAAGCGATGGAGAACGCGCTCGGCAGGCTCCGCGAGCAGGAGGGGCGGGGCCGTGACGCGCGGCGCCTCCGCGGCGGCCGCGAGCCGGACCAGGCCGCGCGCGACGACGGCGAGCGGTGGGAAGGCGCGTTCGACGAGTCGGGGATGGAGGGGGAGGGCGTCGCGCCTGGGCTCGGCCGGGGTTCGGATTCCAAAGGCCGGCCGACGGCGCGCCTGCGTTCCACGCCTTACACGTCGGGTGTGCAAGGCGCGCAGCGTGGGCGCGTGCCCCGGTACGAGACGCAAGTCCCCGGGAGCACGGCCCGCGCGGGCGGCCAGCTTCCGCCGGTCGGCGTCTTCGGCCAGTACCGGCGCCTGATGGAAGACGCGATCGCGCGCGAGCAGGTGCCGCGCGACTACCACGAGCAGATCCGGGACTACTTCAACTCGCTCAATGAGCGGTGACGCGCGCGCATGGCGGCAAGGATTGAACTGTCCACGGAGTTCCTGGCGCAGCTCGAGCGGCTGTCGCTGATCTGCCGGCGCCCGGTGCGCGGCTGGGCCGCGGGCGACCGCGCCAGCCGGCGACCGGGCCGCAGCGTCGAGTTCTGCGACTACCGGGCCTACGGCGTCGGCGACGATCTGCGCTACGTCGACTGGAACATCTTCGCCCGGACCGACCGCCTGCACGTGAAGCTCTTCGTCGACGACGAGGACCTGTGCCTGCATCTCCTCGTCGACGCGTCGGCGTCGATGGACTGGGGCGCACCCTCGAAGCTGCAATGGGCGGCGCGGATGGCGGCGGCGCTCGGGTTCGTCGGCCTGGCGAGCCTCGAGCGCGTCGGCGTCGGCATCCTGCGCGAGCGGCTCGCCGAAGGCTGGGCGCCGGGGCGGGGACGCGGCCGCATCACGTCGCTCCTCGAGTTCCTCGGCGGGCTCGAAGGCAGCGGCGCCACCAATCTGAACGCGGCGCTCGCGAGCTACGCGGCGCGCGCCCAGGGCTCCGGCCTCGTGGTGCTCGTTTCCGATCTGCTCGATCCCGCCGGCTACGCGGCGGGGCTCAAAGCCCTGCTCGAGCGGCGCTTCGAGGTCCACGTGATCCACGTGCTCAGCCCGGACGAGATCGAGCCCGAGCTGGCCGGCGACCTGCGCCTCGTCGATCGCGAGACCGGCGAGGCGCGCCCGCTGTCGATCGACGCCGCGACCCTGGGGGCGTACCGGGAGCGGCTGCAGCAGTTCCTCGACGGCGCCGAGGCCTTCTGCCGCAACCACGCGATCCAGTACCAGCGCGCGGCGAGCGACGTGCCGGTCGAGAAGCTCGTGCTCGAGGCGCTGCGCGGACGGCTGCTCGCATGAGCGCGGTCGGATGAGCTTCCTCGTCCCGCTCGCCCTGTCGCTCTTCGGCCTGGCGGTGCCGCTGGTGCTGCTGTACTTCATCCGGCTGCGCCGCCGCGAGCAGCGCGTCTCCAGCCTGCTCCTGTGGCAAGCGCTCGCGCAGGAGCCCAAGGCGCCGGCGCTCTTCCAGCGCTTCCAGCGCGACCCGCTCCTCGTCCTGCAGCTGCTCGCGCTGCTCGCTGCGTCGCTCGCGCTCGCGCGCCCGGTCGTGACGCTGCTCGGCGAAGGCGAGCGCAAGGTCGCGATCGTGCTCGACACCTCGGCGTCGATGCAGGCCACCGACGTGGCGCCGTCGCGCTTCGAGGCGGCGCGCGCCGAGGCGGCCGCGCTGGTGCGCGGGCTGCGCGAGGGCACCGCGGTGATGGTGATCGAGGCCGGGACCCAGCCGAAGGTGGCGGCCGCGCTCGGCGCCGATCACGGCCGCGCCCTCGCTGCGATCCACGCCGCCGCGGCGCGCGACCTGCCGAACCGCCTCGCGGAGGCGATCCGCACCGCCCGCGGATTGATCGGCACCGGTCCCGGGGCGGAGATCCACGTGTTCACCGATGGCGCCTTCGCCGCGGTCCCCGAAGCGGACGACCCGCGCATCCGCTGGATCGGCGTCGGTCGGCGCAGCCACAACGTGGGCATCACCAGGCTCGCGGTGCGGAAGACCTACCGGGGCGCCGGCAACTACGAAGCGTTCGTCTCGCTCGCCAATTTCTCCGGCGCGGCGCAGCGCTTCAGCTTCACGCTGAAGGTCGGCGAGCGGGCGATCGTCGAGCGTGCGATCACGCTCGCGCCGGACGTGCACCGCTCGCTCATCCTGCCGTTCCGGCATTTCGAGGCGGCGCACGTCACCGCCGAGCTCGGCATCGACGACGACCTGCGCGCCGACAACGTCGCCCATGCGGTGCTGCCCCCGCCGCGGAACGTCGCGGTCACCCTGGTGAGCCACGGCAACCGGTTCCTCGAGAACGTGCTGCGCACCGACCCGGAAGTCGCCCTCCAGCTGGTGACGCCCGAGCGCTACCCGGGCGGCATGGGCGACGCCGATGTCGTGGTGCTCGATTCGGTAACCCCGCCCAAGGTCGGGCCGGGGCGATACATCTTCGTGAACGTCGTCCCCCCGGACGTGCCGATCGAGCTCCTGGGCAAGGTCGAGCACCCGACGGTCGTGGACTGGGACCGCGCGCATGCGGTCATGCGCCACGTCGAGTTCTCGAAGGTGGCCGTCGCGCAGGCGATGCGCCTGCGGCCGCTCGCGCCCGGCCGAGCGCTCGTCGAGACGCTCGGCGGGCCGCTCATCTATGCCCTCGAGGAGCCCGACCGGCGCGCGCTGCTGCTGGGGTTCGATCTGTTCGAAGCCGACCTGCCGCTGCGCGTGGCGTTTCCGCTCATCATGTCGAACGCGATCCGCTGGCTGCACCCGAGCGGCCACGCGAGCCTGGAGTTCGCCGCGGGCGCGCCCCTGGTGGTCCCGGTCGCCCACGGCGTGGAGACGGCGCGCTTCGTCACGCCGGGCGGGCGCACTGCCGATGCGCGCATCGTGCGCGGCGCGGCAAGCTACAGCGACCCCGACGAGGCGGGTCTCTACACCGTCGTCACGGCGCGCGGGTCGACGCGCGTCGCGGTGAATCTGATGGACGCGGACGAGTCGAATCTGGCGCCGCGGCCGCTGCCTGCGACGCCGGCGGCGGCCGCCGCCACGCTCGTCCCCGTCGCGCGCGAGCTGTGGCCGTACCTCGTCGCGCTGGCCGCTTGCCTCTTCGCTCTCGAGGGGCTGCTGTACTGGCGGCGCGAGAGCGCGGGCCGCCTGCGCCTTCCCGAAAGCGCCGGCGGGCGCTGGGCGCTCGCGCTGCGGGGTGCGACGCTCGCGGCGCTCGCGGCCGCGCTTCTCAGGCCGACCGTTCCGCAGCTCGCCGACCGCATGAACGTCGTGTTCCTGCTCGACGCCTCCGACAGCCTGAGCCAGACCGCCCGTGCGCGCGCGCTCCGGTTCGTCGCGCAGGCGGTGGCCGCCCGGCACCCGGACGACCGGCACGGGGTCGTCGTCTTCGGCGCCGACGCCGCCGTGGCGCAGCCGCCGGCCGCGCACTCCGGCGTCGAGCTCGCCGGGGTGAAGGTCGACGGCCGCGGCACGAACATCTTTCAGGCGATTCAGCTCGCGGCGGCGCTGCTGCCGCCCGACCAGGCCAACCGGATCGTCCTGCTGAGCGACGGGCGCCAGAACGCCGGCGACGCGCTGGCCGCCGCGCGGGCCGCGAAGCGCGCGGGGGCCGATCTGCGCTACGTGCTCGCGCCGCTCGGCTTCGAGCAGGAGGTGGTCGCCCAGGAGCTCGTCCTGCCGCAGGAAGTGAAGTTCGGCGAGCCGTTCTACGCCCGGCTGGTCGCGTGGAGCCACAAGGAAACCGACGCTCGCGTGTCGCTGTTCCGCAACGGCGAGTTCGTCGGCTCGCAGCGCGTTCACCTGACCCCGGGCAAGAACGTGCTCAGCTACCGGCAGGCGCTCGAGCTGGACGGCGTGCACGTGTACCAGGCGGCGATCGAGGTGCCGGGCGACACCATCGAGGAGAACAATCGCGCGGTGGGTACGGTCCTGGTTCGCGGACGTCCGCGGGTGCTGATCGCGGACCGGGACCGCCGGCACGCGCAGCCGCTCGCCGCGGCGCTCCGCTCGCAGCGCATCGAGGTCACGGTGGTCGATCCGGGCGGGATTCCCAGGGACATGGCGGCGCTCGAGCGCTACGACGGGGTGATCCTGTCGGACGTCTCCGCGGTGCGGCTCAACCGCAGCCAGATGGCGCGGATCCGCGACTACGTCCGTGACCGCGGCGGCGGCCTCATCATGGTGGGCGGCGAGGAGAGCTTCGGCCTGGGAGGCTACTACCGGACGCCGATCGAGGAGGCGCTGCCGGTCACGATGGAGGTGCGACAGAAGGTCGACATCCCGAACCTCTCCATCGTGCTCTCGATCGACCGGTCCGGCTCGATGTCGATGGCCACGTCGGGCAAGATCACGCCGCTCGATCTCGCCAAGGAGGCGGCGCACCTGGTCGTCGACCTGCTCGACGCGCGCACCGAGGTCGGGGTGCAGAGCTGGGACACCGAAGCCCACTGGACCGTGCCGCTCGGCCCGGCCCGGAACAAGGCGCAGATCTACAGCGCGATCGCCTCGCTCACGGCGGGCGGCGGGACGAACGGCTTCCCGGCCCTGGCCGAGGCCCACCGGGTGCTCCTGCCGCGGCCGGCGACGCTCAAGCACGTGATCTTCCTGTCGGACGGGCAGATGTTCCGGCAGGACTTCCAGGACCTGGTGTCGCGCATGGCGCTCGATCACATCACGATCTCCACCGTGGCGCTCGGCAGGAGCTCCGACCAGGCGTTGATGGCGAACATCGCCCGCTGGGGCCGCGGACGCTACTACTACACCGAGGATACGCAGGTCATCGCGCGGATCTTCGCGCTCGAGACCCAGCTCGCCTCCGACGCGACGATGGTGGAGCAGGTCTTCCGGCCGCGCCTGATCGACCCGGGACACGAGGCCACGCAGGACATCGACTGGAAGCGCGTGCCGACGCTCGGCGGCTACGTCGCCACGTCGGCGAAGGCCAGCGCCGCGGAGCTGCTGACCAGCCATCGCGACGATCCGGTCCTCGCCACCTGGCGCTACGGGCTCGGGCGCACGGCGGCGTTCACTTCCGACGCGAACGCGCGCTGGGCGGGCGCCTGGCTGCAGTGGCCGGAGTTCAACAAGTTCTGGTCGCAGCTCGTGCGCTGGACGCTGCGCAGCGCCGCGACCGGCGACACGGCGGTGAGCGTCGTGCGGCGCGACGGGCACGGCGAGGTGCTCGTCGATGCGGTGGACGCGAACGGGGCCTTCATCAACTTCCTCGAGACCGAGATCGGCGTCGTGGCGCCGGACCGCAGCCGCACCGTGATCGACCTGGAGCAGGTCGGCCCGGGCCGCTATCTCGGCCGGTTCCCCGCGACGCAGGAGGGCGTCTACCTCGTGGGCATGACCCAGCGCAAAGGCGATCGCGTGCTCGGCTCGCAGCTCACGGGCCTCGTGGTGCCCTACGCGGAGGAGCTGCGCGAGCTGGGGCCGGACGAGAACCTGCTGAAGGAGCTCGCCGAAGCGACCGGCGGCGCGGAGCTGTCCGACCCCCGCGACGTGTTCCTCGAGGCGCGGCGGCCGTTCCGCGTCGCCCGCGAGATCTGGCCCTGGCTGGTGGTGCTGGCAGCGGCCCTGGTGCTCCCGGAGATCGCCTTGCGCCGCGCCGATCTCGGCGCGTGGCTGCGCCGGCGGAAGCGGGACCGCTAGGTCAACGGTCGAACCCGAACAACCGCCGCGGGGTGTCCCAGAGCACCTTCCGGCGCGCGCCGGCGTCGGGGAGCCACGTCTCCACGAACTTGAGCACCGGCCCGTAGTCGATGCGCTCGGACATCCGCAGGAACGGCCAGTCCGAGCCCCAGACGCAGGCGTCGGGCGTGTAAGCGTCGATGATCGCGCGGACGTACGGCAGCGTGTCCGCGTACGGCGCGCCGCCGCGCGAGAAGCGGAACGGGCCCGAGAGCTTGACGGTCGCGCGTCCGGTGCGGGCGAGGCCGAGCAGGGCCTTGAACCCCGGCTGTCCCAGGCCGGCCTCCGGGGCGGGACGCCCGCAGTGATCGATCAGCAGGCGCACGCCGGAGCGCTCGAGGAGCGGTGCGAGCTCGGCGAGCTGGTCGCGCTCGACCTGCATCTGCGCGAACAGGCCGAGCGTGGCGAGGGTCTCGAGGAGCGCCGCCGCGCCGGCGAAGTGCGCCACGCCGTGCGCGATGGCGTCGAGGCGAACGCCGACCACCCCGGCGGCCTTCAGGCGCTCGAGGTCGGCGCGCGACGCATCGACGTTCACGACCGCGATCCCCTTGAAGCGGCCGCCGCTCGCGGCGATGCCGTCGAGGAGGCAGCGGTTGTCCGGACCGTACCCGGAGGTCGGTCCGACCACGAGAGCACTGCGGACGCCGTACGCGTCCAGCACGCGGAGGAAATGCGCCGCGGTGCCGACCTCGTGCGGCGGTGGCTTGTAGGCCGCGTCGTCGGCGTACGGGAACCGCGCCGGGTCGAAGACGTGGTTGTGGCAGTCGATCTTGGGTTCGTCGTAGAGGCTCATGGCGCGTCGACTCTAGGACCCGGCGATCCGCCCGTCAACACCGGCTAGAATCGCGCGCTTGCGGAGAAGGAGGCGGCATGAAAGTGTTCATCACGGGCGGCGGCGGCTTCATCGGCTACCGGCTCGCCCGCAGGCTCGCCGAGCGCGGGACGCTGGCCGGGCCCGACGGCAAGCCGATCGCAATCAGCCAGATCAAGCTCTTCGACGCGGCCTTCCCGCCGAATCCGGATCCGCGGCTCGCCTGCGTGGCGGGCGACGTCGCCGATCCGGCGACGGTCGAGAAGGCGCTCGATGCGGACACCGCCGCGGTGTTCCACCTCGCCGCGGTGGTGAGCGGCGGCGCCGAAGCCGACTTCGATCTCGGCTACCGCGTCAATCTCGACGGCATGCGGCTCGTGCTCGAGCAGTGCCGCAAGCTGCGGCGGCCGCCGCGGGTGGTGTTCGCGAGCTCGGTGGCGGCGTTCGGCGGGAGCCTCCCCGAGGTGCTCGACGACGCGACGATCGCGAACCCGCAGACTTCGTATGGCGCGCAAAAGGTGATCGGGGAGTATCTCGTCACCGACTTCACGCGGAAGGGGTTCCTCGACGGCCGGAGCCTGCGGCTGCCGACGATCGTGGTGCGGCCCGGCAAGCCGAACCTCGCCGCGTCCTCGTTTGCGAGCAGCATCTTCCGCGAGCCGCTGAACGGCGCGGTCTCGGAATGCCCGGTCGCCGAGACGACCGGGATCTGGCTGCTCTCGCCGCGCAAGGTGGTCGAGGCGTTCGTCCATGCGCACGAGCTTCCATCGTCGGCGTGGGGCGTCGACCGGGTCGTCAACCTGCCGGGAATCACCGCGACGGTGAAGGAGGGGGTCGAGGCGCTCCGCCGGATCGCCGGCGATGCCGTCGCGTCGCGTGTTCAGTACAAGCCGGAGGCGCGCATCCAGACGATCGTCGAGGGCTGGCCGGTCAGGTTCCGCACCCCGCGCGCGCTGGCGATGGGCTTCGCCGCCGACCCGGACATCGACGCCGTGATCCGCGACTACATTCGCGACGAGGGCATCCGGATCTGAGCGAGCGCCCCCCGCCGAGGCGAGGCGGGCGCCCGGCTCGCTACCGCTTCTCCAGCTCGCCGAGCTGGGGGCTCTTGGGGAAGTTGGTCTTGAAGACCCGGAGCGCGTCGTCGCGCAGGTCCATCATCCCGAGCCGATCGTAGGCGCGCACGAGCACGGCGAGGGCCGCCTCGGTCGCCGGGGCGTCCGGGTAGGTCTTCAGCGTGTACGAGGCGCGGTTCACGGCGGCAACGTAGGCGCCGCGCTTGAGGTACCACTCCGCGACGTGAACCTCGTGCGAGGCCAGGCCGTTGACGAGGTATTTCATCCGCGCCGTCGCGTCCGGCGCGTACTTGCTGGCGGGGAAGCGCGTCACCAGCTCCTTGAAGGCGCTGAACGAGTCGCGGGCGGAGCGCGGATCGCGCTCGGCAGGATCCTGCTTCGACCACTGGGCGAGGAAGCTCTGGTCCTCGTAGAAGTTGACGACGCCCTTGAGGTAGTACGCGTAGTCGACGTTCGGATGGTTCGGGTGGAGCTTGATGAACCGATCGCACGCGGCGATCGCGGAGGCCGGCTCGCCTTCGCGGTAGAAGGCGTAGGCGCTGTCGAGCTGCGCCTGCTGCGCGTAGCGGCCGAACGGATAGCGCGCCTCGAGCTTCTCGAAGTACTTGACGGCGGTGGTCCAGTTGCCGCTGTCCATCGCGTCCTTCGCCTCGCTGTAGAGGCGCTGCGCGGACCAGCCGGCGGTCTCGTCCTGCTCGGCGGTGATCCGGTCCCACCAGGCGCACCCGGTGAGCCCGAGGACGAGCACAACCGCTACACTACGCAGCATGCGTGTCATGACCGCTCGCGACGAAACGCAACCCCGCGATTATAGCTCGGACATCGAGCGTCTCATCCCGCCGGCGCTCGCCGGCCTGCGGCTCGACCAGGCGCTGGCGCGCCTGTTCCCGGAGCATTCCCGCACGCGCCTCCAGACCTGGGTGCGCGACGGACGCGTGACCGTCGACGCGGCGCGCGCCGACGTGAAGCGGAAGGTGTGGGGCGGGGAGCGGGTGGTGCTCGCGCGCGAGCGTTCCGCTGCCGACGCCGCCTACCGTCCGCAACCGATCGCGCTCGCGATCGTGCACGAAGACGCCGCGCTCCTCGTCGTCGACAAGCCGGCGGGCCTCGTCGTCCACCCCGGCCACGGGAACCGCGAAGGGACGCTCGCGAACGCGCTCGTCCATCACGCGCCGCAGCTCGCGCACCTGCCGCGCGCCGGGATCGTGCACCGCCTCGACAAGGACACCGCGGGGCTGCTGGTGGTCGCGAAGACCCCGGAGGCGCAGACGAGCCTGGTGCGCCAGCTCGCCGCGCGAACGGTGAAGCGCGAGTACCTTGCCCTCGTGCATGGTGCGCTGACTGCCGCCGGCCACGTCGACGCGCCCATCGGTCGCCACCGGATCGCCCGGACCCGGATGGCCGTCACCGCGCGCGGGAAACCGGCCCGAACCCGGTATCGCGTGCTCGAGCGCTTTGCCGGCGCGACGCTGCTCGCCGTGACCCTCGAGACCGGCCGCACGCACCAGATTCGCGTCCACATGCACGCCATCGGCCATCCCCTGGTCGGCGATCGCACGTACGGGAGGCGCGCGCGGGGCGCCGGCCCGCTGGCCGACTTTCCGCGCCAGGCGCTGCATGCCGCGCGCCTCGGGCTGGTGCACCCCGCGAGCGGGCGCGACTGCGAGTGGCGGTCGCCGGTGCCGGAGGATCTGCGCGCGGCTCTCGAGCGGCTACGGGGATGACGCCGCCGGCCGCGGACTGGATCGTGCCGGATTGGCCCGCGCCGCCCACCGTTCGAGCGCTGGTGACGACGCGCGCCGGCGGCGCGAGCCGCGGTGCCTACGCCTCCTTCAATCTGGACCCGCGCGTGGGCGACGACCCGTCGGCGGTCGAGCGCAACCGCGAGACGCTGCGGAGCGCGCTGCCAGCCGATCCGCTGTGGCTGCACCAGGTGCATGGCGCCGAAGTCGTCGCGGCGGAGTCCGCTCCCGCGCGGCCGCGCGCCGACGGCGCCGTGGCGCGGACGCGCCACAGCGTGTGCGCCGTGCTGACCGCCGACTGCCTCCCGGTGCTGCTCGCGAGCCGCACGGGCGAAGCCGTCGGCATCGCGCACGCCGGCTGGCGCGGTCTCGCGGCGGGCGTCATCGAGGCGACCGTCGCGCGCATGGCCGTGGCGGCCGCGCAGATCGTCGCCTGGCTCGGTCCGGCGATCGGTCCGCGCGCCTACGAGGTCGGGCAGGAGGTCTACGACGCGTTCGTCGCCGGCGACACGGACGCCGCCCCGGCGTTCACCGCGCTCGGCGGCGGCAAGCATCTCGCCGATCTCTACGCGCTCGCGCGGCGGCGGCTCGCGGCCGCCGGTGTGCAGTCGGTGTACGGGGGCGGCTTCTGCACCCACGCCGAAGGCGCGCGGTTCTACTCGTACCGCCGGGACCGGACGACCGGGCGGTTCGCGAGCCTGGTCTGGATGGAATGACGGCGACGCTCGCCTACATCTCGGCGGCGAGCATCGTCGGCGGTGTCCTCTCCATCTGCGTCGCCGCCGCGGTGTCGTTCGCGGCGCGCGCCCACTGGGTGAGCGCGCTCATCAGCTTCGCGATCGGCGCGCTGCTCGGCGCGGCGTTTCTCGACGTGTTGCCGCACGTATTCGGCAACGCGGACGACCTGGAAGCGGTCGCGGCGACGGTGCTCGCGGGGATCCTCGGGTTCTTCGTGCTGGAGAAGCTCGTGCTCTGGCGCCATTACCACGCCGACGACTTCGCCCCGCCCGCTTCCCAGGGCGACGGGCACGACCACGGGCGCAGCGGCATGCTGATCCTGGTCGGGGACAGCTTCCACAACTTCGTGGACGGCATCCTCATCGCCGCGGCATTCATGGAGAGCACGGCGCTCGGGCTGGTCACGGCGACTGCGGTGATCGCCCACGAGATCCCGCAGGAGGTCGGCGATTTCCTGATCCTGCTCCATTCGGGGTACAGCAAGGCGCGGGCGTTCGCGTT
Source organism: Burkholderiales bacterium (assembly GCA_050741515.1). Taxonomy (GTDB): domain Bacteria; phylum Pseudomonadota; class Gammaproteobacteria; order Burkholderiales; family SG8-39; genus DATEDA01. The sequence continues at coordinate 11,385 of JBOIFD010000266.1, forward strand.
CAACCTGCTGTCGAGCCTCGCGATGGTGGTCGGAGCGCTCGGCGCGTACTTCGCGCTGCACGCGCTGGCAGGGTGGGTGAACACGCTGCTCGCGCTCGCGGGCGCGAGCATGATCTACGTCGCGGTGGCGGACCTGATTCCCGGCCTGCACAAGCGCACCGAGCTCCGCGCCACGGCGCAGCAGGTGCTACTGATCGGGCTCGGAGTGATGACCGTCTGGCTGATCGGTCGATTGGCGCCCGGGGACTGAGCGCCGGCGACGGCCGAACACCCAGACGAAGAGCGCGAGCGGCCCGAGCCCGTAGAGGAGAAAGGTCAGCACGCCGCCGAGGAAGCTCGGCTCGGTGGCCGCCATCAGCAACGTGACATAGACCCACGCGATCGCGATGATGTGCACGGCGCAGCACCCGGAGACCGATTCTAGCCGCCGGCCCGGGGCTCACGCATGAAGCGGCTGGTCACCGGCGCAGCCGGCTTCATCGGGGCGGCGCTGTGCGAGCGGCTGCTCGCGCGCGGCGACGAGGTGGTCGGCGTCGACGATCTCAACGACTACTACGCGGTCGCGTTGAAGGAGGCGCGGCTCGCCCGGCTCACCGGGCGGCCCGGGTTCGCCTTCGAGCGCCTCGACCTCGCCGACCGCGAGGCGACCGCGCAGCTCTTCCGCGGCGGCGGCTTCGACGTGGTGGTCCACCTGGCCGCGCAGGCCGGGGTGCGCTACTCGGTCGAGCGCCCCGACCGCTACGTGGACGCGAACCTGGTCGGGTTCGCGAACGTCCTCGAGGGCTGCCGGCACGCGCGGGCGAGCCACCTGGTGTTCGCTTCGTCGAGCTCGGTCTACGGGCTGAACGCCGAGCTCCCGTTCGCCGAGCGCGACAACGTCGACCACCCGGTCTCGATGTACGCGGCGACGAAGAAGGCGAACGAGCTGATGGCGCACGCCTACGCGCACCTGTTCGGCCTGCCGTGCACCGGGTTGCGGTTCTTCACGGTCTACGGTCCGTGGGGCCGGCCCGACATGTCCGCGTTCCTGTTCACGCGCGCGATCCTGGAGGGGCGTCCGATCAAGGTGTTCAACGACGGCAAGATGCAGCGCGACTTCACCTACATCGACGACGTCGTCGAAGGCGTCGTGCGCGTGATCGACCGGCCGCCGCCGCAGCCCGATCCGACCGTGGCGGCGAATCCCGCGACGAGCCCGGCGCCCTGGCGGATCTACAACATCGGCAACAACCGACCGGTGGAGCTGATGCGCTATATCCAGGTGCTGGAGGAGGCGCTCGGCCGCAAGGCGACGATCGAGCTCGCGCCGCTGCAGGCTGGGGACGTGGTGGCGACTGCGGCCGACATCGCCGACCTCGAGCGCGAGGTCGGGTTCACGCCGGCGACCCCGATCGAGGAGGGCATCCGGCGGTTCGTCGCGTGGTATCGGAGCTACTACCGCGTATAGGGTCGAAGGCTGGCCGGCGCGGACACGGCGGATGGCGGATCCTGCCTTGACGCCCGGATTGTGCAGTGCAATACTCGACCGGTTTTGTCAGGAGCCGTTGCGCTGCAACGTCCGTGTCCGTCCCCGATCCCTCCCCCTTCGCGCAGGCTGCTCAGGCCGGGCCGGCCGCGATGCAGGGGTTCCTGAGCATGCTGGCGGGCCAGACGCAAGGCGCCGGCGGCGGGGCGCCCGGCGCGTGGCCGGCAAATCCGGTGCGGGTGGCCGAGTTGCAGGCCGATTACCAGCGCGAGTTCACCCGGCTCTGGACCACAACGCTCGCGCGGCAGCGGGGCGAAGCCGCCGACCCCGTCATTGCGCCCGAGCGGGGCGACCGGCGATTCGCCGGTGCCGAGTGGCGCGACAACCCCTACTACGACTACCTCAAGCAGAGCTATCTGCTCGCCGCACGCCTCATCTACGGCCTCGTCGAGGCCGCCGAGGTGGACGCGCGCACCAAGCACCGGCTGCAGTTCTTCGCGCGCCAGTTCGTCGAGATGCTCAGCCCCGCGAACTACGCCGCGACCAACCCGGAGGCGATCAAGGCCGCGCTCGAGTCGCACGGCGAGACGCTCGCCCAGGGGATCAGGAACCTCATCGGCGACGCCGGGAAGGGCCGGATCTCGCAGACCGACGAGGGCTCGTTCGGGGTCGGCCGCAACCTCGCGGTGACGCCGGGGGCGGTGGTGTTCGAGAACGAGCTGATCCAGCTGATCCAGTACGCGCCGTCGACGCCGGAAGTGCGGGCGCGGCCGCTGGTCGTGGTGCCGCCGTGCATCAACAAGTACTACATCCTCGACCTCTCGCCCGAGAACTCGTTCGTCCGGTATGCGGTCGAACGGGGTAACACCGTCTTCATGGTGTCGTGGCGGAACGTCACTGCGGAACTCGGCCACCTCACCTGGGATGACTATCTGCGCGACGGCGTGCTGAAGGCGCTCGAGGTGGCGCGGGAGATCGGCGGGGCACCGAAGGTCAACGCGCTCGGCTTCTGCGTCGGCGGCACGATGCTCGGCACGGCGCTTGCGATCCTCGCCGCGCGCGGCGAAGACTGGGTGGAGGGCGTGACCTTCCTCGCGACGATGCTCGACTTCTCCGAGACCGGCGACATCGCGGTGTTCGTCGACGCGGCCGCGGTCAAGGCGGCCGAAGCCTCGATCGGGCGGGGGGGCATCAAACCCGGTCGGGACCTGGCGACGGTGTTCAACGCGCTGCGCCCGAACGATCTCGTCTGGTCCTACGTGGTGAACAACTACCTCAAGGGGAAGTCGCCCGAGGCGTTCGACATCCTCTACTGGAACTCGGACAGCACCAACCTGCCGGGCCCGTGGTACTGCTGGTATCTGCGCAACACCTATCTCGAAAACAACCTGCGGGTCCCCGGCAAGGTCGCAACCGCCGGCGTCCCGGTCGATCTCGGGAAGGTCCGCCTTCCGACCTACATCCTGGCGACGCGCGAGGATCACATCGTGCCGTGGAAGACGTCGTACCTGTCGACCCAGCTGCTGAAGGGCGAGCTCCGGTTCGTGCTGGGCGCGAGCGGCCACATTGCCGGCGTCGTCAACCCGGCCGCGAAAAACCGGCGCAGCTACTGGGTGAACGGCCCCCTGCCGGGCGCGCCGGCCGAATGGCTCGCGGGCGCGACCGAGCACGCCGGCAGCTGGTGGTCGGACTGGGACCGCTGGCTCGCGGGACACGCCGGGGACGTGGTCAAGGCGCCGGGGGAACCCGGCAACGGGAAGTACAAGCCCATCGAAGACGCGCCGGGGCGATACGCGAAGTTCCGGGTGGCATGACGCCCGCCGCCGCGTCGATTTCAGCCGAAGGAGAACGAGATGAGTGAGGTCGTGATCGTGGCCGCAGGCCGCACCGCCGTGGCGAGCTTCAACGGCGCCCTTTCCAAGCTGCCGGCCGCCGAGCTCGGCGCGCACGTGATCCGCAGCCTCCTCGCCAAGACCGGGATCAAGGGCGAGCAGGTCTCCGAGGTGATCCTGGGCCAGGTGCTGACCGGCGGCGCCGGGCAGAACCCGGCGCGCCAGGCCCTCATCAAGGCCGGGCTGCCCGACATGATCCCGGCGATGACCATCAACAAGGTGTGCGGGTCCGGGCTGAAGGCGACGCACCTGGCGGCGCAGGCGATAAAGAGCGGCGACGCGGACATCGTGATCGCGGGCGGCCAGGAGAGCATGACCATGGCGCCGCATCTCTTGCAGGGCGCGCGCGAGGGCTACCGGATGGGCGACGCGAAGATCATCGACTCGATGATCCTCGACGGCCTGTGGGACGTCTACAACCAGTACCACATGGGGGTCACCGCCGAGAACGTCGCGAAGAAGTACGGGGTGACGCGCGAGGAGCAGGACGCCTTTGCCGCGGCGAGCCAGCAGAAGGCCGAGGCCGCCCAGAAGGCCGGCCGGTTCAAGGACGAGATCATCCCGCTCGAGATCGCGCAGCGGAAGGGGCCGGCGGTGGTGTTCGACGCCGACGAGTACCCGAAGCACGGCACGACGGCGGAGAAGCTCGCGCAGTTGCGGCCGGCGTTCGACAAGGCCGGCACGGTCACGGCCGGCAACGCGTCGGGCATCAACGACGGCGCCGCCGCGGTGATCATGATGAGCGCGGAGCGAGCGAAGGCGCTCGGCCTCAAGCCGCTCGTCCGCATCGCCGCCTACTCGTCGGCGGGCGTCGATCCCAAGATCATGGGGATGGGGCCGGTGCCGGCGTCGAAGCTGGTGCTGTCGAAGGCCGGCTGGACCAAGGACTCGCCCGATCTCATGGAGATCAACGAGGCGTTCGCGGCGCAGGCGATCGCGGTCAACAAGGAGATGGGCTGGGACACGAAGAGGATCAACGTCAACGGCGGCGCGATCGCGCTCGGGCATCCGATCGGGGCGTCGGGATGCCGCATCCTGGTGACGCTGATCCACGAGATGATCAAGCGCGACGCCAAGCGCGGCCTCGCCAGCCTCTGCATCGGCGGGGGCATGGGCGTGGCGCTCGCGGTTGAACGATAAATCCATGGTCGGGACCGCGGGGCTTCACCCGCGGTCCCGGGGAATTCGTGCCGGAGGCACACGTTAATGGAGAGGGTGGCATTCGTCACTGGAGGCATGGGCGGGATCGGCACGGCGATCTGCAGGCGGCTCGCGGTGAACGGCACCAAGGTGGTGGCGAACTGCCTGCCGGGCTACGAGACCAAGGACGAGTGGATCGAGAACATGCGCGGCGAGGGCCGCCAGGTCTACGCCGCCGAGGGGAACGTCGAGGACTACGACTCGTGCGCGGACATGATGTACCGGATCCGCTCCACGATCGGGCCGATCGACGTCCTGATCAACAACGCCGGGATCACGCGCGACGGCGTGTTCCGCCGCATGTCGCCGAACGACTGGTACGCGGTCATCAACACCAATCTCAACTCGGTGTTCAACGTGACCCGCCAGGTGATCGAGGGGATGATGGAGCGGGGCTGGGGGCGGATCATCAACATCTCGTCGGTCAACGCGCTCAAGGGACAGTTCGGGCAGACGAACTACTCCGCCGCGAAGGCGGGGATGCACGGCTTCACCAAGGCGCTCGCCCAGGAGACGGTCAAGAAGGGCGTCACGGTGAACACGATCTCGCCGGGCTACGTGGACACCGACATGGTGCGGGCGATCAAGGCGGAGGTCCTGCAGAGCATCGTGACCTCGATCCCGATGGGTCGTCTCGCCCGGCCGGAGGAGATCGCGGGGCTGGTCGCCTATCTCTCCTCCGACGACGCCGGGTACATCACCGGGGCCAACATCTCCATCAACGGCGGGCTGCACATGGAGTAGGCCCGCGATATTCGACGCGTGCCATAATCAAACAAGAGCGCGCTACCCACCGAAGGAGGATCACATGGCTCAGCGGATCGCGCTGATCACCGGGGGCATGGGCGGCCTCGGCGAGACGATCAGCACCAAGATGCACGACGCCGGCTACCGGGTGGTGGTGACCCACTCGCCGGGCAACAGCAGCGCCGCCGGCTGGCTCATCGAGTACCAGGCCAAGGGCTACACGTTTGCCGCGTACCCGGTGGACGTCTCGGAGTTCGAGTCGTGCCAGGCGTGCGTCGCGAAGGTCCAGGCCGAGGTCGGCCCGATCGACATCCTGGTCAACAACGCCGGCATCACCCGCGACATGACCTTCCGGAAGATGACCAAGGCCGACTGGGACGCGGTGCTGAAGACGAACCTCGACAGCGTCTTCAACATGACCAAGCCCGTCTGCGACGGCATGGTCGAGCGCAGCTGGGGCCGGATCATCAACGTGAGCTCGGTGAACGGCTCGAAGGGCGCGTTCGGCCAGACCAACTACGCGGCGGCGAAGGCCGGGATGCACGGCTTCACCAAGTCGCTCGCGCTGGAGGTCGCGCGCAAGGGCGTGACGGTGAACACCATCTCGCCCGGCTACATCGGCACCAAGATGGTGATGGCGATCCCGAAAGACGTGCTGGACTCGAAGATCCTGCCGCAGATCCCGCTCGGACGGCTCGGCAAGCCGGCCGAGGTGGCGGGGCTGATCATCTATCTCTGCTCCGAGGAGGCGGCGTTCGTGACCGGCGCGAACATCGCCATCAACGGCGGGCAGCACATGGCGTAGCCCCGACCGCAGGGACTTCAGTTCTTGCCGGCGCCCTTCACCATCTGCGCCGCGGCGGCCTTCATCGTGTTCTCGGACAGCTCGGCGAACTGCCGCGTCGCCTGGTTGAGGCTGTCCATCATCGCGGTGGTCGCCGCGAGCGTCGATTTGAGCGCGGCGGACTGCATTTCGCCGCCGGGCGCGCCCTTGCCGAGCGTCTCCGCACCGGTCGCCATGTCCTTCGAGACCCGCGAGATCTGCTCCTCGAACAGCTTCGCGAGCTGCGCTTGAGTCTGGCTCACGATCGCGTACACGCTCTGCGCGTAGGTGGCGGCCTGCTGCATGTTGTCCTGGGCGAGCTTCGTGCGCAGGCTCAGGAACTGCTGCGGATCGCTCACCGACATGAGGTCGCGCGTCGCCTTGGTGGCCTGGTCAAGGGTGGCGCGGGCCGTCTCGAGGTTGAGCCGCAGGAGCTGCTCGGCGCTCGCCAGGCTCGCCCGGGCGTAGCTCATCGTGGCTTCGTAGGCAGCCTGGTTCCAGGCCGCGAATTGCTCGGTCGGATCGGGCATCGGGAGCCTCCACGGAATAAGGCAAGACGTCTGACAGTTTGCAGTGCAAAATACTCCCGGCCGAGGGTTTAATCAACTCGGGGGTCGGGGCCCGAGGCTCCAGGGGCCCGGCTATCCACGATAGGATGGGAACGCCATGGCAGGATCGCTGCGGCTGATCAAGAAGTACCCGAACCGGCGGCTCTACGACACGCAGACGTCGTCGTACATCACGCTCGCCGACGTCAAGGAGCTCGTGCTCAAGCACGAGGAGTTCCAGGTCGTCGACGCCAAGGCCGGCGAGGATCTCACCCGGCAGATCCTGCTGCAGATCATCCTCGAGGAGGAGTCGGCGGGCGCGCCGATGTTCTCGCACGACGTCCTGACCCAGTTCATCCGCTTCTACGGCAACGCCATGCAGGGCGTCATGGGAAACTACCTCGAGCGCAACGTCCAGGCGTTCCTCGAGATCCAGAAGTCGATCCAGGAGCAGTCGAAGCAGCTCTACGGCGATCCGAGCAAGACCACCGAGCTGTGGTCGCAGTTCCTGACGTTCCAGGGCCCGGCCATGCAGCACCTGATGGCGACCTACATGGAACAGAGCAAGGCGATGTTCAAGCAGATGCAGGACCAGCTCCAGAACCAGACCCGCTCGATGCTCTCCGGCTTCCCGTTCGGCGGTCTCGGGGGCCAGGCGGTGCCGAAGCAGGAGCCGGAGCCCGACGAAGGCAAGTCCACCTCGAAGGGCTGAGCGCGGTGTCGATCCGCCCGGGGACCGGCGTCCCCACAGGAGGCCAGCATGGCGCGTGAAGTCGTAGTGCTTTCCGGCGTCCGTACGGCGATCGGCGACTACGGCGGCGCGCTGAAGGACGTTCCGCCGACGGCGCTCGGTGCGACCGCCCTGCGCGAGGCGGTCGCGCGCGCGAAGATCGATCCGGCCGAGGTCGGCCACGTCGTCCTCGGCAGCGTCATCCACGGCGAAACGCGCGACATGTACATCTCGCGCGTCGCCGCGATCGAAGCGGGTTTGCCGGTCGGCACACCCTGCCTGACAGTCAACCGCCTCTGCGGCAGCGGGCTGCAGGCGATCGTGTCGGCCGCGCAGCACATCCTGCTCGGCGACGCCGACTGCGTGATCGGCGGCGGCGCCGAGTCGATGAGCCGCGCCGCGTACTTCCTGCCGTCCGGGCGCTGGGGGCAGCGCATGGGCGACGCCGCGGTCGTGGACGCGATGGCCGGCGCGCTGCATGACCCGTTCGGCCACGGGCACATGGGCATCACCGCGGAGAACGTCGCCGCGAAGTACGGCATCACCCGCGACGCGCAGGACCGGTTCGCGCTCGAGAGCCACCACCGCGCGGCGAACGCCCTGGAGCAGGGTCATTTCGCGAGCCAGATCGTCGCGGTGGAAGTGAAGACGAAGAAAGGCCCGGTCGCGTTCACCGTCGACGAGCACGTGCGCCGGGACGCGAAGCTCGAGGACCTGCAGAAGCTCAAGCCCGCCTTCAAGAAGGACGGCACGGTGACGGCGGGCAACGCTTCGGGCATCAACGACGCGGCCGCCGCCGTGGTCATGATGGAGGCCGGCGCGGCGAAGACCCGCGGCCTGAAGCCGATGGCGCGGCTGGTCGCGTACGCGCACGCCGGCGTCGAGCCGCAGGTCATGGGGCTCGGGCCGATCCCGGCGGTGAAGCGGGTGTTCGAGAAGGCCGGCCTCAAGGCCGCGGACATGGACGTCGTCGAGTCGAACGAGGCGTTCGCGGTCCAGGCGATGGCGGTCACCCGCGACCTCGACCTCGATCCGGCGAAGGTCAATCCGAACGGCGGCGCGGTCGCCCTCGGCCACCCGATCGGCGCCACCGGCGCCATCCTGACCACCAAGGCGATCTACGAGCTGCACCGCACCGGCAAGCGCTACGGCCTCGTGACGATGTGCATCGGCGGCGGGCAGGGGATCGCGGCGATCTTCGAACGGGTCTAGCGGTCGCG
>JBOIFD010000267.1:0-5241 GCA_050741515.1 Burkholderiales bacterium
GCGTTCTCGGCGAGGAACGCGGCGAGCGTCATCAGCATCCCCGGCGTGCAGAAGCCGCACTGCAGGCCGTGGTGGTCGCGGAACGCCTGCTGGATCGGGTGCAGCGTGCCGTCGGGCTTGGCGAGGCCCTCGACGGTGGTGACTCTGGCGCCGTCCGCCTGCACCGCGAACAGGATGCAGGAGCGGACCGCCTCGCCGTCGAGGTGCACCGTGCAGGCGCCGCAGACGCCGTGCTCGCAGCCGAGATGGGTGCCGGTGAGGCCGAGGTCGCGGCGCAGGAAGTCGCCGAGCGTGAGGCGGGTCTCGACCTCGGGGCTGTGGCGCACGCCGTTGACGGTGACGGTGATCGTGCGGCGGTCGGTCATCGCCTACTCACCCGGTACGACGCTTGCGGCGGGCCCGGGTCGAACGCCGCGTAAGGCGGGCCGAACGCTTCGCGATCTTCGCCAGCGAGAGGAGGGCCTCGTTCACCGACGCCGGATTGGGGAAGAACTCGGCGACGCGCGGGTCGACGACCACGACGTTCGAGCTCTCCCGAAGCCGGGCCGCGTACTTCCCGCGAACCAGTGATCCGAAGTCCGAACGCTTGTACTCGGGCCGCAGCTCTCCAGGAGCCGTCTGCTTACTCTTCCTCATAGATCTCTCTTTCACCTCGTGTCGCCACTCGGGCGCTGATGATGCGGATCACCTCTCCCCGATTGGTGTGCGCCACCACGAGCAGACGACCGGAGGAGGAGATGCCGAAGGTGATGAAACGGGCCTCGCCGACCGAATGATCCGGATCGGCGCCGGTCGCCGACAACGGATCGAAGAAGACGGTCGAGGCCTCCTCGAACGAAACGCCATGGGCCAGGAGGTTCTCCGCGGCCTTGGCAGCATCCCACTCGAACTGCATGGGGAGGCCTATGCTGTCCCGCCATCTGCAGCCCTCCCGGCGATCGCGCGCAAATCCTGAGGATGAACGCCCAGGTAGTCACGAACTTCGAGCTGCATGCGGTCGATCTCCGCCAGAAAGCCTGAGACGGCAGCGTGGTAGTTCACGGGGTTGGATTCCGTATTGCGCAGATGCGCAACCTGGGCCTGAAAGCGCGCGATGCGCTCCAACGTGACCTTCAGCTCGTGATGGTTTGCGATCATGGGGCTTCCGAGATCAGCTCGACGATGCCGCCGCCATTCTCTTCAAGTCAAGTCCTTCACGCCTGTTGTCCATCGATTGCGGTCCAGCAGCCAACTGCTTATCGCGTCAAGGCGACGTCCCCCAGGGGCGCGCCGTCCGGCATCGTGAGCTTGAACTGGTTCCGCGAACGCTCGAGCGCGTTGGTCCGCTTCACTGCCTCGATCAATCGGTCCACGTCGGAGTAGTCGAACGCCACCGTCCACGCCTGCATGAGGGGCAGGGCGCGAACGAAGCCAGTCGGGTCGTCCTGGCGGGAGAGCTGGCGCTGGCAGTCGACATACTCCTCGTGGAACAGTGTCGGGATGATGATCCGCGCTTCGCCGACGCGCGAGAGCTCGGCGTTCATGACGAGGCGCGACAACCGTCCGTTCCCATCGGCGAACGGGTGGACCTCGGAGACGAGGAACGCGTAGTAGACCGCACGGGCAAGTCCTTCCGGCACGCTGCGGGCGAGGAGCGAGCCCTCGATCAACGTCCCACGGACGAGGGCCGGCTCTACGAACCAGGTGCCGCCCGCGCGGTTCGGCTCGAACTTGAACTCGCCTGGGCTCGCCTCCGGCCTCTCGCCGAGCATCAGCCCGTGGCGGCGCGCGAGCTCAGCCGGAAAGTCGGCGCCAAATGGGGGTACCGTGTCGCGCCAGGGCGATTGCGATGCCAGCTTGAAGACGCCGAGCAGGTCGTGCGAGTCCTTCGGCCGCTTCTCCACGATGCGCCCCCGCAACGCGATGTCCCTCGCCTCCTCGATCGCGAACTCCGTCCCTTCGACGTAGTTCGAGAAGTACGACTCGAGGAACGCGAAGTTCGAGCGCGCGGGGTCGGTCGTCGCGACGGCGGCGCGACGGGGCAGCGGGTCGGCGCGAAGCCGTGAGGCGAGGATCTCGAACCGCGTGAGGCGCGCGGCGTCGACGGGCGTGCCTTTTGCGACCAGGCGTCCTTCCTTTGTCTTGAGCGCGCCTGCCGCGTGCGTCGCGAGAAGCGCACCGACGATCGCATCGAGCTTCGTGAACTCCCGCTCGAGGCCGAGCGGACCGGAGAGCTCGCGCGCCGCATCGCGAATCTGGTTGAGCTCGGCCGCGCCGGAGGCATTGAGAATCGCGATGAGTCGCGCCTCGGCGGCTCTCGCGCCGGCGGACTTGCCACGCGCGCCACGCTCCGGCGTGAGGTTCTCCAGGAACTGGCGTGGGCGCGAGGCGAAGTGGAGATTGTCGCGGCCGATGGGCATGTCGCCCGGCAGCGGGCCGGGACCTCTCACGAGGACGGCGCGGAGGCCCGGAAGCTTGATGCTGCGGTTGAAGTTTGTCGGGTGGGTGAGAAACACCACGCCCTCGGGCGAGGGGCCGCCGGTGAATGCGCTGCGGTAAGAGACCACTGCGCCCGGGACGAGCACCCCCAGGATCCGAGCCCAGTTCCGCCGCACGACCGCCGCCTGACCTTTGGGGTCCTTCTCGCGGAGGTAGACCCCCTCAGCAACCCGCACCAGCTCGCCCGCGCGGGCACGGCGCTGGACCGCGCGGGCCTCCGCGCCGGAGGTAGCCCGCGTAATGAGGACTTCGTCGCTGTGTCGCGGAGCTGCTGCGGAATTCACTGAGACCGATCCAGATGTCGCCGAAACGCTATATTTTAGGCCTCGTTGTCGTTTAATTGCTATCCTTCCCCGGGGCGACCCGGTGGCTGATCGAGGTCTCGCTCTGTCGCCCAACCGCTGAACAAAGAAGACCAAGGGCCGAGGTTGTCGCCTATTCGCTATATTTGGCTCGGATTTTGTCGTCCTATTGCTGCGATTCACGAGCGTCTCACGAGCAAACCCACTCCCCAATCCGCTTCCTCTCCCCCGGAGCACCCCTCAACGAGAGCAGCAAGCCGCGCGGATTAACCGGGGGCGCGCGCGGCGGCCTGTTTGACCGCGCGGCCGAGCAGCACGCCCGCGAGGCGCTTGCGGTAGGCGGCGCTCACGTGCGCGTCGTCCAGCGCTTCGAGCTTGTCGATCTCGGCCGCGGCCGCGCGGAGCGCGTCGTCGGAGAGGTCGGTGCCGGCGAGGAGCTTCTCGGCGGCGCCGAGGCGCACCGGCGCCTGGGTGACGCCGACCAGGGCGAGCGCGACGCGCTTCGCCTTGCCGGCAGGGTCGAGCGCGACGAGGCAGCCCACCCCGGCGAGCGCGAAGTCGCCGTGCCGGCGGGCCAGCTCGACGAAAGCGTGGCCGTGGGGCTCGCTCCAGAGCTGGAATGTGATGCTAGTGAGCACTTCCTCCGAGGCGAGGTTCGGGGTCATGAAGGCGACCCCCCAGTCGGCCATCGCGACCTGGCGCGCGCCCTTCGGGCCCGTCACGGTGAGGGTCGCGTCGTGGAGGGCGCACACGCCCGGGAGCTCGGCCGCCGGGTCGAGGTGGCAGAGGCTGCCGCCGAGCGTGCCGCGGTTGCGGGTCTGGAAGTGGCCGACAAAGCCGAGCGCTTCGGCGAGGACCGGGCAGGCGCGCTTGACCTCCGCGGAGCGCTCGAGCGCGCGCTGGCGGGTCATCGCGCCGATCTCGAGCGTGCCCGCCCCCGGCCGGATGTAGGCGAGCTCCGGGATGCGGTTGAGGTCGATCAGGTGGTCCGGCACGACGTACCGGAAGTTGAGCATCGGCCCGAGCGACTGGCCGCCGGCGAGGAGCTTGGCGTTCTCGTGCTTGCCGAGGAGGGCGACGAGGTCGGAGACCGAGCGCGGGTCGTGGTAGGTGAAGGGGGCGGGTTTCACGCGCTCAACGACTCCTGGATTCCCGCTTCTGCGGGAATGACGGGATCGTGCATGGGACTGCTAGACCCCGATGAAGGTAGCGACGCCCCGCTTGGCCGTAGGGATCGTGGCGAGCAACTCGGGGACCAGGGGCTGAAGATCAGCGAGGCGATTCGACTTCGCACGAAGCACGATGACCGCGATATCGAACGCCGGAAGATTCTGCTGAAAGGAGAGATTCCGATCGACCGTGACGAATATCTGGAACTCCTTCGCCGCCATCAGAAGCGGCTCCCCGTTTCTTATCGTTGACCACCCCATCTGACGCGCCGTCTTGACCTCGTGGCCCGCGATCTCACGCGAGAGCCGCAGTCAACGCACTCGTCGAGGAGAACCTTCACGAGACGTCGGCAACGAGACGGTCCTTCGCTTGCTCGAGGAACGCGATGACCTGGTCCCGGCTGACCGACGGGAACCCCTCCAGGAAATCATCGATGGATTCACCGGCCTCCAGGTAGTCGAGCAGCGTCTGCACGGGTACCCGGGTGCCGGAAAACACGGGGGTGCCGCCCATGACGTCGGGGCTGCAAGAGATAACGGGCTTTCCCATGCGGTCAGCCTACCTCCAAGTCCGCGGCCCGTGCAACTCGCGGGTCTGGAAGTGGCCGACGAAGCCGAGCGCCTCGGCGAGGACCGGGCAGGCGCGCTTCACCTCGTCGGAGCGCTCGAGCGCGCGCTGGCGGGTCATCGCACCAATCTCGAGCGTGCCCGCCCCGGGCCGGATGTAGGCGAGCTCCGGGATGCGGTTGAGGTCGATCAGGTGGTCCGGCACGACGTAGCGGAAGTTGAGCATCGGCCCGAGCGACTGGCCACCGGCGAGGAGCTTCGCGTTCTCGTGCTTGCCGAGGAGCGCGACGAGGTCGGAGACCGAGCGCGGGTCGTGGTAGGTGAAGGGGGCGGGTTTCATTGCGCGCGCGCCCGTCCCCACGCCAAGCGGCCCCGGGTTCCTTCCCAAACCGTTTCCCGAGGAAACCGGTCGGCTCGGATCCATGAAAGGTCGGGCTTGCGGCCACCCGAGTCGACCAGGAAGGCGAGCGCCTCGGTGGCAAGGCTCTCCGCACCGAAGAGCTCGGGCGGCCATTTCTCCATCGCCTGCCCTCCGATCGTGACGTCGACAGCGGGTTCTGCGCATCGGCTTTGAGGTATTCTGGCAGCACTATCCATAGCCCACGCGACGTTGTGTCCGAGCTCGATCGTCTGAAGGAACAGGCTGCGTACCTCAAGTTCTGGCAAGGGATCATGGTCGTGACGGAAGTCACGCTGGTCGGTTGGCTCATTTCCACGGCCAACTC
>JBOIFD010000268.1:0-2869 GCA_050741515.1 Burkholderiales bacterium
AGCGGCTCACGTTCACCGGCTCGACGCTCCGGCCGCGCACGGTGGAGCAGAAAGCGGCGATCGCCAGGGCGCTGCGCGAGCACGTCTGGCCGCTGTTCGAGTCGGGTCAGCTGCGCACCTTCGTCCAACAGACCTTCCCGCTCGCCGACGCGCGCGCCGCCCACGAGCGCATGGACTCGAGCGCGCACCTCGGCAAGATCGTGCTCGAGGTGAAGTCCGGCTGAACGGACAAAAAAAAGCCTCTCCGCAATCGGAGAGGCGAAGACCCTCGGGGAGAGGGCAGAGGAGCAATCAGTTGGCGAGGCTCGCGCGCCCTCCAGGGGCCGCGGCGTCGCCGCGCCCGGCCACCTGCGGCCGGTTGCGCTTGCGTTCCGGAGCAGACAGCTGCTGCAGCGTCAGCATCGCACCCCAGAGGACCAGGGCGACCGAGCCCCACAGGGCGATCTCCGCCACGAAGTCCAGGATCGGTTCCATGCTCGCCTCCTCGTCAGCAGCGACAGCCTGCGATTGATCTTGACGACAGCTTAGGCGTGGCCCGGCCGCGCGGGCGGCCAGGATTCCCGGCCGCCTCGTGACCTATTCACCTCGCCCCGCGGCCGGCGCGACGGCCTCACGGCGTGGAACGGGACCGACACGATCTGCTTCACGCGGGCCACTCTAGGCGCGACGCGCTCCGGGCGGTAGTCAACGGAGGGCCTAGTCCGTCCGGCTACCGCCCGCCGCCGTCGCGGCGCCTTACGCGGTGCGCTCCGGGCCGGCCATGGGATCCAACTTAGGAGGAACGCAGGCGCGAGCCGGCAGCATTGCCCGGGCGCCGGTGACGTATTCACCGGGCCGTCGGCGGGGCACGGGACGCCGCTACCAGGCCGGCGGCAGCGGCTTCCTGAGGGTGATGAGGCGGTCCTGGATTTCGAGGTAGCCGCCGGTCGTCAGGTCCTTGAACAGGCGGCTGATCATCTCGCGCGACGAGCCCACGCGGTCGGCGATGTCCTGGTGGGTCAGCCGCTCGGGGACGACCCGCTGCCCCTCGCGCTCGATCGCGAGGTCGGTCAGGAGCCGGGCGACGCGGCCGTACACGTCCAGCAGCGCGAGATTCTTGACGTTCATCGTCGCCCGGCGCGCCCGGCGGATGACCTTCGCGAGCAGGTCGAACGCGAAGTCCGGATGCTTGGCGATGTGGTCGCGCAGCGTCACCCGGGTCACGACCGAGCACACCGTGGGCTCGACCGTGATCACCGAGGCCGACCGCGGGCCGCCGTCGAGCGACATCTCGCCGACGTACTCGCCGGCGCCGTGCGAGTCGATCACGACCTCGCGGTCGTTGTCGCCGGTGGCGAAGACCTTCACGCGGCCCGAGAGGATGACGTACAGCGTGTCGCCGTAGTCGCCCTCCTGGATGATCACGACGTCCTTGCGGAAGCTCTGGATCCGCCCGCGCGCTGCGAGCTCGCGCAGGCTCGGCGACTCGAGGACGGCAATCAGCTGCTCGGCTTCGGCGGGCGGCAAGGCCGCGGGCTCCCCGGCGACGGTGGCGACGCGGATTGTACGTCGCGCGCGGGCCGGCCGGCGCGGGCGATCGCTCCCCCACCCGCCTTGGCGACTCCTCGCGGTGAATTGGTCACCGGGCGCGCGCCAATACTGGCGGCCGGCGAGCTCGCCGGCCGCCTACGCTCGCCTCCGGACGAACCGGAACCACGAGGATTGACGCCATGAGCGACTTCACCGACACCGCGCAGCGCCTCGCGCCGCGGCTCGGCTTGCCGGCGAGCCACGTGATCGGAACCCGGCGGCAGCGCGAGCTCGCCAACGAGCCCGGGGAGAGCGCCCGGGCCTGGGCCCGGTTCGCCGTGGCGGGAATCGTGATCGCGTGGCTGCTTTCGATGGGGGTGTTCGGCGCCGCTGCGCCGGAGGCAAGCGCCGCCGCCGCGCCGGCGAGCGCGGCGTCCGGCAACGGCCCGACCGGCTCCTTCCCGGATCGGCATCGGGATGCGCCGCTGACGGCCGCCCAGCAGCAGCCCGCAACGTTCTAGCGCCGGGACGAGGCCATGACCGGGCAACTGACCGACGTCGTCGTCAACGGCGTGCGCTTGCGCGACGAAGAGGTCGCCGAGCTCGAGCGCCTGGCGGGCGTGAAACGCGCGCCGCTGCGCGACGGCACCTACTGGTACGACCCCGTCTCCGGCGCCTGGGGCGCGCACAGCGGACCGACACTGGGCTTCCGCCGGGCCGGGCTCGCGGTGGGCGGACCGCTCCGCCCGGGCGCATCGAACGGCCACACCGGCGTCTTCGTGAACGGACGCGAGCTGCACCGCCTGGACGTCCTCGCGCTCGAACGGCTCGGTCAGGCTTGGCTGGGCCGGTACTGGCTCGATGCGCTGGGCAACTTCGGCCGCGAAGGCGGGAGCATGCTCGGCAACCTCGTACGGCCCGGGGAGCCGCGGGCGAGCGAGGGGACGCGCGGAGGCGCCTGGGCGACCTGCGGCGGCGGTGCGGCGCTCGCGGCCGCGTAGCCGGGGCTAGAGCTTCTGCGCGAGGGCGAGCGTCTCGAGGAACCGGTCGGCGCCCTGGAAGCCGATGACGCGGAGGCCCGGGATCTCCCGGCCCGACGCGTCGAAGAAGACGATCCCGGGCGGACCGAAGAGGCGAAAACGCTTGAGGAGGTCGCGATCCGCGAGCGAGTTCGCGGTCACGTCGACCTGGAGCAGCGTCATCCCGGCGAGCGCGGCCTGCACCTTCGGGTCGGAAAAGGTGAACGCCTCCATCTCCTTGCACGACACGCACCAGTCGGCGTAGAAGTCGAGCATCACCGGCCTGCCGGGGGAGCGCAGCCGCTGGTCCAGATCGGCCGACGATGCGACGCGAACCCAGG
>JBOIFD010000269.1:0-3154 GCA_050741515.1 Burkholderiales bacterium
GCCGGTGCCGGACACGCTCTCCGAATACCAGTTCGCCGGGCTCCTGCGCGGCGCGCGCACCGAGGTGACGAAGTGCCTCGGCTCCGACCTGCAGGTGCCGGCCTCGGCCGAGATCGTCCTCGAGGGCGTCATCCGTCCCGACGACACCGCCCGCGAAGGTCCCTTCGGCGACCACACCGGGTAGTACAACGAGCAGGAGACCTTCCCGGTGTTCACCGTCGAGCGCATCACCCGCCGGCAGCAACCCATCTATCACAGCACCTATACCGGGCGGCCGCCGGACGAGCCGGCGATCCTCGGGGTGGCGCTGAACGAAGTGTTCGTGCCGATCCTGCAGAAGCAGTTCCCCGAGATCGTCGACTTCTACCTGCCGCCCGAGGGCTGCTCCTACCGGCTCGCGGTCGTGAGCATGAAGAAGCAGTATCCCGGCCACGCCAAGCGGGTGATGTTCGGGATCTGGAGCTACCTGCGCCAGTTCATGTACACGAAGATCATCATCGTGACCGACGACGACGTGAACGTCCGCGACTGGAAGGAAGTGATCTGGGCGCTGACGACGCGCGTCGACGCCGCGCGCGACGCGACCATCGTCGAGCGCACGCCGATCGACTACCTCGACTTCGCGAGCCCGGTCGCCGGGCTCGGGTCGAAGCTGGGCATCGACGCGACCGCCAAGTGGCCGGCCGAGACCGCGCGCACCTGGGGCCGGCCGATCGCAATGGACCCCGGCGTGAAACGGCGCATCGACGCGGTGTGGAAGGACCTCGGGCTGTGAGCCGCCCGGGCGCGCCCACGGTGCTCATCGTCGGCGGCGCCGGCTACATCGGCTCGCACATGCTGGCGGCGCTCCTCGACGCCGGCTACGGCGTCGTCACGCTCGACGACCTGTCGCGCGGCCACCGCGAGCTCGTCCCGGGCGGCGCGTTCGTCCAGGGCGGCTGTGGGGACGCGCCGTCGCTCGACCGGCTCTTCACCGAGCATCGCATCGACGCGGTCATGCACTTCGCCGCCTGGGCGCTCGTCGGCGAGTCGGTCGCGAGGCCCCTCGACTACTACCGGAACAACGTCGGCGCGACCGCCGTGCTGCTCGACCGCATGCTCGCCCACGGCGTGAAGACCTTCATCTTCTCCTCGACCTGCGCGGTCTACGGCGAGCCGGAGCGCGTGCCGATCGACGAGGATCACCCGACGCGGCCCACGAATCCGTACGGCACGACCAAGCTCACGGCCGAGCGCATGCTGGCCGACGCGGCGCGCGCGCACGGGCTCGCGTACGCGTCGCTCCGCTACTTCAACGCCGCCGGCGCGCATCCCGAGCGCCCGCTCGGGGAGCGGCACGATCCGGAAACCCACCTCATCCCGCTCGTCCTCCAGGTCGCGGCCGGCAAACGGGACCGCATCTCGATCCTCGGCGCCGACTATCCGACGCGCGACGGCACGTGCGTGCGCGACTACGTCCACGTGTGCGACCTCGCGCAGGCGCACCTCCTCGCGCTCGAGCGCCTGCTCGCCGGGAAACCCGGTGGGGTCTACAACCTCGGCTCGAGCCGCGGCTACACGGTGCGCGAGGTGATCGAGCTGGCCCGGAACATCACCGGCCACCCGATTCCCTCGACCGACGCGCCGCGCCGGCCCGGCGATCCCGCGGTGCTCGTGGCGAGCCCCGAGAAGGCGCGCCGCGAGCTCGGGTGGCAGCCGCGCTTCGAGGCGCTCGAGACGATCATCGAGACGGCGTGGACGTGGCACCGGCGCGAGGCGGGCCTGGCGGGCTGAGGCCGGGATTCGCCGGTTGAATTCCCGCGTTCCGCCCGCACTTCAGGTGCGCTTGGTATAGCAAGGAGCCCTGCGAATGGCCACGATGAACCAGCAAGGCGCGACCGAGCCGCTGCCCTCGGTGCTCACCGTCGCGAACGTCGTCTACGCGCTGCACACGCTCGCGATCGTCGTCGGCGTCGCGGGCGCGGCGACGGTGGTCGGCAGCTTCGTCGGCAGCGTGCCGTCGATCATCGCCGTGATCCTGAACTACGTGAAGCGCGGCGACGCGCGCGGCACCTGGGTCGATTCGCACTACCGCTGGCAGATCCGGACGTTCTGGTTCGCCCTGCTGTGGTTCGTCATCGGCTGGGTGCTCATCTTCACCATCGTCGGTGCGGTCGTCGGCGTGCCGATCCTGGCCGCGCTCACGGTCTGGCTCGTCTACCGCATCGCGCGCGGCTGGCTGCGGTTGCGCGACCGGCGACCGATGTACGTGGCGTAGTTCCGCGTTCGGGCGCGCGGACCGCGCGCCTGGTCCCGTTGTTGCTCAGTCTGTCCCGGGGTCGGGGTAACCCCCTGACCGGGGATGATTTTTTCACGGATTTCCGGTGGGGCAATGACGAGGTTCCGACAGCGCTTCGGCAGGATCGGCACGGTGATCGCGGCGCTGGCGCTCGGGGTCGCGAGCGCCGCCGCGCGCGCCGACATCTACGTGCTGGTCGAGAAGAACGGCAGCGTGCGGTTTTCCAACGTCCCCAACGATCCGCGCTACCGGCTCTACCACCGCGAGCCGACCGAGCACAAGCTGAAGGACGCGTCCGAGGCCCGGAACCTGCGCAACCCCGGCGACTATCGCCTGCGCGCGGCGTGGGGCCGGAAGATCGAGCCGGAGGTGCTCGCGAACCCGCGGCTCGCCAGGAAACCCTTCCAGGAGCACGTCGTCGAGGCGGCGAAGCAGACCAATCTCGACCCGGCGCTGATCCATGCCGTGATCGTCGCGGAGTCGAACTACAACCCGAACGCGGTGAGCCCGAAGGGTGCGCAAGGGCTCATGCAGCTCCTGCCGGACACCGCGCGCCGCTACGGCGTGATGAAGAAAGAGATCCGGCAGCCGGAGAAGAACATCAAGGCCGGCGCGCAGTACCTCGCCGACCTGCTGCAGATGTTCGACGGCGACGTCCGGCTCGCGCTGGCGGGCTACAACGCCGGCGAGAACTCCGTCGTGCGTCACGGCCACCGCATCCCGCCCTACGCCGAGACGCTCGCTTACGTCCCGCGCGTCCTGAACACCTACGATCAGCTCCGGCTGCGCTAGCCGCTCGCGCCGCCGTTGCGCGCGCCTCCCGGCCGGCGCCGGGGCGTGTCTTCAGCGCGCCGCGTCGTGGACCCACCCCAGCAA
>JBOIFD010000270.1:0-2824 GCA_050741515.1 Burkholderiales bacterium
GCGGGCGTCGGCAAGGCCAAGGTCGGCGACGCGCTCGTGGCGAGCGTCGACGGCCTGGGCGAGCTGCGCGTCAGGATCACCGCTCCGCGCTAGCGAGCCAGGCGGCCGTGGCCGCGCAGCTCAACGCGGCGGACGTGATCCTCGCGAAAGCGCGCGAACCGCGCTTGCGCGATCGGCCCGCGATCATTCACGCCGGGGGCGCGCTCAGCTACGCCGCGCTCGACGCGGAGGTCTCGAAAGCGGCGCACGCGCTCGCCGCCCTCGGGCTCGAGCGGGGCGAGCGCGTCGGCTTCCTCATGAACGACTCGCCCCGCTTCTGCGCGGCGTTCCTGGGCGCGCTCAAAGCGGGCGCCGTGGCGCTCGCGCTGAACCCGCGGCTCGCCGCCGCGGACCTCGCGTTCGTCGTCGCCGACAGCGACGCCCGGCTCGTCATCGCCGATCCCGACTTCCTGGAGGCCGCGCGCGCGGCGTGCGCGGGCACCGCCGCGCGGCTGGTTCCGGCGCGCGGCGCGGGCGATACGCTGGAGGCCGCCGTCGCGCGGTCGGCGCCCGATTTCCCGACCGCAGAAACCCGTGCCGACGAGCCGGCGTTCTGGATGTACTCGTCGGGCACGACCGGCAAGCCGAAGGGGATCCTGCACAGCCACGCCAACGCCGCCCACGCCGGCAAGCTGTACCGCGAGGTGCTGAAGGCCGACGACCCCATGGTCGTGCTCGCGACCTCGAAGCTCTTTTTCGCGTTCGCGCTCGACCACGCGTTCCTGGGAGCGCTCGCGTGCGGCGCCACGACCATCCTGAACGAGGGCTGGCCGGAACCCGAGGCGATCCTCGCGCAGGCGCGGCAGCATCGCCCGACGATCTTCCTCACCGTGCCGACCTTCTTCCGCCGGCTGCTCGCGCTGCCGAAGGACGCGCTCGCGCCGCTCGCGGCGGTCCGGGTCAACCTCACCGGCGGCGAGCGCTTTCCGGACGCCGTCGCCGCGCAGTGGCAGGAAGCGGTCGGCACCGAGCTCCTCGTCGTGTACGGGATGTCGGAGACCTTCACCCCGGCGATGGCGAACATCCCCGGCCGCTGCCGCGCCGACGCCTGCGGCGTGCCGCTCGGCGGCGTCGAAGCGAAGCTCGTCGGCTCGGACGGCGGCCCGGTCGCGCGAGGGCAGCCCGGAGTGCTGTGGGTGAAGCACCCGTCGCTCGCGCTTCGCTACCGGAACCCGGCGGCGACCGCGCGCGCGTTCCGCGACGGCTGGTTCTGCACCGGCGACGTGTTCACGCACGACGCGGAGGGCACCTGGACCCACCAGGGCCGGGCCGACGATCTTCTCAAGGTCGCGGGCCAGTGGGTCAACCCGCGGGAGATCGAAGAGGCGGTGCTCGCCGACCCGCGCGTCCGCGAGGCGGCGTGCGTGGTCGTGCCGGACCGCGACGGGTTCGACCGCCTCGCGATGTTCGTCGTC
Source organism: Burkholderiales bacterium (assembly GCA_050741515.1). GTDB lineage: Bacteria > Pseudomonadota > Gammaproteobacteria > Burkholderiales > SG8-39 > DATEDA01. Next base: position 1,455 of record JBOIFD010000270.1, read on the forward strand.
GGCGCGGAGGCGACGCACGTCGCGGCCACGCGCCTCGACGGTCTGCCGCGGCACCGCCAGCCGAAGTGGGTTCGCGAGGTGACGGAGCTCCCGCGCACCGCCACCGGCAAAGTGCAGCGGTTCAAGCTCCGCGAGCAGCTCGAGGCGGAGCTGCACGGCGAGCGCCAAGTGTCGTACGATCGCGGGCCATGAACGGACTCCGCCTGCTCGCCGCGCTCGCGCCGCTCGTTCTCGCCGCCTGCGCCGGCGCGACGCCGCGCGACTGCACGCCGATCTACGCGCTGGGTGATTCCGGAGTCTCGGCCGCGATTGCCGGCGGACGCACGGTCATGAAGCCCGGCCCGATGCCGGCGATGGCGGTGCCGCCCGGCGCGCCGCGCGCCGCGCTCGAACCCGACGGGAGCTACGCGGGCGGGCGCGTGTTCTGCTCCGTGCCCGAGGCCCGCGCGGCATTGACCGAACTGCGGGCCAGGGGCGCGATTCCGGCCGGGCGGCCGTGGCGAGTCTACGAAGTGGCGGCGAGCTGGCGCGAGGACGTGTACCAGTCCCGGCCCGGCGAGTATCGGCTCAAGCGCTCGGCGCGCATGGTCCGCGAAGCGCACGAGTGAGGCGGCGCGGCCCGCGCGCCCCGCGCGTTCAGCACTGCTCCCAGGGCAGCCCCTCGAACCGCCACCCGTTCTTCGCGTTGCGGTGATGCCGCTCGTCGAGCTCGCCCTCGAAGCCGTGGAGCACGTTGTAGACCTCGCCGAACCCGGCCGTCTCGAGTGCTTCGCCCGCATCGACCGAGCGGTTGCCGCTGCGGCAGATGAGCACGATCGGGCGCTCGGCGTGGTTCGTGCCGGCGACCTTCTTCACCTGCCCGACGAAGTGCGGGTTGACCTCCCAGTCGATGCCGTCGTTCCACGCGACGTGGAGCGCGCCGGTCGGGTGCCCGACGCAGAGGTACTCCATCTCGCTCCGGCAATCGATGAAGAGCGCGTTCGGGTTGGTCTTCAGGAACTCCTGCGCTTCCTTGGGCTTCAGATGCTTCATTGCGGTGCGCCTCTTCGACGAGCGCGGGGCGGCGAGTATAGCCCCATCCCCGGCGCGCTGCACCGGCCAGAATCTAGCAAAACCGTGCGTTGACAGACACCTAGCGAGCCGTTAGCCTTGCGCTGCGGCGCCGATTTGATGCTTCAGCTTGCGGGCGCCTCCGGTCCCTACCCCCGTGAAGGGGGCTGCGAAATGAAGCGCAGCGGGGTGTCCGGGTCAAACAAATACGGCTAAAGCGAGGGCAACCCGTTTGGCCCGCAGGCGAACGGGTTTTCTGTTTTCTGTGCACCAATCGTGATGCGCCCAGATCGCACACCTGAGCTCCGTGCCCTGCTCGA
>JBOIFD010000271.1:0-4812 GCA_050741515.1 Burkholderiales bacterium
GCGCAGGGACGCGATCGCGGTGCGCCTCTTCCTCGCCGGCCGCGGCGTCGACCCGAACACGAAGGACGCCTGGGGCGCCTCGGCGCTGGAGATCGCCCGGCGCGGCGGCGACCCGGAGATCATCACGCTCCTTTCTTCGGCCGCGCCGAAGTAACCGGCCTCAGCAATCCCCGTAGAGCGCCTGCAGCGCGGCCAGCGCGGCGAGCGGTGCCGTTTCGGTGCGCAGGATGCGCGGGCCGAACCGCACCGCGGTGAAGCCGCGGGCGGCCGCCAGCTCGCGTTCCTCGGGCGCGAGCCCGCCTTCCGGACCGATCAGCACCGTGACTGGCGGGCGCGCGGCGAGGGTGCGGATCGTCGCTTCGCCCTCGGGCACGAGCAGGACGCGTGCGCCGTCGGGCGGCAGCTTGGCGAGAAACTCCCCGAACGCGACGCTCGGCGCGACGGCCGGGATGCGGTTGCGGCCGCATTGCTCGCACGCCGCGATCACGACGTTCTGCCAGTGCGTCTCCCGCCGGCCCTGCCGCTCGCTCGACAGCCGGACGATCGAGCGCGCGGTGACGAGCGGCTGGATCGACGCGACCCCGAGCTCGGTGGCCTTCTGGAGCACGAGGTCCATCCGGTCGCCGGCGCACACGCCCTGCGCCAGGCGCACCGCGAGCGGCGATTCGCGGTCGACCGCGCGGCGGTTGCGCACCAGGCACGCGGCGCCGCGCCTGCCGAGCCCGGTCAGCGTCGCGGCCGACTCGTGGCCGTCGCCGTTGAAGAGGACCACCGCGTCGCCTTCCCGGAGGCGCAGGGCGGTGACGTGCCGCACGGCGCGCTCGGGCAGCTCCACCGTCGCGCCCGGCGGGAGCGACGCGTCGCAGTAGAAGCGCGGCGCGCGGGCGGGGCTCGGCAGCATGCTAAGATTTTAACCTCCTCTCCACGGCGCGATTCCGGCATGGCGGCGCAGACCCAGGTGTGCGATTTCGGCTGGAAGGCCGTCGACTTCGATCTGCCCGGCGGCGACGGCGAGCGGCACACGCTCGCCGCCGCGCGCGGGCCGAAGGGCCTGCTCCTCATGTTCATCTGCAACCACTGCCCGTACGTCAAGGCGATCCGCGAGCGGATCGTGCGCGACGCGAACGAGCTGCGGGTGCACGGGATCGGCTCGATCGCGATCATGTCGAACGACCCGACCGAATACGCGGAGGATTCGTTCCCGAACATGAAGCGCGTCGCGCTCGAGTTCGGGTTCCCGTTTCCCTACGTGCTCGACGAGACCCAAGCCACGGCGAAGGCCTACGGGGCGGTGTGCACGCCCGAGTTCTTCGGCTTCAATGCCGATCTCGAGCTGCAGTACCACGGCCGCCTGGACGGGTCGAAGACCGCGCCGATCCCCGGCGCGCGGCGCGAGCTGTTCGAGGCGTTGGTGCAGATCGCCCGGACGGGCCGCGGCCCGGCCGAGCAGACCGCGGCGCTCGGCTGCTCGATCAAGTGGAAGCACGGCTAGGCAGACCCTAGCGCATTCGCTGCTTACTTTGCCTTCGAGGTCCGCGTGTAAGTGAAGTCCTTTCGCTTGCCGAGCGCGAGCAGCAAGGCGTTCGCGAGCCACATCGCGTCCTCGCGGCGCAGCGTGACCCCCCCGCCGTGCCGCTTCGGGTCGGCCTCGAAGGCCGGGTCGTTGACGGTGATGTCGATCGTCCCGAGCTCGGGATCCTTCGACACGCGGATCGTCGCCTGCGGCAGCGGATAGCCGCCGTAGACGCGCTCGTTGACCTTGGCCCAGACGAACACGCCCGGCTCCCTCGATGATGGTCCCGGCGCATTCTACTTGGACGGGGCGCGCGACCCCCGCTGACGCGGGCGCCGCGGAAAGAAAAACGCGACCCCGCGGAAACGGGCTGCCGTGCTTGGCGGCGAGGATGGCAGCCCGCCGGCTTGCGGGGTCGCGGGAGAGAACCTGGGGCCGGTCGAATCCGTCGTTCGTCAGGCGGCGGCGGGCAGCGACTCGGGCCCCATCATCGCGTGCACCACGCGATCCATGAGCGCCTCCGAGACCTCGACCACGCGCGCCTTGCCTTCGCGCAGCAGCTCGGCGAACGCCGGCGGCGTGAGCCGGCGCGCGCCGGCCGCGCTGGAGGTAAACAGCAGGATGGTCTGCTTCGGGCTCACCCAGATCAGCTTCGAGCGGATCTCGGCCTGACCGTCGACGAACTCCACCACGGCGCCGCGCTCGAGGGCCATCGCCGTATGCACGAAGTAGTCGTCGGCCGGGGCCGTCGTCGCGGGCGCCTCGTCCGGCATCTCCGGCTCGGTCGCGGGGCCGGCGTCGGCCCCGGGGGCGGCCTCGGCGGCGACCGGCTGCTGGACCTTCGCCGCCTGCGCCTTGGCCGAGTTGATCGCCGCGGTGTGGGCCTGCATGAGCTGGTTGAACAAGCCGTGGCGGGCATCCGACGGCATGTCGATCGTGTTCATGCCGCGCAGGAGGCTTCGCATCAGCGTCGGCAGCATCGCGGCGAGCTGCTGGATCTCGGCCGTCCTGAGCGGCGACACGCTCCACACCAGCGCGTCGACGACGCCGAGCCGGTGGGTCCAGGAGTCGTCGCCCTCCCGCTCCTTCAGGTACGCGTCGACCAGCGTCTTGGTCCACCACTGGTAGAGGAAATCACGCACGAACGGCGGCGTCTTGCGGGTGACCCGCCGCTTGATCTCGGCGAACGCCGTGTGGTGGGCGATCTCCGCTTCTTCCTTGCGCGCAAGCTCGGCGGTCGTGGGCGCGAGCTCGGTCTGCCGCGACTCGCGCTCCTCCGCGACGATCTTCTCGAGCGTCTCGAGCGCGGCGGTGAAGACGGCGAGATCGTCGGTGAACTTGTGGACCAGGTAGTCGACCGCCCCGCGCAGCCCGATCACGAATCGCGAGGCCTCGTCGGTCGCGACCTCCGGGTCGGAGGCGACCTCGGCCACGCGGTCGAGCAGCTGCCGCAGCGGGTGGTTGCGGCGCGCGAAGAAGGTGCGGTCGAGGATCGCCGCCTTCACCGCGACGATCTGCAGGCGCGAGATCTCGCGCTTGACGGTCTCCGGGACCTGCCGATCGTCGAGGATGTAGTCGAACACCATGTTGACCAGCTCGATCGTGAGCTGGTCGAGGGGATGGCTCTGCGACCGCACCTGGTCGCCGAGCGCGGCCATGAAATCGAACGCGCCGCCCTCGCCCGGCAGGGTGGCCGACTGGAGCGCCGAGAGCGAGGTGAGCAGCGCCGGGCTGGCCGGGAGCGCGAGCGCGTTCTCCATCGCGTAGCGCTGCGGGTCGGCGAGCATCCGCGTGACCTGCGACCGCGCGGCCGGCGGGCCGTTCAGCACGTTGGCGACGAGCTGCGAGAGCTCGGCCGACGCGGCCGACCCGCTGAGGAGCTGGCCGAGGTTGAGCGCCTGACTGGCGCCCATCGCCGCCGCGGCGGCGTTCTGGGCGCCGCCCCAGAGCTGCGCGAGATTCATTGCCTGGCTCGCGGCGAGCGCCTGGTTCAGCGCCAGCGGCTGCGAGGCGCCCACGCCGGTGTCGGCGGCGCGCTTGACGTGGTGCTTGATGCGCGGCAGGACGTGGTGCGCGATCAGGTTCTGGTTGACGTCGGCGTACATGTGGGTGATGCCGGCGGCGACGTAGGGCTGGAACGCGTTCAGCATCGAGCGCTTGACCGCGAAGTCGCCCGGCAGCTTGGCGCAGGCGAGCTTGAGCGCCTCGAACACCGCCTCCGGGGAGAGCGGGTTGGCGGTGTCGTCCTCGATCGCGTCGCTGGCGAGCAGATGCCCGAAGCGCGCGCGGATGCCGAGGAGCTGATCCGGGTCGATGCGGTTCGTGGTCTTGCGCGCGAGGTCGCTGACCACGAGATCCTCTTCCATCGCCGCGTCGTCGACGAGCGTGAGCTCCTCGACCCGCATCTCGTTCTTCGCAAACGTCGCCGCGCGCCGCGACGACACGCGCCGCTCGAAAATCTCGATGAAGTAGCGGTCGAAGGAGGCCTTGATCTCGGTGCGGTGCTTCTTGACCTGCGACATCGCCTCGAAGAGGATCTGCTGCTCGGCGCGCGAGGTCGAGGCTTCGGCGAGGCCGAACAGATCGTTCTCGACCTTGTCGAGCGCGTCGGCGAGGATGCCGCTCAGCTTGGAACGCGCCAGCTCGCGGCACTGGCTGAGGAGCGCCTTGCTCTCCGGCGCCGAACGAGCGCCGGCGTCGGCGGCGATGCCGGAGCGGCGCACGGGCGTTTCCATACGCGAGACCTCTGGAGCGAACCGCGCGTTGCGCGCCGGGCGCGGCGGCCAGGCCGGCGCGGAATGCGAGCGGGCGGTTCCTCGAACAATCGAGCGTCTTCAGCCGGAGGGTGCCCGCGGGAGACGCGAACCGCAGGCCCGGTGCTGCCGGTGTTGTTGTTGTTGTGGCGACCCGACTATGCCATACCGGTATGCCGACGTCATGGCCGTTCGTGACCTAGTTCACGACCGTCGGTCGGCAGGATTGCTCACTCGGGAGGATGTTCCGACACGAGCGTCGGCGCGCCGACAGTGAGCCTGGAATGCAGGCGAGCGCCCGAGTCGGTCTAGGAGAACGCCCGAGCGGGCGTCAAGGCGGCGCGCGTTGGGCGCGCCACGGGGATTACAGCGTCGAAATTACATCGTCGCGCCGAGCGTCCACGGCGCGAACTCGTCCTCGCCGTAGCCCCACAGCTCGCTCTTCGACTTCTGGCCCGAAGCGGTCTTCAGGACCAGCTCGAAGAAGCGTGCGCCGACCGCGGCGATCGACTCCTTCCCGTCGACGATCGTGCCGCAGTTGATGTC
>JBOIFD010000272.1:0-14297 GCA_050741515.1 Burkholderiales bacterium
CGCGCTGTACGACATCGCGCTGAAGACGCAGCTCCGGGCGGCGAAGCGCTTGGCCGCGAGCCTCCGGGGGGGAAAACCGGACTAAGCGCCGATCACTTCTTCAGCGAGTCGCGGATGTCCCGCAGCAGCTTCACTTCCTCGCGCGGCTCGGGCGGCGCCGCCGGCGCCTCGCGCTTCAGCTTGTTGATCCACTTCACCATGAGGAAGATGATCCAGGCGAGGATCAGGAAGTACAGGACGATGGTGATGAAGTTGCCGTAGGCGAACACCGGCACGCCGGCCTTCTTCACCCCCTCCAGCGTGGCCGGGGTGCCGGCCGGGATGTCCTTCAGGGCGATGTAGTAGCTCGAGAAGTCGAGCCCGCCGGTGACCCGGCCGATGACCGGCATGATCAGGTCGTTCACCACCGAATCCACGATCTTGCCGAACGCGGCGCCGATGATGACGCCGACGGCGAGATCCATGACGTTCCCCTTGACCGCGAACTCCTTGAATTCCTGCAGCATCGACATCTCGGGTTCCCCCTGGGGTGGGTGGTGTGGCTGGGCGGTGCGAGTGTGAACCAGGTCGCGCCCGGGTGTCATCTCAGAGCAGGAACAGCGTCGCCAGGCCAAGAAAGATGAAGAAACCGCCGGAGTCGGTGACGGCGGTGATCATCACCGACGAGCCGATCGCCGGATCGCGGCCGAGCTTCGCCATGGTGACCGGGATCACGACGCCCATGAGCGCCGCGAGCAGCAGGTTGAGGGCCATGGCGAGCGTCATGACCAGCCCGAGCTTGACGTTGCCGTAGAGCACGGCGGCGATCACGCCGAGGATCGAGCCCCACACGAGCCCGTTCGCGAGCGCGACCCCGATCTCCTTCGCGAAGAGCTTGCGCGCCTGGTCGGGCTGGATCGCCCCGAGCGCGAGCGCGCGGACGATCATCGTGATCGTCTGGTTGCCGGAGTTGCCGCCGATCCCGGCGACGATCGGCATCAGCGCCGCGAGCGCCACGAGCTTCTCGATCGAGCCCTCGAACGCGCCGATGACGCGCGAGGCGATGAACGCGGTCACGAGGTTGATCGCGAGCCACGCCCAGCGGTTCTTCAGCGACTGCCAGACCGGCGCGAACACGTCTTCGGTCTCGCGCAGGCCGCCCTTGGCGAGCGCCTCGTTCTCGCTCTTCGCGCGGATGAAGTCGACCACCGCGTCCACGGTCACCCGGCCGAGGAGCTTGCCCGCCTGGTCGATGACCGCCGCCGAGACGAGGTCGTAGCGCTCGAACGCCTGGGCCGCGTCCTGCGCCTTGTCGTCCGGATAGAGCGTCACGAAGTCCTTGACGATCACCTCGCCGACCGGCGTCTCGAGGTCGGTGACCACGAGCTTGGCGATCGGCAGGACGCCCTCCAGCCGCTGCTCGCGGTCGACGACGAACAGCTGGTCGGTGTGGTCGGGCAGCTCGTCGAAGCGGCGCAGGTACCGCGTCACCGTCTCCAGCGTCACGTCGTCGCGGACCGACACCACGTCGAAGTCCATGAGCGCGCCGACCGCGTCCTCCGGGTAGGACATCGCCGCGCGCAGCTGCTCGCGCTCCCCGACCGGCAGCGACTGGAAGACGTCCTGGATGACCTCGTCCGGGAGGTCCGGCGCGAGCTCGGCGATCTCGTTGGTATCGAGGCTCTCGACCGCCGCGACCAGCTCCTCCGAGTCCATCGTGCGGATGAGCGACTCGCGGACCGGCTCGGAGAGCTCGAGCAGGATCTCGCCGTCGCGCTCCGCCTTGACGAGGTCCCAGAGCGTGTGCCGCTCGTTGATCGGCAGCGCCTCGAGGATGTAGGCGATATCGGCGGCGTGCATCTGGTCGAGCTTCGCGCGGAGCTCCGCGAGGTGCTGCTTGTGCACGAGCGTCTCGACGAGCTCGCGCTTCGGCATCGCCTGCCGCTCGACCAGGCTCGCGACGAGGCGCTGGCGCCGCAGCAGCTCCTGCACGTCTTGCAGGTCCTGCTGCAGGTCCTCGAGTTCCTTGCGCTCGATGGTCTCCGGCATGCCGGTAGGATAGCGCCCGTCGGTTGCATTGCGAAGGAACATGGACGATCCCCGACCGCTCGCCGCGGCCCGCGCCGCACCGGTGCTCGCGCCCGGCGTCCGGCCGCGCGAGGTGGTCGCGTGGGCCATGTACGACTTCGCCAATTCCGGCTACACGACCGTGGTGATCACCGCCGTCTACAACGCCTACTTCGTCGGCGTCATCGCGGGGAAAGCTCCGTGGGCGACGTTCGCGTGGACCGCGGCGCTCGCCGTCTCCTACGCCCTGGTCCTCCTCACCGCGCCGCTCGTGGGCGCCTACGCCGACCTGCGCGCGGCCAAGAAGCGCCTGCTCGCGGTCGCGACGGTCGGCTGCGTCGTGTTCACCGCGGCGCTCGCCCTCACCGGCCCCGGCACCCTCGCCCTCGCGATCGTGCTGATCATCCTGTCCAACTGCTGCTTCGGCACCGGGGAGAACCTGGTCGCGGCGTTCCTGCCGGAGCTGGCGGACGGCGAGGCGCTCGGCAAGGTGTCCGGTTGGGGCTGGAGCCTCGGTTACCTGGGCGGCCTCGTCGCGCTGGGCTTGTGCCTCGTCTACGTCGGCTGGGCCGAGGCCCGCGGCCAGGGTGCGGCGGAGTTCGTGCCGGTGACCATGCTCATCACCGCCGCGCTGTTCGCCGCGGCGAGCCTGCCGACGTTCCTGATCCTCAGGGAGCGGGCGAGACCGCAGCCGCTGCCGCCCGGCGCCGGCCTGGTTGCCGGCGCGTTCGGCCGGCTGGCGAACACCGTCCGCCACGCGCGGCGCTACCGCGATCTCGCCCGGTTCCTCGTCTGCATCGTGTTCTACCAGGCGGGGATCCAGACCGTGGTCGTGATCGCCGCGATCTATGCCCAGGCGACCCTGGGGTTCACGACCAAGCAGACGATCGCGATGATCCTGGTGGTGAACGTGACCGCCGCCGCCGGCGCGTTCGTGTTCGGCCACGTGCAGGACCGCCTGGGGCACGTCCGGACGCTGGCGGCGACGCTCGTCCTCTGGATCGCGACCGCCCTGGTCGCCTGGGCGGCGACCGGCCCCGGGCTGTTCTGGGTCGCCGCCAACATGGCGGGGTTCGCCCTCGGCGCCTCGCAGTCGGCCGGGCGGGCGCTGGTCGGGTATCTCTCGCCCGAGGACCGCCGCGCCGAGTTCTTCGGGCTGTGGGGCCTCGCGGTGAAGCTCTCCGCGATCCTGGGCCCGGTGACCTACGGCGCGATCAGCTGGGCCACCGCGGGCAACCACCGCGTCGCGATGCTCGCGACCAGCGGGTTCTTCATCGTCGGACTCGCGCTGCTCGCGGGGATCGACGTGGCGCGGGGGCGCCGGGCCGCCACCGCGACCTGAGGCGGCGGCGTCCCGCTACGGCAGCTGCGCGCCCGGCATCCGCGCGAGGATCCGCTCGGTGTACGTCGCGAGATACGGCGAGCCGCGGTTGCGGTCGTAGAACCGCGGGCGCGGCAGCATCGCCGCGAGCCGGGCCGCCTGCGCCGGGGTCAGGTTGGCCGCGCTCGCGCCGAAGTAGTGACGCGCCGCGGCCTCGGCCCCGAACACGCCTTCGCCCCACTCGGCGACGTTGAGGTACAGCTCCAGGATCCGGCGCTTGCTCAGCACCGTCTCGAGCATCAGCGTGATGATCGCCTCCTGCCCCTTGCGGGCCACGCTCCGCTCGCCCGACAGGAACAGGTTCTTGGCGAGCTGCTGACTGATGGTCGAGCCGCCGGCGACGATCTTGCCGCGGCTCTGGTTGCGTTCGAGGGCGCGCTGGATCCCCTCCCAGTCGAAGCCCTCGTGGTCGATGAACTTCGCGTCCTCGGCGGCCACCACCGCGCGCTTGAGGTGCGCCGAGATGCGGTGGTAGTCGGCCCATTGGTGCCGGAGCGCGGCCTTGGGATTCTTCGCGCGCAGCGCCTCGAGGCGCCGCTCCATGAAGCTCGTCGTCCCCGGGTCGAGGTACCGCCAGTAGATGACGTGCCCGAGAAACCAGGACTGGATCAGGACGAAGATCGCGGCAATCGCGCCGACCGCATAGGCGAGCCCCTTCGCGATGCGGCGGCGGACCTTCACTGCCGCGCGCGAAGCATCGCCAACACCGGCGCGGTCGCCGGCCGCACGCCGCGCCAGACGAAGAACGATTCGGCCGCCTGCTCGACCAGCATGCCGAGACCGTCGGCGAAGCGTGCCGCGCCGCTCCGCTGCGCGAACGCGAGGAACGGCGTCTCGCCCTGGCCGTACACCATGTCGTACGCCGTTGCGCCATCCGCGAACGCCGATCCGGGCAGGGGCGGCGCCTCGCCCGCGAGCCCGGCCGAGCTCGCGTTGATCACGATGTCGAACCCGTGGCGCGGCAGGGCCTCGAAGCCCGTGCCCTGCACGCGGCCCGGAAACTGCCGCTCGAGCGCCGCGGCGCGCTCGCCGGTGCGATTGACGACCACGACCTCGGCCGGAAGCGCCGCGAGGAGCGCCTCGATCACGCCGCGCGCCGCCCCGCCCGCGCCCACGATGAGAATGCGGCGCCCCCCGATCCCGACGCCGAGGTTCGCGGCGAGGTCGCGCACGAGGCCGACGCCGTCGGTGTTGTCGCCGTGGATCCGCGCGCCGTCGAACCGGAGGGTGTTGACGGCCTCCGCCGCGCGGGCGCGCTCGGTGGCCGCGTTCGCGAGACGATAGGCCTCGCCTTTGAACGGCAGCGTCACGTTCAGGCCGCGCCCGCCGGCGGCGCGGAACGCCGCCACCGCGGGCCCGAACCCGTCGAGCGGCGCGAGCAGCAGGTCGTACCGGAGGTCTGCACCCGTCTGGCGCGCGAACGCGGCGTGAATCTCGGGCGAGCGCGAGTGGGCGATCGGGTTGCCGATGAGGGCGTAGCGGTCGGTCATCCGCGCGGGGCGGGGAATGGGGGCGGGGGGACGGGAAGCACGGCGCGGACGGCGCGCGCGCCCGGGCGCGGGACGGCTAGTTGTCGAACAGCCGGTCGCCGGGCGCGAACGTCCAGGTGCGGGTGATCACCAGGAGGTCCGTGTCCTTCCGGATCTCCGGCGGAAACGGGCCGAACGGCGCGGCGAGCCGCACGATCTTCAACGCGGCGTCGTTCAGGAGCCGGTACTCCGACGGCCGGTCGATCTGCACGTCCTCGATGCTGCCATCGGGCTTGAGCGAAACGGTCAGCCGCAGGCTGCCGTAGATCCGGCCGCGGGCGCCGTCGGGGTAGTTCAGGTTGCCGACGCGCTCGATCTTCAGGCGCCAGTCCTCGACGTACTGCGCGAACCGCGACTCCGCGGCGCGCGCGCCGACGAAGGCTTTGCGCGGCCGCTTGTTGTACTCCTCGATCCGGCGGGCGATCTGCGCCTCCATGCGGGCCAGCGCGAGCGCCGAGTTCATGAGGTCCGCGCCGCTCGGCGTGGGTTGGGGCTCGGTCGCCGGCGCCGGCGGCGCGGGCGGCGCGGGCACCGCGGCCTCGGCCTGCGCCTGCGTCATGAGCTGACGCTGCTTGGCTTCGAGGTCCGCCGCGCGCTTGCGCGCGCGCTGGAGGTCGTTGCCCTGCTCGACCGTGCGGGTCACGGGCAGCGGCGTGGCGGCGCGCCGGTCCTCGTCGGTGTCGCCACCCCGGTCGAGGTTCGCCTGCGCCACCACCTCGGCCTCGACCGGCCGCGTCGGCGACCGGCTGTTCACCAGCACGACGTCGAGCGTCTGCGGGAGCGTACGGAGGCGGGCCGGGTCCGGGAGGCCGAACCGCACCGACAGGACCGCGGCGTGGAGGAGGATCGAGGCCACGACCGCGCTCCGCAGCGCCGGTGAAAGCGCTGGCGCCGCGACCGGGGCGAGCCCCTGGGGGAGGTGCGGAACCGCCTGCAAAGCGACCTCTTAAAACCTCATGCGATCAGAGCATTACTATCTGTTTCTCAAGCCACTTCTCGCTTTTCTTGCGGCCTCTTATAGACGCAGCGGACGTGGGTGTCAATCAGATCGACCGCGGCGACCTCGACTTCGACCGGGGTGCCTGGCGGAAGATCGGGGAGCGACGGCACGCGGACGTAGAGCGGGAGGCCCGCAAGCTTCACGACATTCTCGCGCACCACCTCGGCGGGCGCCACCTCGACGCCCTCCTGCACCAGCCAGCGCAGGCACCAGTAGTGCTCCATGGCGCGCTGGAACTCGTCGTAGGCCGCGTAGGTGGCCTCGAAATCGCGCATCGCCGCGAGGAGGCGCTCCGCGCCGTTCGCGAACGGCGGCGGCTCGCCCCGCAGCACGGCGACGAGCTGCCACTGGTTCACGAGGTCGATGTAGCGCCGCAGCGGCGAGCTCGACCAGGCGTAATGCGAGACGCCGAGCCCCTGGTGCTCGGCGGCGACGGTGGTCATGCGTACCTTGCCCTCCGGGGCCTGGGCGCGATAGATCGCCGCGGCGCCGCGTTCCTCGAGCAGCCGTCCCCAGGACTCGTTCACGAGGATCATCAGCTCGGCGACGAGCTGGTCGAGCGGTGCGCCGCGCTTGCGCTCGACGATCGTCACGCGGTCATCCGCGACGTGGAAGCTGTACTCGGTCCGCTCGGGCTGCTGCGCGCTCTTCCCGCGTCGCGCCTGGAGCGCGAGCGCCAGCCGGTGCAGGGTCTCGAGGTCGCCGGCGAACGGCACGCTCCGGTCGTTCTGCCCGGCCGCGAGCCGATCGTTCAAGACGTCCACTTCCTGATGCCGCAGGTTCGTGGCGACCGGGACCGCCTCGATCCGGGTCTCCGTGCCGAGCACCTCGAGCGTCGCGGCGTCCACGTCGAGATAGAGCGACACCGCCGGGCGCGGCGCGCCGGCGGCGAGCGAGAACCGCTCGATCACGCCCGGGGGCAGCATCGTGATCTTGGTGCCCGGCATATATGCGGTCGACAGGCGTTCGCGCGCGATGCGGTCGATGCCCGACCCGGGCGCGAAGCCGAGCGCGGGCACCGCGATGTGGATCCCGACGCGCACGGCGCCGTCGCGGCGTGCGACCGAGAAGGCGTCGTCGATCTCGGTGGTGGTCGCATCGTCGAGGCTGAACGCGGCGACGTCCGCGCGCGGCAGGTCCGCGGGCAGCTCGGGTGCCGGGACCTCGGGGAAGCCGGCGCCGCGCGGGTAGTGCTCGAACAGGAACCGCCCGAGGTGATAGTCGTGGGTCGACGGCAGCGCGCCGCAGCGCTCGGCGAGCTTCGCGGCCGAAAGCCCGAGCGCCTCGCCGGCCTGCTCGAACGCCTTGGTCTCGATGCGATTGCGGTCGGGCTTGTAGAGGAGCTGCGGGAGGATGGCGCGCAACGGCTCCGGCATCTCGGCGCGCTTCAGCTGCGCCACCCACGCCGCGATTTGCTCCGCCTGCTGGCGCTTGCGCTCGAGCCCGGCGAGCGCGGCCTTCAGGGTGTCGGGCGGGGCCGCCTTGAACCGTCCCTTCGCCTTGCGATGGAAGTACACCGGGGCGGAGTGCAGCTTGACGAGGATCGCCGCCGCCTCGAGCGGCGTCGGCGCGCGGCCGTGGTACTCGGCGGCGAGGTCGGCGAACCCGAATTCGGGCTCGCCGCACGCTTCCCACAGGAAGTCGATGTCGATCGCCGTCGCCAGGCGCGCGGCGCGGTCCAGGAAGTCGGCGAGGCCGGCGTCGGGGAATCGCAACAGCACGTTCGCCGCCTTGACCTTGGCGCGCTTGCCGCGCGGCCCCTCGACGTGGAGCGACGCCTCGTGCTCGGTGAGCACGGTGCCGACCTTGAACTCGCCGTTCTCCTCGTACAGGACGTTCATGGGGAACCGGCGCGAGCGGTCCGCGTCGGGGGTGGGTGGCAGGATGCGCGAGGAGCCATTATATCCACGCGCGCCCGCCGGCCCGCCGCCGGCTACGCGGGTGCGAGCCCGGCGAACCCGAGGATCAGCGGCAGATGCCCGGGGAAGCTCGCGAGCGAATGGTCGCCGCCCTCGACCACGATCTGGCGGCAGCCCGCGTACTTCCACACCGCCTCCCGGTAGTCGAGGATCTCGTCGCCGGTTTCGACCAGCAGCAGATACCGATCGGGGTGGATGGCCGGGGTGTCAAGCCGGCGCCAGGCGTCGATGTGGCCGCGCGTGAGCTCGTACTCCTCGCCGCCGTAGAGGTGGCGCTGGATTCCGAGGTAGCTCTCGAGGTCGCGCTGCGGCTTGACCGCCGGATTGATCAGCACGGCACGCACGCCGTGCTTTTCGGCAAGATGGGTCGCGTAAAACCCGCCGAGCGAGCTGCCGACGAGGGTGGCCGCCCCTGGGGCGTGGCGCGCGATTTCCCGCTCGACGAGCGCGATCGCCTCGTCGGGCCGGTGCGGAAGCTGCGGGCAGACGAACCGCGCGCCGAGTCCGCGCTGTTCCAGGGCGCGCTTGAGAGCCTCCGCCTTGGTCGACTGCGGCCCGCTGTTGAAGCCGTGAAGGTAGATGACCGTCATGCCGCGGTTCATCCGGCGGCTTCCCGCGCCGGCCGGGCGAGCCCGGCGAGGAGCTTCTCCTGAATCCCGCCGAAGGCGCCGTTCGACATGACGACCACGGAGTCGCCGCGGCGCGTCTCGCGGACGATCGCGGCGACGAGCGCGTCGAGGTCGGCGCTGCAGCGGGCGCGTGCCCCGAGCGGCGCCAGCGTCGCCGCGGCGTCCCAGCCGAGGCTCGCGGTGTAGCAGAAGGCGACGTCGGCCTCCGCGAGGCTCGCGGCGAGCGCGTCCTTCATCACGCCGAGCTTCATGGTGTTCGAGCGCGGCTCGAGCACGGCGAGGATGCGCGCCGCGCCGACCTTGCGGCGCAACCCCGCGAGCGTGGTGGCGATCGCCGTCGGATGGTGCGCGAAGTCGTCGTAAACGGCGACGCCGCCGGCGACCCCGCGGGGCTCCATGCGCCGCTTGACGCCGCGAAAGACGTTGAGCGCTTCGACCGCGACGCCGGGCGCGACGCCGACGTGGCGCGCGGCGGCGATGGCCGCGAGCGCGTTGGCGCGGTTGTGGTCGCCCATGAGCGACCAGGCGACCCGCCCCTGAGGCTCGCCCCGCCATAGCGCGTCGAAGCTCCCGTCCGGGCCGAGCTCGGTCGACCAGCCGTCGGGCACGCCGAACTTCTCGAGCCGCGACCAGCAGCCGCGCGCGAGCACGCGCGCGAGGGCGGCATCCGCGCCGTTCGCCACGACCAGGCCCGACCGCGGCAGCGTGCGCACGAAGTGGTGGAACTGCGTCTCGATCGCCGCGAGGTCGGGAAAGATGTCGGCGTGGTCGAGCTCGACGTTGGTGAGGATCGCCGTGCGCGCGCGGTAGTGCACGAACTTCGAGCGCTTGTCGAAGAACGCGGTGTCGTACTCGTCGGCCTCGACGACGAACAGCTCCGATCCGCCGGGCCGCGCCGAGCACTCGAAGTCGCTCGGGACGCCGCCGACCAGGAACCCCGGGCGGCGCCCCGCGTGCTCGAGGATCCAGGCGAGCATCGCCGTGGTCGTCGTCTTGCCGTGCGTGCCGGCGACGGCGAGCACGTGCCGCCCGGCGAGCACGTGCTCCGCGAGCCACTGCGGGCCGGAGGTGATCGGCGCGCCGCAGTCGAGGATTTCCTCGACCAGCGGGTTGCCGCGCGTCACGACGTTCCCGACCACCCACAGATCGGGCTTGAGCGCGATCTGGTCGGCGGCGTAGCCTTCGAGGATCTCGATCCCGGCGGCGGCGAGCTGCGTGCTCATGGGCGGATAGACGTTCGCGTCCGAGCCGGTCACGCGATGCCCGGCGGCGCGGGCGAGCACCGCGATGCCGCCCATGAACGTGCCGCAGATGCCGAGGATGTGCAGATGCATGGGCCGGGGATTGTACGAGGTTCGTTGCGCCGAACCTGTGATGTATGATCGGTTGCGAGCCCGACGACGAGGCGCTGGCCCGTGGCGCGTGAGAGCAATCGCAAACAATCGCAAATGCGCGCCCGGATCGCCGCCGTGGCGGCGCGCCTGATGGCCGAGGACGGGATCGACGACTTCGCGCTCGCGAAGCGGAAGGCCGCCCGGCAGCTCGGCGCCTCCGACACCCAGTCGCTGCCCGCGAACGACGAGATCGAAGCCGAGCTCCGCGCCTACCAGGCGCTCTACCAAGGCGAGGAGCAGCGCACCCGGATCCGCGAGCTGCGGACCGTGGCCCTCGACGCGATGCGGTCGCTCGCCGCCTTCAAGCCGTACCTCGCCGGCGCCGTCCTCAAGGGCACGGCCGGTCGGTACGCGGACATCGACCTGCAGCTCTTCACCGACGACCACAAGGCCGTGGAGTTCTTCCTGCTCAACCGCAGCCTCGCGTACGAGGCGAGCGAGCAGCGGCACTTCTGCGGCGACGAGCCGCGCCCGGTGCCGGTCCTGCGGCTCGAGTGGCAGGGGTTCCCGCTGAATCTGGCCGTCTACGCGTCGAAGGACGAGCGGAGCTCGCTCAAGGCCACGCCGGCCGGCCGGCCGATCGAGCGCGCCGGGATCGGCGCCGTCTCCGAGCTCCTCGCCGCCGATGCCTAGGGCCGGCCGGGTCGTCGCGCTTGCGGCCGTCGCCGCCCTGGCGCTCGCCGCGGGGGTCTACTTCGCGCTCGAACGGCGGGCGGCGGCCGTGGATGCGGCCGCCTTGTCAGCGCTCACTCGCACCACGTTCCCCGACCTCGCTGGAGACCAGGTCAGCCTCGAGCGGTGGCGCGGCAAGGTGATCGTCGTGAATCTGTGGGCGAGCTGGTGCCCGCCGTGCCGGGAGGAAATCCCCGGACTGGTCCGGGTGCAGCAGAAATTTGCGTCGAACGGGGTGCAAATTGTCGGCATCGCCTTCGATTCTGCGGCCAAAAGCCGTCAAGCCGCAAACGAGTTGGGCATCAACTACCCGGTCCTGGTGGCGGGCCTCGAGGCCATCGACCTGATCCGCAAGCTCGGCAACCGTGCGGGAGGGCTGCCGTACACGCTCGTCCTGGATCGGCAAGGGTTGCCGGTCGCGAGCCACCTCGGGATCCTTTCCGAGGCCGATCTGGAGCGGATTCTCACCCCGTTGCTGGGATAGCTTTCTCGCGACTTCGGTCCGAACTTCGCCGAACACGCGGCGAACGGCTGGACAACGAGCCGCTTCCTGCGGCAAACTCCGAGACGACCAAGCTGCCGGGGGCCTCGAATCGTGATCGCCCCCAACGCGAAGTGGCCGTGCCCGACCGGCGGGACTGCATCCCGGTCCACCGCTTCATCGCCGGGAGCTCAGGCTGACCAGACATATGACAAAGCGGGCGAACGACCCGGCCTAGAGCCGCAAAAGCGCCGAACTCCGTTCTTCGCCGTCGATCGTGACGGAATCGGTAAGAGGGCGCTCAGCGGTTCGTCGCTGCCGGGCGAGGGGAATCCAGATGGACCTCAGAAAGCTCAAGAAGCTGATCGATCTCGTCCAGGAGTCGGGCGTCGCCGAGCTCGAGATCACCGAGGGCGAGGAGCGGGTCAAGATCGTCCGCGGCGGGCAGGTCGAGGTCTCCCCCGCGGGCGCGCCGGCGCCGGCCGGCGCGTCCGCCGTCACCACCGCCCCGGCGGCCCAGGCTGCGCCGACGCCCGAGTCGCCTCCTGCGCCCGAGGGGCACGTCGTCAAGTCGCCCATGGTCGGGACCTTCTACCGCGCGCCGTCGCCCGACGCCGCGCCGTTCGTCGAGATCGGCGACACCGTCAAGGCAGGGCAGACCATCTGCATCATCGAGGCGATGAAGCTCATGAACGAGATCGAGGCCGACCAGGACGGGGTGATCAAGGCGCTCCTGGTCGAGAACGGCCAGCCGGTCGAGTACGGCGAGCCGCTCATCGTGTTCGAGTGAGACCCGCGGCGCCGCGCCGATGTTCGAGAAGATCCTGATCGCCAACCGCGGCGAGATCGCGCTCCGGATCCAGCGCGCCTGCCGCGAGCTGGGGATCCGCACGGTCGTGGTCCACTCCGAGGCCGACCGCGAGGCGAAGTACGTGAAGCTCGCCGACGAGTCGGTGTGCATCGGCCCGCCCCCCAGCCCGGCGTCCTACCTCAACATCCCGGCGATCATCAGCGCCGCGGAGGTCACCGACAGCGAGGCCATTCATCCCGGCTACGGCTTCCTCGCCGAGAACCCCGATTTCGCCGACAAGGTCGAGAAGAGCGGCTTCGTGTTCATCGGCCCGCGGCCCGAGAACGTCCGCGTGCTGGGGGACAAGGTGAGCGCCAAGCAGGTGATGCAGAAGGCCGGCGTGCCGTGCGTGCCGGGCTCGGACGGCCCGCTCCCGGAGGAGCCGGCGGAGATCGTCAAGCTCGCGCGCGCGATCAAGTACCCGGTGATCATCAAGTCCGCCGGCGGCGGGGGCGGGCGCGGGATGCGGGTGGTGCACACCGAGGCGGCGCTCCTGGCGGCCGTGAGCCTGACCCGCACCGAGGCGCAGGCTGCGTTCGGCAACCCGACCGTGTACCTCGAGAAGTTCCTCGAGACCCCCCGCCACATCGAGATCCAGGTGCTCGCCGACGAGCACCGCAACGCCGTGCACCTCGGCGAGCGCGACTGCTCGATGCAGCGCCGCCACCAGAAGGTGATCGAGGAGGCGCCGGCGCCCGAGATCACGCCCCGCCAGCGCGCCCGCCTCGGCGAGCGCTGCGTCGAGGCCTGCCGCAAGATCCACTATCGCGGCGCCGGGACGTTCGAGTTCCTGTACCAGGACGACGAGTTCTACTTCATCGAGATGAACACCCGGATCCAGGTCGAGCACCCGGTCACCGAGATGGTGACCGGGATCGACATCGTCCAGGCGCAGATCCGGATCGCCGCCGGGGAGAAGCTCGGCTTCCGGCAGCGCGACGTCGAGCTCAAGGGGCACGCGATCGAGTGCCGGATCAACGCCGAGGACCCGTTCAAGTTCACCCCGTCGCCGGGCCGGATCACCTCGTACCACCCGCCGGGCGGCCCGGGAATCCGCGTCGACTCGCACGTCTACCACGGGTACACCGTGCCGCCGCACTACGACTCGATGATCGGGAAGGTGATCGCCTACGGCGCGACGCGCGACCAGGCGATCCGGCGCATGCGGGTCGCGCTGTCCGAGATGGTCGTCGAGGGAATCCAGACCAACATCCCGCTGCACCAGGAGCTGCTCCTCGACGCGCGCTTCCTCCGCGGCGGGACGAGCATCCACTACCTGGAGCAGAAGCTCGCGCAGGCCGCGAAGCGGGCCGGCAAGGGCTGACCAGCGGGGGTCGCATGTCTTGGCGGTCGCTCGTCGTCGAGACGGACGCCGCGGCGGCGGAGCCGCTGTCGGAGGCGTTGCTCGCGCGCGGCGCGGCGGCGGCGAGCGTCGAGGATGCGGCCGCCGGCACGGGCGCCGAGCGGCCGGTGTTCGACGAGTTGGGTGCCGCCCGGACCCTGTGGGCGCGCGCGCGGCTGCGGGTGCTGGTGCCCGCCGACCTCGATGCCGCAGCGCTCCTGCGCAGCGCCGCCGCGGACGCGGGGCTCCCGGTCCCGGCGGACTTCGCGGTCGAGCCCGTGGCGGACGCGGACTGGGTGCGGCAGGCGCAGTCCCAGTTCGAGCCGATCCGGATCTCCCCCCGGCTGTGGATCGTTCCATCGTGGCACGCCGCGCCCGATCCGGAGGCGATCTGCGTCGTCCTCGACCCCGGGCGCGCGTTCGGGACCGGCAGCCACCCGACCACGCGCGCCTGCCTGCGCTGGCTCGACGAGCGGGTGTTCCCCGGGGCGCGCGTGCTCGATTACGGTTGCGGTTCGGGTATATTGGCCGTGGCCGCGGCGAAGCTCGGCGCCGGCGAGGCGGTCGGCGTCGACGTCGACCCCGAGGCTCTCGCCGCGGCGCGCGACAATGCGGCCCTGAACCGTGCGCCGGCACGCTTTGTCGACGCCCACGCGCCGCTCGACTTTTCCGCCGATCTCGTCGTGGCGAATATCCTCGCGAACCCCCTGGCGGTGCTCGCCCCGCTCCTCGCCCGCCATTGCCGGCCGGGCGGCCACATCGCGCTCGCCGGCATCCTGGAGGCGCAGGGCGGCGGCGTGGCCGGCGCGTACGCGCCGTGGTTCGAGATCGCGGCGTTCAGCCGCGACGAAGGCTGGATCGCGCTCGAGGGGACCCGCCGATGAGGATGGCCACGCGCTGTCCGGCCTGCGGCACCACGTTCCGGGTCCACCCGGATCAGCTGACCGCGCGCGGCGGCCAGGTGCGGTGCGGCCAGTGCACGACCGTTTTCGACGCGCGTTCGGCGCTCGTCGCCGAACCCGACGCGCGCGAGACCGCGCCGGCGCCGCCCACC
>JBOIFD010000273.1:0-3505 GCA_050741515.1 Burkholderiales bacterium
GAGAGCAGCATCATCAGCGCGTCCACGCGCTTCTCCCACGCCGCGTACTCGTGCTCGTCGCGCTCGACCGGCCCCGCCGGCAGGCCGCCCAGGTCGTGGATTCCGCGCATCCGCCTATCCTCGCTCATCTGGCCGGGTTGCGTGCGCATGCGCCAAGTTGGCGAATCGGCCGGCGCGCTGCAACGCGGCGATCGTCGCTGCCGGCAGGCCGCTAGAGCGCAGCGTACCGCCGCACGAACCGCCGGTCGATCCGGTTCTTCCACCACCACACCCAGCGGCCCTCGACCGCGAGCCCGCCCCGCGACGCGATCGCATAACGGTTGCCGGTCGAGATCAGCGCGAGCGCGCGCTTCTGCGGCACGTAGCGGACGAGCGGGCGCCCCCCGAGCGCGGCGCGGAGGTTTGCCGCCAGCGGCGGGCCTTCGCGCACCGCGAACACCCCCGACTTCGGCCGCGGATGTCCGACGATCGTCGCGCAGTCGCCCGCCGCGAACACGTGCCCGTGCGAGATCGACTGGAGCCGATCGTTCACCGCGAGGAACCCCGCCGCGTCCAGCGCGAGCCCGGTGGCCTGCAGGAACGGCAAGGGTGCGGCGCCGGTCGCCCAGACGATCGCGTCGGCGCGCACGACGCGTCCGTTCGCGATGTGAACCGCGCCGGGCTCGACGCGCACCACCCGGCTCGCGAGATGCAGCTCGACCCGGCGCTCGGTCAGGATGCGGCGGAAGACGGCTTGCGCCCGCGCGCCCCGGTCCGGGAGGACCCGGTCGAGGTCGGTGACGAGGGCGCACTGGAGCGCATCGGCTCGCCCGGTTTCGCGCCCGCACCGGTACTGCAGCGAGAGCAGCGTCTCGATCCCCGCCGCGCCCCCGCCGACCACGGCGAGCCGCGCCAGGGTGCCCGCGCGCGCCTGCTCGCCCCACTGGTCGCAGACGCGCAGGAACCGCTCGACCGGCTTCACTCCGATCGCATGCTCCTCTGCGCCCGGAATGCCGTCGGTCGGCGGCCGGGAGCCGACGTCGAGCGACGCGAGATCGAACTCGAGAGTCGCGCCGTCGGCGAGGGTTGCGACGCGCCGGCGCGGGTCGAAACCGGTCACGAGCGTCTGCAGGAAGCGCGCGCCGGCGAAGTGGGTGACGCGTTCCAGGTCGAGATGGACCTCGTCGAAGCGGTAGTGCCCGGCGATGAGCCCGGGCAGCATCCCGGAGTACGGCGTGAACCGATTCGGGCTCACCAGCACGAGCTCCACGCCCGCGACCGGTCGCCGTCCGAACCGCCGCAGCACCTCGACGTGGGTGTGCCCGCCGCCGCACAGCACGAGGCGCTTCATCGTCGCTTCGGCACGCTGTCGCTCAAGCCCTGCAGCAGCCGGTCGCCGTCCGGTATTCCGCTCCGGAGCCGCTCGAGATCCTCCGGCCGGTCGATATCCCACAGTGTGCCAAGCTCCCGCCAGCGCCACCCCAGCGCGCCGAGACGCGTCCGCGTGTCCTCGAGCACGTCCGGGCCGCCCCAGCCGATGCGCTCGAAGAGGGAGGCGTGCCCGCGCGCGAGGCCGATCAGGACGTAGCCGCCGTCCTCCGCGGGCCCGAGCACCGCGTCGTGCCCGGCCGCGAGCGCGGCGCTCGCCTCGCGCAGGTGCTGCGTCGCGAGCGCCGGGCAGTCGCACCCGACGGCGAGCGCCGCCGGCGCACTCGTCAGCGCGCGCTCGAACGCGCGGTGCATCCGGGCTCCGAGGTCACCGGCCCCCTGCGGGGTCAGCGTGGCGCCGTAGGCCGCGGCGCGCGCGGCGAGAAAGGGGTCCGACGGGGGGTCCCCGCAGAGCTCGAGCGGCCCCACGCCCGCGGCCGCCGCAGTCGCGAGCGTCCGCTCCACGAGCCGCTCGTGCAGCCGGGCGGCGCCCGCCGCGCCGAGCGCCGGGATGAGCCGCGTCTTCACCGCGCCGGGCCGCGGCGCCTTGGCGAAGACGATGATCGGCGTGGTCAACGGGGCGCGTCGTAGCGCTGCGCGAGCCGGTCCGGGGAGGCGCCGAGGAGATAGCGCAGGCGCAGCCACCACATCAGCGCGATCGTCCGCAGCACCCCGCGCGACTCCCAGCGCCGGCCCGAGGTCGTCACCCGCTCCGCGAGGCAGAGCGGCTGGGAGAGGCCGCCGAGCGCACGCGCGAGGGCAACGTCCTCCATGAGCGCGATCGGCGGGAATCCGCCCGCCCGCAGGAACGCCTCCCGCCAGGCGAAGATCGCCTGGTCGCCGGTGGCGGCGCCGGTCATGCGGGAGCGGAAGTTCATGAGCCAGGCGACCACCGGCAGGAGCGGATGGCGGCCGCCGATCGCGACGTCGAACCGGCCCCAGAGGAGCCGCGTGCTGGCGAGGCCCTCCAGCACCATCCGGTCGGCGTCCGCCGGCAGCACGGTGTCGGCGTGGAGGAAGAGCACGATGTCGCCGCGGGCCTCCGCCGCGCCGGCGTTCATCTGGCTCGCGCGCCCGCGGGGCGCCGCGATCACCCGGTCCGCGAGCGGCCGGGCGAGCTCCGGCGTGCCGTCCTCGCTGCCGCCGTCGACCACGATCACGTCGTGCCCGCGGCCGCGCAACGGCTGCAGCGCCGCGAGCGTGGCGCCGATGCCCGCCGCCTCGTTCAGCGCGGGGATGATGATCGAGATCTGCGCCACCGTCGGGTGTTCAGCGCTGCGCGTCGTTCAGGGTCCAGTCGTACTCGAGAAAGCCGATCGGCGCCTTGCCGTCCGCGACCGCCTGCTGGTCGCCCGCCGCGTCGGCGAGCAGCTTCGCATGGCGCGCGAAGTACTGCTCGCGCGACTGGACCGGCGGCGCCGCGCCGGTTAGGCCGCGATAGCCGCTCTGCCAGTCCTCCTTGAACCACTTGAAGATCTCGGAGACCTCGAGCGCACCCTTCTGCGCGTTGTAGCGGTTGCGCGAGCGGTCGGACAGGAACCGGCGGGCCTGCTCCTCGAGCTGCGCGTCGAGCCGCTCGGCGACGTAGGCCTCCTCGCGCAGCATCGGGCAGCCGATCGAGGCGCAGTTCACCGCGTAATGGACGCGCGGCTCGTCGTAGACGCCCTTCACCCGCAAGGTCTCGTGCTCGATGCGGTCGAGAGTGCCCTCCTGGCCGAGCAGCCTGAAGAACTTGTCCTTGAACGGGTTGCCGAAGATCTTCCCGAAATCCCAGATCGACTTGATGTCGGGATAGCGGGTGAGGATCTTTTCGATCGTGAACGCGTTGTAGGCGTTGATCAGGAACGCCATCTGCTGCGGCTTCGACCAGCCGTTGAACTCGCCCTCCGTGACCTGCGACAGGGCGGCGAGATACGCCTTCAGCTGCGCGCGGTCCTTGGCGAGCTCGGCATAGCGGACCTGCGACGCCTTTCCGCCGTCGATCAGGACGACGTTCTTCTTGAGCAGCGCGTTCCAGGCCGCGTGCGAGTGGTCGAACTGGGCGAGCACGGCGCCGCAGGGCGCCGTTGCCAGAACGATGCAGGCGAGCAGCCTCTTC
>JBOIFD010000274.1:0-4163 GCA_050741515.1 Burkholderiales bacterium
GCGAGGTTGGCGAGCAGGAATCGCAGCGTGTTCCGGATCCGCCGATAGGACTCGACGACGCGCTTCAGGATCTCGTCCGAGAGCGACAGCTCGCCGGAGTAGTCGGTCGCGCCGACCCACAGGCGGAGGCACTCGGCGCCGAGCGAGTCCGAGACCTCCTGCGGCGCGATGACGTTCCCGAGCGACTTCGACATCTTGCGCCCGTCGCCGGCGACGACGAAACCGTGCGTGAGCAGCCCGCGGTAGGGCGGCACGCCGTTCAGCATGCACGAGACGAGGAGCGACGAGTGGAACCAGCCGCGGTGCTGGTCGGAGCCCTCGAGATAGAGGTCGGCGGGGAACCCGGTGTCCGCGCTGTGCGAGCCGGCGCCCGTCGTCCGGCCGTCGGGCCCGCCCATCACGGTCTGGTGCGTCGATCCCGAATCGAACCAGACATCCAGCGTGTCCTTCGCCTTCTCGTACTGCGGCGCCTCCGCGCCGAGCAGCGCCTTGGGCTCGATCCGCTGCCAGGCCTCGATCCCGCCGCGCTCGACGTGCTTCGCGACCTCCTCGAGGAGCTCGAGCGTCCGCGGATGCAGCGCGCCGGTCTCCTTGTGGATGAAGAACGGCATGGGCACACCCCACTGCCGCTGCCGCGACAGCGTCCAGTCGGGGCGGCTCGCGATCATTCCGTGCAGCCGCGCCTGGCCCCAGGCCGGAAAGAACTGCGTCGCCCCGATCCCGCGCAGCGCCGTCGTCCGGAGCGTTTCCGCCGGCTTCCGCCCCGCGAAGCCCGGAACGTCGTCCATGCCGGCGAACCACTGCGTGGTCGCGCGCAGGATGACCGGCGTCTTGTGCCGCCAGCAGTGCATGTAGCTGTGCACGTAGGGCGCTTCGCTGAACAGCGCGCCCACCTCGCGAAGCTTGGCGACGATCCTCGGATTGGCGTCC
Source organism: Burkholderiales bacterium (assembly GCA_050741515.1). Lineage (GTDB taxonomy): Bacteria > Pseudomonadota > Gammaproteobacteria > Burkholderiales > SG8-39 > DATEDA01. The sequence continues at coordinate 931 of JBOIFD010000274.1, forward strand.
CAGATCGAGAGCCCCCCGAAGAACGGCAGGCTCGCGGCGTAGCGCCCGTCGCCCTGCACCGGGTTCAGCATCGCGTCGTCGCGCATGCCATAGCGGCGGCACGACTCGAAGTCCTCGACGCCGTAGGCCGGCGCGCTGTGAACGATGCCGGTGCCGGTATCGAGCGTCACGTACTCGCCCAGGTACACCGGTGCGAGGCGGTCGTAGAACGGGTGGCGGAACGCGAGGCCTTCCAGCGCCGCGCCCTTGGCGGAAGCGACCGGCGTGCCCCGGAGCCCGAAGCGCGCGAGACACGCGTCCTGGAGGTCGGCGGCGAGGACCAGGTAGCCGCGCGGGGTGTCGACCAGGTTGTAGGCGTGCTCCGGATGGACGTTCAGCGCCTGGTTCGCCGGGATCGTCCACGGGGTCGTCGTCCAGATGACGGCGTGCCCGGGCTTGTCGTCGAGGCGCTCGAGCCCGAACGCGCGCGCCACCCGCCGGCGGTCGGCGAACGGGAACCCCACGTCGATCGCCGGGTCGGTGCGGTCCTCGTACTCGACCTCGGCTTCCGCGAGCGCCGAGCCGCAGTCGAAGCACCAGTTGACCGGCTTCAGGCCGCGGTAGAGATAGCCCGCCGCGAGGATCCGCCCGAGCGTGCGGATCTCGTCGGCCTCGCTCCGGTAGGCCATCGTGAGATACGGGTTCTCCCAGTCGCCGAGCACGCCGAGCCGCTCGAAATCCTGCTTCTGGCGCTCGATCTGCTCGGTCGCAAACGCCCGGCACAGGCGCTGGGTCTCCTCCGGCGGGAGGTCCTTCCCGTGGCGCTTCTCGATCTGCACCTCGATCGGCATGCCGTGGCAATCCCAGCCGGGCACGTACGGCGCGTCGAAGCCGGCGAGCGTCTTCGACTTCACCACCATGTCCTTCAGGATCTTGTTCACCGCGGTGCCGATGTGGATGTCGCCGTTCGCGTAGGGCGGGCCGTCGTGCAGAACGAACCGCGGCCGCCCCTTGCACACCGCGCGGAGGCGCCGATAGAGCCCGGTCTCCTGCCACGACTTCACCCATGCGGGCTCGCGCTTGGCGAGATCGCCCCGCATCGGGAAGCGCGTGTCGAGCAGGTTGAGCGTGCGCTTGTAGTCGGGCTTGGGGGCTTCGCTCATCGGACTTCGTCGGTCAGGATCGCCCGCGCGGCGTCGCAGTCGCGGGCGATCTGCGCCTTGAGCGCGTCGAGGTCGGGATAGCGTTCCTCGTCCCGGATCTTCGCCAGGAACTCGACGCGCAGATGCCGGCCGTAGAGATCGGCGGTGAAATCGAAGAGATGCACCTCGAGCACGGGCTTCCCGTCGGCGCGCACGGTCGGACGCACGCCCAGGCTCGCGACGCCGTTGCGCGCCGCCGCCGCGGCGCCGTGCACGCGCACCGCGAAGATGCCGGTGAGCGGCGGCCGGTTGTGCTTCAGCTGCACGTTCGCGGTCGCGAACCCGAGCTTGCGGCCGAGCCGGTCACCCGGCACGACGCGGCCGCTGATGCTGTACGCGCGGCCGAGGAGCTCCCGGGCCCGTCGGAGGTCGCCGCGCGCCAGCGCGTCGCGCACCGCCGAGCTCGAGACGCGCGTCCCGCCCTCGGTGACCGTCGGCATCGGCTCGAGCTCGAAGCCGTGGCGGCGGGCGGTGGCGGCGAGGAACGCCACGTCGCCGACGCGCTTCGCGCCGAACCGGAAGTCGTCGCCGACGAGCACCCAGCGCGTTCGCAAGCCGGCGACGAGCAGGCGCTCGACGAAGGCGTCGGCCGGCAGCGCGGCGAAGGCGCGCGAGAAGCGCTGGACGTGCACGTGGTCGACCCCGTGGGCCGCGAGCAGCTCGAGCTTCTCGCGCAGACTCGTCAGGCGCGTCGGCGCCGTGAGCGGCGCGAAAAGCTCGCGCGGATGCGGCTCGAACGTGAGCACGGCGGCGGCGAGGCCCCGCTCGCGCGCGGCACCGATCAGCCGTGCGAGCATCGCCTGGTGCCCGCGGTGGACGCCGTCGAAGTTGCCGATCGTGAGCGCGACCGGGGCAGGCACCCGCGGGGCGAGTCCGCGGGTGACGAGCAGCGCCGGCGCAGGGGGACGGGTGACGAGCATGAGAGCGCGAAAAGCGTTGAATTCTAGCGGCTTTACCGCAGTGCCAAAAGGACACCCTGCGGTGCAGCAGCGGGTCGAGGAACGCCTCGAGCGGTCACTGCAGCCGCGACGCGGCCGCGCGTAGCTCCACCACCCTGGCGTGGATGTCGGACGCGTCCGGCGCGTCGGGGCGCCGGCGGAGGTAGCTCTGGAGGTCGGCGAGCGCGGGGCGGAAGCACTCGAGCTCGGCGTGGACGAGCCCGCGGTCGCGAAGCTCCTCCGCGGACTCCGGCACGACGAGCAGCATCCGGTGCATCACCGCGAGCGCCCGCTCGAGCTTCGCGCTCTTGAGATAGATCCCCTTCAGGTTGCGCAGCACGCGCGCCACGATCTCGCGCGGCGTCGCGGGCTCGAGATGCCGGTCGAGATCGGGCGTCGCGGATCGATCGGCGGGCAGCGCCCGGCCGAGCCGGGCGCGAAGCTCGGTTTCGGAGCACGGCTCGCCGCCGGTGAACGGGTCGAGCACCAGGCTCCCCTGCTTCAGCCGCAGCTTGACGAGGAAGTGGCCGGGGAACGACACCCCCTGCAGCTGCAGCCCGAGCCGGCGGCCGACCTCGAGGTACACGATCGAGAGCGTGATCGGGATGCCGATGCGGCGCTCGAGGACCTCGTTGAGGTAGCTGTTCCGGGGGTCGTAGTACGCGTCGGCGTTGCCGCGGAAGCCGAGCTCGCCGAACAGGTGGAAGTTGAGCGCCGCGACCTTCTGCTCGGCAGCCGCGTCGGCGGCGAGCCGCCCGCGCACGGTGGCCGCCATCGCGTCGAGCTTCGCGACGCCGGCGGCGATGTCGAGCCCCGGGTACTGGTCCTCGGCGATGAGGAGGCACGCCTCCGCGAGGCTGAACTGCTCGCGGGTGACGAGCTCGGCGAAGCGTTCCAGGCTCACGGTCGCAGGAAGTCGCGGGCGCGGAAGCCGAGCGCCCATAGCGCCCCGAAATATACCGCCGCGCCGAGCGTCACCAGCCCGGCGAGCGCCGGCGCGCGCAGCCGCCAGTCGGCGCCGATCCACCACTCCGCCGGCCCCATCGCGAACCCGACCGCCAGCGCCATCGCGGCCACGGCGCCCGCGACCTTGGCCGCGAACGCACCCCAGCCG
>JBOIFD010000275.1:0-6276 GCA_050741515.1 Burkholderiales bacterium
CCTCTCGACCGTGCCCGTCCCCACCGCGACGCGCCACAGCCCGCCGGCCCGAGCGACCACGAGCGCCGACCGGTCGGGCAGCAGCGCCAGCGACCCTTCAGCCTCGCCGTCGGGGAGCTGCGCCAGCACGCGGGCGGTGCCGTGGGCCGCATCGATCGCAACGATCGCACCGCCCGCGGTGAGCACGAACGCGGGCGATCCACCGCTGACCGCGATGTCGGCGAAGCGGCCTCCCGCTTCGGCGCGCGAGATCACCGCGCGCCGGACCGGCAGCGCCGCCAGGTCGATCACCTCGACCGTTTCTGGAGTGAGCGCCCACAGTCTACGCTCCCTAGATTCATAGCCAAGTTGCACGATCGGGTGCGGCGCGCTCTCGGGCCGCACCGTGGCGATCACCGAGCCGTCGCGGCGGACCATTGCGATGGCGCCGGTCGCGTGGCTGCCGACGAAGAACCGGTCGTTGACCGGGTCGTGCGCCACTGCGGACGGGTAGAACCCGGGCGGGACCCCCAGCGTGACCTGAGCCGGCTTGCAGCCGGCGAGGGCGAGGAGGGCGAGAACGGGGAGCAGGCCGCGCATGAGAGTGATCCGCCGGGTTCGGGCCTGTACAATAGCGGCCGCTTCGAATACACCACATGTACACCTATGCAGAAAACCCGGGCAGCTGTACAGGTTGAGCGACCATGACAGGCATCCAGCACGTCACCGTCAGCCCGCTCTCCCACGACGCCCCGCTGCCCCTCGTCGAACAGATCACCGGGTTCCTGCGCACGCGGATCGACGAGCGGCATCTGCGGGCGGGCACCCGCATGCCCTCCATCCGCCGCTTCGCCGAGGACAACGGCGTGTCGCGGTTCACCGTCGTGGACGCCTACGACCGGCTCGTCGCCCAGGGCTACCTCGAGTCGCGCCGCGGGTCGGGGTTCTACGTCCGCGAGCGGCCGCAGCCGGTGCGGCGCGCCGAACGCCGCGAGCCGCTGGCGACGCGGATCGACGGGTTCTGGCTGCTCCAGCACCTCTACGCCGGGAACGACGGGCGTGACGTCCTCCTCGCCGGCTCGGGCTGCCTCCCGGAGAGCTGGCTCGAGGAGGGGATGCTGCAAGCCGGGCTGCGGGCGCTCGCGCGGCGCGAGCCGAGCGCGCTCACCGGGTACGGGACGCCGCGCGGCTATGCGCCGCTGCGCGGCCTGCTCCAGGTCCACCTCGCGGAGCTGGAGATCGACGCGCAGCCCGACAACATCGTGCTCACCGCCGGGGCGAGCGGCGCGCTCGACCTCGTCGCGCGCTACTTCCTGCAGCCGGGCGACGCGGTGCTGGTCGACGACCCCGGCTATTACGTGCTCTTCGGCCGGCTCGCGCTGATGGGCATCCGGCCGATCGGCGTGCCGCGCACCGCGGACGGGCTCGACCTCGAGCGGCTCGACGCGCTCGCGACCGAGCACGCACCGAAGCTCTTCATGACCAACTCGGTGCTCCACAACCCGACCGGCACCTCCCTCTCGGCGGCGAACGCGCACCGCATCCTGCGGCTCGCCGAGGCGCACGACTTCCACGTCGTCGAGGACGACATCCTCGCCGACCTCCATCCGGGGCGGGCGCACCGGATCGCCGCGCTCGACCAGCTGCACCGCGTGGTCTACGTCGGCAGCTTCTCGAAGACGCTCGGCGCGGGCCTGCGGGTCGGGTTCCTGGCCGCGCACCCGGATCTCGCGCGCGATCTCACGGCGCAGAAGATGCTGGCGACGCTCACCACGCCCGAGCTCGGCGAGCGGCTCGTCTACCAGGTGCTCGCCGACGGCTACTACCGCAAGCACGTCGACCACCTCCGGGGACGCATTGCGCGCGCGCTCGAGCAGACGATCCGCAACCTCGAGCGCGCCGGCCTGAAGCTGTTCCACGAGCCCACCGGCGGCATGTTCCTGTGGGCCCATGCCGGCGAGAGCCGCGATGGCGAGACGCTCGCCGCCGCCGCCGAGCAGCAGGGGATCATCCTCGCGCCCGGGAGCCTGTTCAGCCCGTCGCAGGTGCGCTCCCCGTGGATGCGCTTCCACGTCGCCTACGCGGGCAGCCCGCGGCTCGCGAAGTTCTTCGAGGCGCTGAAATAGATGCCGCGCGCCATCCGCAACGTCGCGATCATCGCCCACGTCGACCACGGCAAGACGACGCTCGTCGACCGGCTGCTGCAGCAGTCCGGCACCTTCGCCGCGCACGAGCGCCCGCCCGAGCGGGTGATGGACTCGAACGACCTGGAGCGCGAGCGGGGCATCACGATCTTCGCCAAGAACTGCGCGATCGCCTATGCCGGCGTGCACATCAACATCGTCGACACGCCGGGTCACGCCGACTTCGGCGGCGAGGTCGAGCGCGTGCTCGGCATGGTGGACGGGGTGCTGCTGCTCGTCGACGCGGTCGAGGGGCCGATGCCGCAGACGCGCTTCGTGACGAAGAAGGCGCTCGCGCTCGGGCTGAAGCCGGTGGTGGTGGTGAACAAGGTCGACCGCCCCGGCGCCCGCCCCGACTGGGTGGTGAACCAGACCTTCAATCTGTTCGACAAGCTCGGGGCCACGGAGGCGCAGCTCGACTTCCCGGTGGTCTACGCCTCGGCGCTGCAGGGGTGGGCCGCGACCGACCTGAGCGGCGTCGCCGTCTCCACCAACCCGGCGCTCCGCCGGCTCGAGATGAAGCCGCTGTTCGACACGATCCTCGAGCGGGTGCCCGCGCCGGCCGACGACGACGTCGGCGGCACCCTCCAGCTGCAGCTCCACGCGCTCGACTACTCGAGCTACGTCGGGCGCATCGGCGTCGGCAAGATGCGCCGTGGCCGGCTCGTCCCCGGCCAGGAGGTCGCGGTCGTGCTCGGCGAGCGCTCGCTCGGAAAAGCGAAGGTCAACCAGGTGCTCGGCTTCCGGGGGCTCGAGCGCGTCCCGCTCGCCGCGGCGCTGGCCGGCGACATCGTGCTCGTCACCGGCATCGACGAGCTCGCGATCGGCGCGACGATCGCCGACGCCGAGCGTCCGGAGGGCCTGCCGCCGCTGCGAGTCGACGAGCCGACGCTCACCATGCAGTTCGTCGTCAGCACCTCGCCCTTCGCCGGCACCGAGGGCAAGTACGTCACCAGCCGCAACCTGCGCGAGCGGCTGCAGCGCGAGGTGCTCACCAACATGGCCCTGCGCGTCGAGGAGACCGCGGACACCGATGTCTTCGTCGTCCACGGCCGCGGCGAGCTGCACCTGACGATCCTGGTGGAGAACATGCGTCGCGAGGGCTACGAGCTCGCCGTCGGCCGGCCGAAGGTGATCGCGCGGACGATCGATGGCGTGACGTGCGAGCCGTACGAGGCGCTCACCGTCGACCTCGAGGACGCGCACCAGGGCGCGGTGATGGAGGCGCTCGGCGGGCGCCGGGGGGACCTCCTCGACATGCTGCCCGACGGCCGCGGGCGCGTGCGGCTCGACTACCGCATTCCGGCACGCGGGCTGATCGGCTTCCAGAACGAGTTCATGAATCTCACCCGCGGCACCGGGATCATGACCCACGTCTTCGACGAGTACGGGCCGGTCAAAGGCGAGATCCCCGGCCGCCGCAACGGCGTGCTCGTCTCCCAGGAGACGGGCGAGGCGGTCGCCTTCGCGCTCTTCAACCTGCAGGAGCGCGGGCGGCTGTTCGTCGCGCCGGGCGAGAAGGTCTACGAGGGCATGGTCGTCGGCATCCACTCGCGCGACAACGACCTCACGGTCAACCCGCTGAAGGGAAAGAAGCTGACCAACATCCGCGCCGCCGGCAAGGACGACAACGTCCTTCTCACCCCGCCGGTCAAGCTCACGCTCGAGTACGCGGTCGAGTTCATCGCCGACGACGAGTTGGTCGAGGTGACGCCGCAGTCGATCCGGATCCGCAAGCGCTTTCTGAAAGCGCACGAGCGCAAGCGCGCGGAGCGGGGCGCAAGCGCCGAGGTCTGAGCGGCGTCAGCGCCGCCGCGGCGCCCGCTTAGCCCGGTACGCGGCGCGCGGCGCCTGCAGCTCGGGCTCCCACAGCACGGTGACCTGATACTGCCGCACCGCGGGGTCGCGCGAGACGAGGCTCAGACCCTCGGTCTGCGCCTGGGCCACGAGCATGCGGTCGAAGGGATCGCGGTGGAATGGCGGCAGCGTTGCCGCAGCCTCCGCGTGGCGGATCGTTACCGGCAGCTCGAGGACGCTCACACGGCGCAGCGCTGCGGCGAGCTCGGCAGCAGGGTACCGGAGCTTTCCCCTTGCCTGCTTGATCGCCATCTCCCAGGCGCTGGCCGCGCTTGCGAACACGATGTTCGCGGAATCTTCGAGCGCCTCCCGGATACCTGCCGGGAGCTTCTTGGGCGCCGAAAGCGCCCACAGCAGCGCATGCGTATCGAGGAGCAGCTTCAATCGCGGCCTTCGAAGTCCGCGAGCACGTCCTCGGGCAGCGGCGCATCGAAATCGTCCGCGATCCAGATCTTGCCGGCGAGCACTCCGAGCTTGCGCCGCTTGCCGGGCGGCGGCGCGTAGGCGACCAGGCGGGCGACCGGGCGACCGTGCCGCGCGATCACGATTTCCTCGCCGGCGGCAGCGCGGTCGACGAGCTCCGACAGCTTGGTCTTGGCGTCGTAGAGATTGATCGGGTCCATCCGGACAGTTTAGACCAAAATAGACCAGAATGGAACGGTCGTCGGCCCGCACCCGCCCCGCCCGGCGCGCGAGCTACCCCCCCGGCGCGCCGCGCGCCCGAGCGCGGCGGACGAGCTGCAGGCCCGCCGTAGCGAGGAGCAGCGCGAGCCCGGCGACGTCGACGAGCCCTTGCGGATACACGAGCAGCACGCCGCCGGCGAGCAGCAGGAGCCGCTCGACCCAGTTCGTCCGCTTGAACAGCCAGCCCTGGAAGCCGCTCGCGAGCGCGGCGATGCCGACGGCCGCCGTCGCGGTGACCAGCGCGATCGATCCCCAATCGGCGGCCGCGAGGTTCTTGAACGAGCCGCCGAGAAGCAGCCCCTGCCCCGACGCGTCGAGCACGAACATGAACGGCACCAGGAACGCCGGCATCGTGTACTTCCACGACTGCAGCGTGGTCTTGTACGGGTCGCCGCCGGTGATCGCCGCGGCCGCGAAGGGCGAGAGCGCGGTCGGCGGCGACACCTCGGAGAGCACCGCGTAGTAGAAGATGAACATGTGCGCGGCGAAATCCGGCACCCCGAGCTTGATCAGCGCCGGCGCCGCGATCACGGCGCAGATGATGTACGAGGCGGTCACCGGCACCGCGAGGCCGACGATCCAGACGATGAGCGCCGTGTACACCGCGGTCAGCAGCAGGTTGCCCGCCGCGTACTGGATGACGATCGAGCTGAACTTCAGACCGAGCCCGGTCAACGTCACGACGCCGACGATGATGCCGGCCGAGGCACAGGTCGTCGCGACGTTGAGCACGCTGACCGAGCCGCCCTCGAGCGCGCGCGCCAGTCCCGATCGCCAGAGGCCGCGCACGATGGGCGTCTCGCCGGTGAACACGTCGTAGGGCAGGAGGCTGGTGTCGCGCCGGAGCAGGCTCGTCAGGCCGGCGATCACGGTCGCCCAGAACACCGCGGCGATCGGCGAGAACCCGATCAGCATGAAGACGACGATCGTGACCAGCGACAGGAAGTGGAACCAGTACTTGCGCGTCAGGCTCCAGAGCGACTCGATCCCCTTGAGCCGCACCGCCGACATCCCGAATTTGCGCGCGTCGAGCTCCACCATCAGGAACAGCGCGAGGTAGTACAGGCCGGTCGGGATGACCGCCATCAGCAGCACGTCGAGGTAGGAGATCTTGAGGAACTCGGCGATCAGGAACGCCGCCGCGCCGAGGACCGGCGGCGAGATGATCGCGCCCAGGCCGCCCGCCGCGAGCAGGCCTCCGGCCGCGTCCTTCGCGTAACCCGCCTTCGCGAGCATCGGGTAAGCGACCGATCCGAGCGTCACCGTCGTCGCCACGCCGCTCCCCGACGGCCCGCCGAGCAGGAACGACGCGAGGACGACGGTGCGGCCGGCGCCGGTCGACTTGCCGCCCATCGCGGCGAACGAGAAGTCGATGAAGAACTTCCCGGCGCCGGAGTACTGCAGGAAGGCGCCGAAGATCGTGAACAGGATGATGAGCGAGGACGACACGTCGACGGCGACGCCGAAGATGCCCTCGAGCGTCATGTACATGTGCCCGACCAGGCGGCCCACGTCGTAGCCCTTGTGGGTCCAGGGGGCGGGCAGCCACGGGCCGGCGAGCGCGTAGGCGAGG
>JBOIFD010000276.1:0-4594 GCA_050741515.1 Burkholderiales bacterium
CCTCGCGGCCATCTTGGAGAAGGACCTCAAGCAACCGGTCAGCGTGGTGAACCGCACCGGCGGGAACGGCGTCGTCGGCCATTCCGCGATCGCGCAGGCCGCGCCGGACGGCTACACCATCGGGCTGATCACGGTCGAGATCGGCATGATGCACTGGCAGGGTCTGACCGATCTCAAGGGCTCCTCCTACACGCCGCTCGGGCTGGTGAATGCCGATCCCGCGGGCCTGCAGGTGCGCGCCGACTCGCCGTACAAGACGGCGAAGGAGCTCCTCGATGCGATCAAGGCGAGCCCGGGCAAGCTGAAGGCGTCCGGCACCGGCCAGGGCGGCATCTGGCATCTGTCGATCGCGGGGATGCTGAAGAGCCTCAACGTCGACCCCGCGGCCGCGCCGTGGGTGCCGTCGAACGGCGCGGCCCCCGGCCTGCAGGATCTCGTCGCGGGCGGCGTCGACATCGTCCCGTGCTCGATCCCCGAGGCGCGCGCGTTGATCGATGCCGGCAAGGTGAAGAGTCTCGCGATCATGGACGCCAATCCGCCGTCGCTCTACCCGAACGTGCCCCCGCTCAAGACGGCGCTGGGGACCGACTGGACGATGGCGGCGTGGCGCGGGATGGCGGCGCCGAAGGGCGTGTCGAAAGAGGCCGAGGCGCGGCTGGTCGCGGCGGTGAAGACGGCCTACGACTCGAAGGAGTACAAGGACTTCATGGCCGCGCGCGGCTTCGGCGTGATCTACCTGCCGCCGGCGGAGTTCGCAAGATTCATGGAGAAATCCTCGAACGACCTCGGCGCGACGATGAAGGCGGTCGGGATCGTGAAATAGCGAACCGGGCGGCCACGGCGGACGCCGAGCCCGCGTTCGCCGCGACCTCCCCGGCCGCGCGTCCCAGGTGAAGGTCAACGATGCGGTCGTGGGCGCGGCGCTGATCGCGCTGGCGCTCGCGATCCTCGTCCACATCCAGGCCTACCCGCTCATCCCCGGGCAGAAGTACGGGCCGGCGCTGTTCCCGGGGGTGATCGCGGTCGGGCTCCTCGCCTGCGGGCTGCTGCTCGTCCGGCGCGGCGCGCGGCGGGGACTCCCCCTGTTCGAGCCCGGCCGCTGGCTGCGAAGCCCGGCGCTGGCGACGAACTTCCTCGCGGTGTGCGGAGTGCTCGTGTTCTACGCCGCGTTCGCGGGAACGCTCGGCTTCCTGCTCACCGGCGCGCTCTGCCTGCTGGGCCTGTTCCTCAAGCTCGGCGTGCGGCCCGCGCCCGGGGTCGTGATCGCGGTCGTCGCGACGCTCGCGATCCACACCCTGTTCTACAAGCTGCTCCGCGTGCCGCTGCCGTGGGGCGTGCTCGAGCGATTCGCCTGGTGAGATGACCGAGGTCATCGCCGCGTTCGGGCTGGTCTTCGAGCCCTACGTCATCGCGGTCATTCTGGCCGCCGCGGTGTTCGGCCTCTTCGTGGGCGCCATCCCGGGGCTGACCGCGACGATGGCCACCGCGCTGCTCGTGCCGGTCACCTTCTTCATGCCGCCGGTGCCGGCGATCGCTTGCATCGTGACCGCGACCGCGATGGCGATCTTCTCCGGCGACATCCCCGGCGCGCTGCTGCGCATCCCCGGGACGCCCGCCTCGGCCGCGTACGTGGACGAGGCGTACGCGATGACGAAGAAGGGCCACGCCGAGACCGCGCTCGGCGCCGGGCTCGTGTTCAGCGTGATCGGCGGGATCTTCGGCACCGTCGTGCTCGTCACCGCCGCGCCCGCGCTCGCCGAGGTCGCCGTGCGCTTCAGCTCGTTCGAGTACTTCTGGCTGGTGCTGCTCGGCCTCACCTGCGCGGTCTTCATCAGCTTCGGCGACCCGCTGAAGGGCGTCGTGTCGCTGCTCGCGGGACTGCTGATCTCGTCGATCGGGCTCGACAACCCGGCCGGGCACCCGCGCTTCACGTTCGGCTCGATCGAGCTGCTCGGCTCGGTGGGGCTGATCCCGATGATGATCGGGATGTTCGCGGTGTCCGAGATCCTGCGCTACGCGGTGACCGCGAACGGCGGCGGCGACCGCGTCACCCGCCAGATCGGCAACGTGTTCCGCGGCATGTGGACGCTCACGAAGCGGTACTGGGCGTCGATCGCGCGCGGGAGCGCGCTCGGCACCGCGATCGGCGCGCTGCCCGGCGCCGGCGCCGACATCGCGGCGTGGATCTCCTACGCGATGTCGAAGAAGTTCTCGAAAGAGCCGCAGAAGTTCGGCAGCGGCCACGTCGAGGGACTGATCGAGTCGGGCGCCGCGAACAACAGCGCGCTCGCCGGGGCATGGATCCCGGCGCTGGTGTTCGGCATCCCCGGCGACTCGATCACGGCGATCGTGATCGGCGTGCTCTACATCAAGGGCATGAATCCCGGGCCGACGATCTTCATGAACAACCCCGAGCAGATCTACGCCGTGTTCCTGGTGTTCTTCCTCGCGAACCTGCTGATGATCCCGCTCGGGTGGGCGTGCATCAAGGCGGCGAAGCGGATCCTCGAGGTCCCGAGGAACGTCCTGATGCCGATCATCCTGCTGTTCTGCATCGTCGGCGCGTTCGCGATCAACAACACCGTGTTCGCGGTCGGCGTGATCCTCGTGTTCGGCGTCGCCGCGTACTTCATGGAGGAGAACGGCTATCCGGTCGCGCCCGCGATCCTGGGGATGATCCTCGGGACGATGCTCGAAGAGCACTTCATCACCTCGATGATCAAGTCGGACGGGCGCTTCCTCGGCTTCTTCGAGCGGCCGATCGCCGCCGCGCTCGGGATCGTGACGATCCTCGTGTGGCTCTGGCCGCTCGCGCAGTGGCTGCGGTCGCGGCGGCGCGCCGCGGCGGCCGCATAGTGGCCGGCGGATATGGCTCGCGCCCGGCGCCGAGACGCTGCGTCGATCGGCTAGAATCGCGCTGTCCCGCCTGACAACAGCCTGACCACGCCGGGTCGTCATGAAACTGCTCTTCATTCTCGACCCGCTGCCCGAGCTCAAGACCTACAAGGACACCTCGTTCGCGATGATGGTCGAGGCCGTGCGCCGCGGCCACGAGATCCACTTCGCGCCCCAGGAAGGGCTGATGTGGAAAGGCGGCCGGGTCGTGGGCGAGCATTGCCGCCTGCACCTCATCAACGCCGAGCGATACCTCGGCAACGCCGCGCTCCACGACGACGACTGGTACCGCCTCGAGCTCCCGCCACGGGAGACGCCGCTCGCCGAGTTCGACGCGGTGCTGATGCGCAAGGACCCGCCGTTCGACCTCGAGTACGTGACCAGCACCTGGCTGCTGGAGGCCGCGACCCGCGAGGGTGCGCGCGTGTTCAACGACCCGGGGGCGATCCGCGACCACAGCGAGAAGCTCGCCATCGCGCAGTTCCCGCAGTACACGGTGCCGACGCTCGTGACCCGGATCGAGGGCCAGCTGCAGCGCTTCATCGACGCGCAGGGCGACGTCGTGCTGAAGCCCCTCGAGGGCTACGGCGGGGCGGGCGTGTTCCGCGTGACCGACGCCGACCCGAACCGCAACGTGATCATCGAGACGCTCACCGGCCGCGGCGCCCACTCGATCATGGCGCAGCGCTACATCCCCGAGATCCGCGACGGCGACAAGCGCGTGCTCCTGATCGCGGGCGAGGCGGTGCCCTACTCGCTCGCGCGCATCCCGAAGCCGGGCGAGTCGCGCGGCAACCTCGCCGCCGGCGGCACCGGCGTCGCGCGTCCGCTCTCGCCGCGCGACCGCGAGATCGCCGCGGCCATCGGCCCGGTCCTCGCGCGCCGCGGGCTGCTCCTCGTCGGGCTGGACGTGATCGGCGACTGGCTCACCGAGGTGAACGTGACCAGCCCCACGTGCTTTCAGGAAATCGCGCAGCAGACCGGGCTCAACGTCGCCGGGACGTTCCTCGACGCGCTGGAGAAGGCAGTGCCGGCGCCAGGCGGCTGAGGCCGGAAGCGGCCCCGGCGACTCCGGCCGGCCGGTTTCCGCCCCCGCCTGCCCCACCCCCCACCCCGGTCCGGGCCGAGCAGGGTAAACTTCCGGAATCCGTGATCCTTCAAGCAGTTCCGTCATGGTCGGCATCCTGATCGTCGCGCACGGCGCGTTCGGCGAAGCATTGATCCACTGCGCGAGCCACGTGCTCGGCAAGCGGCCGCTGCGCGTGCGCCAGGTCGGCATCACCGTGCACGACGACCCCGACGCGATCCTCCCGCAGGCCCAGGACCTCGTGCGGCAGCTCGACGAGGGCGACGGCGTGCTCGTGCTGACCGACATGCTCGGCGCGACGCCGTCGAACATCGCCGCGCGCCTCGCGGCGCCGGGCCGGGTCGAGGTGGTTGCGGGCGTCAATCTCCCGATGCTGGTGCGCGCGCTCACCTACCGCGCGCAGCCGCTCACGACGGTGGTTGGGAAAGCGATCAGCGGCGGCCGCGAGGGCGTGCTGCACCTGGGCGAGCTGCAGGCCCATGCCACAACGGGAAGTTGAGATCCAGAACAAGCTGGGGCTCCACGCCCGCGCCGCTGCGAAGCTCACCCAGACCGCGGCGAAGTTCGCGGCCGACGTGTGGCTGTCGCGGAACGGCCGGCGGGTGAACGCGA
>JBOIFD010000277.1:0-21173 GCA_050741515.1 Burkholderiales bacterium
TCGAGCAGGAGACCGCGACGGTCGACGACCGGCGACTGCGCCCGGACGTTGTCGTCAAGCTGCCGGGGGGCAAGAATCTCGTCGTCGACGCGAAGGCGCCGCTCAGCGCCTACCTCGATGCGGTCGAAGCCCCCGACGACGACACGCGACGCGCGCACCTCACGGACCATGCGCGGCAGCTCCGCGCCCATCTCGTTGCGCTGGGCCGCAAGGCGTACTGGGATCAATTCCAGCCGTCGCCCGATTTCGTGGTGATGTTCGTTCCGGGGGAGATGTTCTTCAGCGCGGCGCTCGAGCAGGATCCCTCGCTCATCGAATCCGGCCCGGAGCAGGGGGTGATGCTGGCCGGTCCGCTGACGCTGATCGCGCTGCTGAAGGCGGTCGCGTACGGCTGGCGGCAGGAGGCGCTCGCGGAGAATGCGCGCGCCGTGAGCGCGCTCGGCGCCGAGCTGTACGCGCGCCTCGCCACGATGGGCGAGCACTTCGCGACGCTGGGACGAAATCTCGAGCGTGCGGTCAGGTCGTACAACGATGCGGTCGGCTCGCTCGAGTCGCGGGTGCTGGTCAGCGCCCGGAAGTTTCGCGATCTTCAGGCAGTGGGCATCGACGCGATGCTGGAGCTGCCGGCGCCGATCGAGGCGCTGCCGCGGGACGTCCGCGCCGAGGATCTGGCCCCCGCGTCCGGCGCCGAGGCGCCGGACGAGCCGTCTACGCCAGCCCGTCCATCACCTGGACGCTGACGAGGTCGCCCGCCGTCACGTCGCCGCGCTCGTGCTCGAGCACGATGAAGCAGTTGGCCTCGGACATCGAGCGGAGGACGCCGGAACCCTGGGTGCCGGTGATGCCCACCTGCCAGTGTCCGTCGGCGGCGCGCGAGAGGATGCCCCGCTGGTACTCGGTGCGGCCGGGTTTCTTGCGCAGCGCCGCCGTGCACGGGACGCGCACCGTCGGCAAGGCAAAATCGTCGGTCCGGCCGGCGAGCGCGAGCAGCGCGTCGCGCACGAACTCGTAGAACGTCACCATCACCGCGACCGGGTTGCCGGGCAGCCCGAAGAAGTACGCCTCGCCGATCCGGCCGAACGCCATCGGCCGTCCCGGGCGCATCGCGATCTTCCAGAACAGCACTTCGCCGATCTTCGCGAGCAGCTCGCGCGTGAAGTCCGCTTCGCCGACCGACACGCCGCCCGAGCTGACGATGGCGTCGGCGGTGGCGGCAGCCTCCTTGAACGCCCGCTCCAGCGCCGCCGGGTCGTCGCGCACGACGCCCAGGTCGAGCACGTCGACGCCCAGGCGCGCGAGCATCCCGTAGATCGTGTAGCGGTTGGAGTCGTAGACCTCGCCGTCCTTGAGCGCGGTGCCGATCGAGGCCAGCTCGTCGCCGGTCGAGAAGAAGGCGACGCGGAGCTTCCGCCGCACCGCGACCTCGGCGCGGCCGAGGGAGGCGAGGAGTCCGAGCTCCGCGGGACGCACCGGGTAGCCAGCCCGGAGCACGACGCGGCCCAGCGCGAGATCCTCGCCGGCGAGCCGGCGGTTCTGACCGGTCTTCTGGCCCGGCGGCACCACGATGCGGTCGCCTTCGGTGCGCACGAGCTCCTGGATGACCACGGTATCGGTTCCCGGCGGCATCACCGCGCCGGTCATCACGCGCACGCATTCGCCCGCGCCCACCTGCCCCGCGAAGACGCGACCGGCGAACGCCGTGCCGAGCTCGCGGAGGCGCGTCTCGCGGTCCGGATCCAGGTCGGCGCCGCGCACCGCCCAGCCGTCCATCGCCGAGTTGTCGTGCGCCGGGACGTTCACCGTCGACACGACGTCCTCGCCGAGGACGCGACCGAGGCTCGCGCGCACCGCGACCCGCTCGTTCGCGGCGATCGGCGCGAGAAAGGAGCGGATGACCTCGCGCGCCTTGTCGACCGGGAGCGCATCGGGGTCGTAGCCGTCGATGCAGCTCACGATGTGCTTGAGCGAGCTCATCCCCGCTTCTCGAACTCCGTCAGCTCGTCCCGGGTGTTGATGTTGGAGAACGCCTCCGCCTCGTCGTCGAACGGCACCTCGACCACCTGCAGCGCGGCGTACCACGCGTCGATCTTGCGCCCGCCGGCCTCGAGGAACGCCGCGAGGTGGGCCGACAGCGCCTCGCGCACGAGCGCGAAGACCGGGTGCGGCTGGTCGCCGGTCTTGGCGACGGCGAGGTCGACGTGTTGCGCCACGAGCGCCGCGTGCAGGCGCGACACGAGGTCGCGCGGCAGGAACGGCGAGTCGCAGGGCACGGTCACCAGGAACGGGTGGACGCTGACCTTCAGGCCCGCGTGCAGCCCGGCGAGCGGGCCGGCGAAGCCGCCGATCTCGTCCGCCACCACGCGACAGCCATAGCGCGCGTACTCGGCCTGGTGCTGGTTGGCGTTGATGACGACCTCGGCCACCTGCGGCTCGAGCCGCTCGAGCACCCACTCGACCATCGGCCGGCCGCGCAGCACCTGCAGGCCCTTGTCGACGCCGCCCATCCGGCGGCCCTGGCCGCCGGCGAGGATGAGCCCGGTGACTCGGACGGGGTCGCGGAGGTCCACTACGCCAGCATCGTCGGCATCGCGGTCTTCACGAACCGTTGCTTGCCGGTGAAGAGCAGGTAGTGCCGGTTCACCGCCCGCCCGAGCATCGTGAGGCCGACCTGGTCGGCGATCCGCCAGCCCATCTGCGTGAGTCCGGAGCGCGAGACCAGGAACGGGATGCGCATCTGTGCGCACTTGATCACCATCTCGGAGGTGAGCCGCCCGGTGGTGTAGAAGATCTTGTCGGAGCCGTCGACGCCGTCGAGCCACATCTGGCCGGCGATGGCGTCGACCGCGTTGTGGCGGCCGACGTCCTCGACGAAGGTGAGGATTTCGGCTGCGCCGTTGTCGTTGGTGGCGAGCGCGCAGCCGTGCACCGCGCCGGCGGTCTTGTAGATCGTCTCGTGCCGGCGAACGAGGTCGAGCAGCGCGTACAGCGTTTCCTCGGTGAGCCGGACGTCGTCGCGCAGCTTGATCGACTCGACCTCCTCCATCAGGTCGCCGAACACCGTGCCCTGGCCGCAGCCGGTGGTGACGGTGCGCTTCTTCATCTTGTCGGCGAGGCCGGTGATGCCCTTGCGCGTGGTCACGACGACCGAATCGGTCTCCCAGTCGACCTGGACCGCGGCGATCTCCTCGAGCGAGCGCGCGAGCCGCTGGTTGCGGAGGTAGCCGATCGCCAGCGCCTCGGGCGCCTGGCCGAGGGTCATCAGCGTGACGATCTCGCGCTTGTCGACGTAGAGCGTCAGCGGATGCTCGCCGGCGATCGGGGTCGGCAGCGCCTCGCCGCGCTCGTTCAGCGCCTCGACCTCGAAGGTCGCCGGGCGTGCGGCGTCGGTCAGCTGCGGCCTGGAGGGCGTCTTCATCCGCCGATGTACGACATCTCGATCTTGCGGCTCTTCGCGGTCGCGGCGGTGCGGGTCTCCGAGTAGCGGTCGGTCCGCGCGCGCCAGATCCCGGCGATCGCGGCGTGGATCTCGCGCTCGGCGGCGCCGCCCCGCAGCAGCGCGCGGAGATCGTAGCCGGCGGTGGCGAAGAGGCAGGTGTAGAGCATCCCGTCGGTCGAGAGCCGGGCGCGCGTGCAGGTGCGGCAGAACGCCTGGGTGACCGACGAGATCACGCCGATCTCGCCGCTGCCGTCGCGGTAGCGCCAGCGCTCGGCGACCTCGCCGAAGTAGTTGGCGTCCACCGGCTCGACCGGAAGCTCGGCGGCGATGCGCCGGACGACCTCCGCGGACGGCACGACGTCGTCCATGCGCCAGCCGTTCGAGCTGCCCACGTCCATGAACTCGATGAAGCGCACGACGTGGCCGGTGCCCTTGAAGCGCCGCGCCATCGGCACGACGGTGTGATCGTTGACGCCGCGCTTCACCACCATGTTGATCTTGACCGGCGCGAGCCCGGCCGCGGTCGCGGCGTCGATGCCCTCGAGCACCCGGGCGACCGGAAAGTCGACGTCGTTCATCGCCCGGAACACCTCGTCGTCGAGCGAGTCGAGGCTGACCGACACGCGGCGCAGGCCGGCGTCCCGGAGCGACTGCGCCTTGCGGGCGAGGAGCGAGCCGTTGGTCGTCAGGGTGAGATCCAGCCCGCCGAGCGCGGCCAGCATCTCGATCAGCCGCTCGAGGTTCTTCCGCAGCAGCGGCTCGCCGCCCGTTAGGCGGACCTTCTCGACGCCGTGCTCCTTGAAGATGCGCGCGAGCCCCGTGATCTCCTCGAACGACAGCACCTCGCTCCGCGGCAGGAACTCGTAGTCGGGACCGAACACGTCCCGCGGCATGCAATAAGTGCAGCGGAAGTTGCAGCGATCGGTCACCGAGATCCGCAGGTCGCGCAGCGGCCGCGCGCGCGTGTCGGCGACCGGCGCGGCGCCGTGCGTGTCCCTTGCCCCCATCCGGGGCAGGGGCATTGCGCGACGCGCGTCGCGAAGGGGGATCACTCGGTCGGTCATGTCAAGGGTTGCGCGGGACCGCCGGGGCCGCGCATCATCAATGCTAGACTCGTACTGGTGTTCATAACCTGAATTCTAGTGAGATTGCGATGTCTCCGCGAAGCGTACCGGTCGCGGTGATCATGGAGCGGCGGACCCTCGCGAGTCGCTGGCAGTCCGATCAATGGGCGCCGGTCGAGGTCGTTCCGGACACCGGCGGGGCGGCACCGCGCCTGCTCCTGGATGACAACGGGCGGGCGCGATGGTTGCACCCGGGGTTCGCGATCGAGCTCCACCGGGACCAAGCGGAGGGATACTACCTCAACCTCACCTGCGCGACGCCTTACGTGTTCGTGATGTGGCGGATGGTGGACGGGGCGGCGGTGCCCCACGTCGTCACGGTGAGCTACCAGGAGGCGGGCGCCATGATGGACGGCGGCGAGCAGGTCGACGGCGTGGCGATGCCGCCGGAGCTGATCGCCTGGGTCGATGAGTTCATCCGCGCGCATTACCGGCCCGAGCCCAAGAAGCGGAGCCGGCCGCCGTCCTTCAAGGGCGCCCGCCGAGACGCCCCGTGACGACGAACGACGACGATACCTTCCTCGGGCGCTGGTCGCGGCGCAAGCAGGCGGCGCGGCGCGGGGAAGCGCTGCCTGCACCGGCGCCCGACGAGAGACCGGCGGAGATTGCGGCGCCTGCCCCGCCCGCGGCCGGTGCCGTCGTGCGCGCCGACGCCGCGCCCGCCGAACTCCCGCCGATCGACTCGCTGAAGGGGCTCGAGTCCGAGTACCGGGAGTTCCTCCGGCCCGGCGTCGATCCGGCGACGCGGAGCGCGGCGCTGCGGAAGCTCTTCAGCGACCCGCACTTCCACTTCGACCAGATGGACCACCTGGACATCTACATCGACGACTACACCAAGTCCGATCCGATCCCGACCGCGATGCTGCGACTGCTGAGCCAGGCGCGCGGCCTCGGGCTGTTCGACGAGGAGCGGCAGGCGGAGCGTCCGGAAGGGGACGCCCAGGCCGCCCCCGCGCGATCCGCCACCGCCGCTGCCGCCATCGAGCCGCCGGAGATGCCGGCGGAGCCGACCGCGGCGTCGCCCACCGACATCCCGGCAAAGACGACCGGCGCGTGACATGGCGCTCGACGACAAGACGCTGAAGCTCTGCAGCTGCAACCGGACCATGGCGCTCGACGCGAAGGCGCTCGGCGCGGCGCTCCAGTCGCGGGCGCCGGTGACGATCCACACCGAGCTGTGCCGCAAGGAGGTAGGAGCGCTCGACGCCGCACTGGCCGGCGGAGAGTGCATCGTGGCCTGTACGCAGGAGGCGGCGCTCTTCGCCGAGCAGAACGAGCAGGCCGGTGGCAAGGCCGACCTCAGGTTCGTCAATATCCGCGAGACGGCCGGCTGGTCCGCGGAAGGCGGCGCCGCCACGCCGAAGATCGCGGCGCTCCTCGCGCTCGCCGACCTGCCCGAGCCCGAGCCGGTGCCGAGCGTGTCCTATCAGTCGAGCGGGCACCTCCTCGTGATCGGCCCCGCGGAGGCGGCCGTGCAGTGGGCGGAGCGGCTCGCGGGCGAGCTCGAGGTGAGCGCGCTCGTGACGACTTCGCGCGGCGCCGAGCTGCCGGCGGAGCGGCGCTACCCGATCTGGTCGGGCCGGGTGAAGTCGGTCCAGGGCTGGCTCGGCGCGTTCGACGTCGAGTGGGAGCAGACGAACCCGATCGATCTCGAGGTCTGTACGCGCTGCAATGCCTGCATCCGGGTTTGTCCGGAGAACGCGATCGACTTCACCTACCAGATCGACCTCGACAAGTGCCGGGCGCACCGCGAGTGCGTGACCGCGTGCGGGCCGGTCAAGGCGATCGACTTCGACCGCGCGGAGCGCTCCCGGCGCGACCGGTTCGACCTCGTGCTCGACCTCTCGCCGGAGCCCATTCTCAAGGTCGCGCAGAAGCCGCAAGGCTATCTCGCGCCCGGCCGCGACCCGCTGGAGCAGGCGCTCGCCGCCGCGACGCTCGCCCGCATGGTCGGCGAGTTCGAGAAGCCCAAGTTCTTCGCGTACAACGAGCGCATCTGCGCGCACGGCCGCTCGGGCAAGGTCGGCTGCACCAACTGCATCGACGTGTGCTCGACGGGCGCGATCGCGGCGGACGGCGACAAGATCAAGGTCGAGCCGCACCTGTGCGCCGGCTGCGGCGGCTGCGCGACGGTCTGTCCGTCGGGCGCGATGACGTACGCGAATCCGCGCGCCCCCGAGCTCGGTGCGCGCGTGAAGCGGCTGCTCGCCGTGTACGCCCAGGCGGGAGGGAAGGACGCGGCGATCCTGTTCCACAATCTGGAAGAGGGGCGGGAGCTCGTCGCGCGCCTCGGCCGGCGCGGCAAAGGGCTGCCGGCGCGGGTGATCCCGCTGGAGGTGTTCCACGTCGCGTCGGTGGGCATCGACACCCTGCTCGGCGCGATCGCGTACGGCGCGAGCCAGGTGTTCGTCCTCGCGGCCGGGCCCGACGCCGACGAGTACGGCCCGGCGATCGAGCGCCAGATGGGCCATGCCGGGACGATCCTGAACGGGCTCGGCTACGCCGGCACGCACTTCCGGTTCGTGCGCGCGGCCGAGCCGGCGGACCTCGAGCGCGCCGTGTGGGGCCTGGCACCCGCGCGGACGGTGGCGAGCGCGGCGACGTTCAACGTCTCGAGCGAGAAGCGGACGACGCTCGATTTCGCGCTCGAGCACCTCGCCCGGAACGCGCCGACGCCGCAGCGCGAGATCCCCCTCGGCGCCGGCGCCCCGTATGGCGGCGTCACGGTGAACCGGCAGACGTGCACGCTCTGCATGGCCTGCGTCGGCGCCTGCCCGGCCTCCGCCCTGGTCGACGGCCGCGAGACGCCGATGCTCAAGTTCATCGAGCGCAACTGCGTGCAGTGCGGGCTCTGCGTAACGACCTGTCCGGAGGACGCTCTGGCGCTCAGCCCGCGCCTGCTGCTCGCCGCCGAGGCCAAGCAGGAGGTCGTTCTCAACCAGGCCGAGCCCTTCAACTGCGTGCGCTGCGGCAAGCCGTTCGGCACCCGGCAGATGATCGACGCGATGCTCGGCCGGCTCGGCACGCACTCGATGTTCGCCGGCGGCGGCGCGCTGCGGCGCCTGCAGATGTGCGCGGACTGCCGGGTCGTCGACATGATGGAGAACAAGGACGAGAGCTCGATCCTGGACGTGAAGCCATGAGACATCCTGTGTCGACCCCTGGCCGTGTTGAAGGCAAGCGCGAATCCCTGGCGCGGAGCGACAAGGCCGCCCGATGAGCGGCGCAGCGATCCCGGTCGATCTCCGGCCGCACGTCGCGCCCGAGGACCAGGCCCGGGCGGAGTTCTACGCGCTGCTCGCCCGGCTGTGGTACGCGGCGCCCGACAAAGCGCTGCTCGCGGCGATCGCCGCGGGGGCCGACATCCCGGCCGAGGGCGAGCAGACCGGCCTGGGGGAGGCCTGGCGCAGGCTGCGCGCCGCGGCCGCGGGCACGGACCCGGAAACCGTACGGGCCGAGTACGACGCCGTATTCGTCGGGACCGGCAAGGCGGAGGTCACGCTGTACGTGTCGGCCTACCTGGTTGAAAACGCTCGCGAGCGGGTCCTCGTCGAGTTGCGGGAAGCGCTGGGTGAGTTAGGGCTCGCGCGCTCTGATGCAGTGCACGAACCGGAGGACCATTTCGCCGCTCTGCTCGAAACGATGCGCCATCTCGCGGCGTCGGGGTCGAGTGATGACGCACTGCAGCAACAGCGGAAGTTCTTCACACGATATATGAACAGGGCTTACAATCCTTTGACTAACGAAGTCGTGGCTTCTGCGAGAACAGACTTCTATAAACATGTCGCACGCTTCACCAAGGCGTTTTGCGAGATCGAAGCCGCGTCCCTAGACATGCTCTAAGTCCCCGGAAGGAGAGCCACCATGGAGAACTCGAAGACCAAACGCAGCCGGAGAACTTTCCTCCTCGCGGTCGGCGCGGGCGGTGCAGCGGCCGTGGCTGCCATCGGCGCGAAGACCCTCCCCCAGACGGCGGGGGCGAGCGCGAAGAAGCAGCCCGAAGGCAAGGGCTACGAGCTCACCGAGCACGTCCGCACCTACTACCGCACCACGCTGGTCTAGAGCGAAGGAGCGCGCCATGTTGCTGACGAGAAAATCCTCCGCTGCGGCGGCTCCCCAGTCGCGGCTCACGCGCAGCCTCTCCGGAGCGCTCGCGCGGACCATCGATCGCCGCGCGTTCCTGAAGCGCACCGGCCTCGCGGCCGGCGCGGGCGCGTTCGCGAGCCAGCTGCCGTTCAACCTGATCGGCAAGGCCGACGCGCAGGAGAAGACGGTCGCCGCGGGCAAGGTCGAGGTCAAGCGCACGGTCTGCACCCACTGTTCGGTCGGCTGTGCGATCGACGCCGTCGTGCAGAACGGCGTCTGGGTGCGCCAGGAGCCGGTGTTCGACTCGCCGATCAACCTCGGGGCGCACTGCGCCAAGGGCGCGGCGGTGCGCGAGCACGGCATGACCGAGCACTCGCACCGGCTGAAGTACCCGATGAAGCTGGTGAACGGCAAGTACCAGCGGCTGAGCTGGGACCAGGCCCTCGACGAGATCAGCAAGAAGATGCTGAAGCTCCGCGAGGAGTCGGGCCCGGATTCGATCTTCGTCGTCGGCTCGTCCAAGCACAACAACGAGCAGTCCGAGCTGCTGTGCAAGTGGGTCCGCCTGTGGGGCAGCAACAACACCGACCACCAGGCACGGATCTGCCACTCGACCACCGTCTCCGGCGTGGCCAACACCTGGGGCTACGGCGCGATGACGAACTCGTACAACGACGAGCAGAACTCGAAGTGCATCCTGTTCTTCGGCTCGAACGCCGCCGAGGCGCACCCGGTGTCGATGCTGCACACCCTGCACGCGAAGGAGTCGGGCGCGAAGGTGATCGTCGTCGATCCGCGCTTCACGCGCACCGCGGCGAAGGCGGACATGTACTTCCGCACCCGCTCGGGCTCGGACGTGGCGTTCCTGTGGGGCGTGCTCTACCACATCTTCAAGAACGGCTGGGAGGACAAGGCGTACATCCAGGCCCGCGTCTACGGCATGGACAAGGTCCGCGAAGAGGTCATGAAGTGGACCCCCGAGGCGGTGCAGGACGTCACCGGCCTGTCGGAGAAGGAGGTCTACACCGTCGCCGAGGCGATGGCGAAGAACCGGCCGAGCACGATCATCTGGGCGATGGGCCAGACCCAGCACAGCAACGGCAACGCGATCGTCCGCGCGAGCTGCTGCCTCCAGCTCGCGCTCGGCAACGTCGGCGTGCCGGGCGGCGGCTGCAACATCTACCGCGGCCACGACAACGTCCAGGGCGCGACCGACGTCGGCCCCAACCCCGACTCGTTGCCGGGCTACTACGGCGTCTCGGAAGGCGCGTTCAAGCACTGGTGCCGGGTGTGGAACGTCGACTTCGAGTGGCTGAAGGCGCGCTTCGCGCCGGGCATGATGAACAAGGCCGGGACCACGGTGTCGCGCTGGATCGACGGGGTGCTGGAGAACGCCGATCACATCGACCAGCCGACGAACATCCGCGGGATGTTCTACTGGGGCCATGCGCCGAACTCGCAGACCCGCGGGATCGAGATGCAGGCCGCGATGCAGGCGCTCGACCTGCTGGTGGTGATCGACCCGTATCCGTCGGCCACCGCCGCGATGGCGGCCATGCCGCTCAACGACCAGGGCAAGAAGGTCCTCGCCGACGCCAAGCGCGCGCCGAACGCGAATCGCGACGTCTACCTGCTGCCGGCCGCGACCCAGTTCGAGACCGACGGCTCGGTGACCGCGTCGAACCGCTCGCTGCAGTGGCGCGAGAAGGTCATCGAGCCGCTGTTCGAGTCGCGCTCCGACCAGGCGATCATGTACCACCTCGCGCAGAAGCTCGGCTTCGGCGACCAGTTCATCGGCAAGAAGGACGGCAAGCAGCAGCTGCGGCTGATCAAGGTGAAGGGCTACGAAGAGCCGAGCATGGATGACACCCTCGTCCACGAGATCAACGGCGGCAGCTGGACGATCGGCTACACCGGGCAGTCGCCCGAGCGGCTCAAGGCGCACATGCGCAACATGCACGTCTTCGACGTGAAGACGCTGCGCGCCAGGGGCGGCAAGGACGCGGCCACCGGCTACGATCTCACCGGCGACTACTTCGGGCTGCCGTGGCCGTGCTACGGCAACGCGGCGCTGAAGCATCCCGGCTCGCCCAACCTGTACCAGACCTCCCGGCACGTCATGGACGGCGGGGGCAACTTCCGGGCGAACTTCGGCATCGAGCGCGACGGCGTGTCGCTGCTGGCCGCGGACGGCTCGTCCTCGAAAGGCGCCGATCTGCCGTTCGGGTATCCCGAGTTCGACCACGTGCTGCTGAAGAAGCTCGGCTGGTGGGACGAGCTGACCGATGCCGAGAAGAAGGAGGCCGAGGGCAAGAACTGGAAGACCGACCTCTCGGGCGGCATCCAGCGCATCGTCCTGAAGAACCACGGCTGCCATCCGTGGGGGAACGCCAGGGCGCGCGCGGTGGTGTGGAACTTCCCGGACGGCGTGCCGCTGCATCGCGAGCCGATCTATTCGCCGCGGCCGGACCTGGTGGCCAAGTACCCGACCCACGACGACGTCAAGGTGCTCTGGCGGCTGCCGACGCTGTTCAAGTCGCTGCAGGACAAGAACGTCGCCGACAAGGTCCACGAGAAGTTCCCGCTCATCCTCACGAGCGGGCGGCTGGTCGAGTACGAGGGCGGCGGCGACGAGACCCGCTCCAACCCGTGGCTCGCCGAGCTGATGCAGGACAACTTCGTGGAGATCAACCCGAAGGCGGCGGCCGACCGCGGAATCCGCAACGGCGAGTACGTGTGGGTCAAGAGCCCGACCGGTGCGAGCCTGAAGGTCAAGGCGAAGGTCACCGAGGGCGTCGGACCCGACACCTGCTTCATCCCGTTCCACTTCGCGGGCTGGTGGCAGGGGATCGACATGCTGCCGTACTACCCGGAGGGCGCGGCGCCGATCGTCCGTGGGGAGGCGGTGAATACGGCCACAACCTACGGCTACGACCGCGTGACGATGATGCAGGAGACCAAGACCACGCTCTGCCAGGTCGAGCGGGCGTAAGGCGGAGAGAGGAGAGCAACCATGGCGAGAATGAAATTCCTGTGCGACGCCGAGCGCTGCATCGAGTGCAACGGCTGCGTCACCGCCTGTAAGAACGAAAACGAGGTGCCGTGGGGCGTCAACCGCCGCCGGGTGGTGACGATCAACGACGGCCAGCCGGGCGAGAAGTCGATCTCGGTCGCCTGCATGCACTGCTCGGATGCGCCGTGCATGGCGGTGTGCCCGGTCGACTGCTTCTACCGGACGGCCGACGGCGTCGTCCTGCACGACAAGGACCTCTGCATCGGCTGCGGGTACTGCTTCTACGCCTGCCCGTTCGGGGCGCCGCAGTTCCCGCAGGCGGGCGCGTTCGGCCTGCGCGGCAAGATGGACAAGTGCACGTTCTGCGCCGGCGGTCCGGAGAAGGACAACTCGGCCGAGGAGTTCCGGAAGTACGGCTCGAACCGGCTCGCCCAGGGCAAGCTGCCCGCGTGCGCCGAGATGTGCTCGACCAAAGCGCTGCTCGGGGGCGACGGCGACATCATCGCCGACATCTACCGCCAGCGCGTGCTGACGCGGGGCAAGGGGTCCGAAGTCTGGGGCTGGGGCACCGCGTACGGCGCGCCCGCGCAGCCGAAGCGCTGAGCCATGCGCGCGCGCATCGTCATCGTCGCGCTCGCGTCGATCGCCGCACTCGGTCTGGCCGGGTGCGGCGACCAGCCGCAGGAGCTGGCGCAGAAGGATCGCAGCTATCAAGGGAAGCCCGACAGCAACCCGTGGGACACCGACTCCTCGACCGTGCTGCACACCACCTCGAAGTGGACCAAAGGGGACCGGGCCTCCTGGGACGCCGCCATCAGCACGCGGGCTCTCAACCAGAACGAGTACGTCCGGGTCCGGTAACCCGTCCGGGTGAGTCGTTCTCGGGACGCCGCGGGTCCGCGGACGTCCCGAGCCCATCACGAGAGGAGGAGCACCCCGATGCCTTGCGTCTTTTTGCGGCTGATGAGCGGCCTTGCGCTGGCAGGAGCGCTCGCGCTGCCGCTCGCCGGCACCGCGCAGCAACCGCCGCCCGCGGACGCGGCCGACCAGGCCAAGCGGCAGCTCGTGCAGCCGGGCAACAACGCGCCGGTCTGGCGCGAGGTGCAGTCCGGCCAGCAGGCCTACACCTCGATCAAGGGTCAGGAGACCAACGTCCTGATCCAGCCGGCGATGAAGCTGCCTGGCCAGCCGTGGACGACCGCCGGCGAAGCGTGGCGGCTCTTTCGGAACAATCTGATCACGCCGATCGGCGGCTGGTTCGTGGCCTTCGTCGTGGCGGCGATTGCCGTGTTCTACTGGTGGAAGGGCCCGGTGAAGCTGCACGAGCGGCCGACCGGGCGGCTGATCCGGCGCTTCACGCCGTTCGAGCGCTACATCCACTGGGTGCTGGCGATCGCCTTCTGCATCCTCGGCGCGACCGGGCTCATCATCCTCGTCGGGAAGGACGTTCTCCTGCCGGTTCTCGGCTACACGCTCTTCGCCTGGCTCACCAGCCTGTCGAAGAACCTCCATAACTTCGTCGGGCCGATCTTCGTGCTCAGCTTTCTCGTGTTTGTCGTCCGCTACATCAGGGACAACTTCCCGCGGGCGTACGACTTCAAGTGGTTCGCGAGCGCCGGCGGGATGTTCGGCGGCAAGCACGTGCCCTCGGGCAAGTACAACGCCGGCGAGAAGGTGTGGTTCTGGGCCGGGGTGGTGCTACTTTCGACAGTGGTCAGCATCACCGGCCTGATCCTGAACTTCCCGAACTTCGACCAGGTCCGGAGCGTGATGATCCAGGCGAACATCATTCACGCGATCGCGTCGATCGCCTTCATCATCCTGGCGCTCGGGCACATCTACATGGGCACGATCGGCGTCGAAGGCGCCTACCAGAACATGCGCTACGGCTACACCGACGAGACCTGGGCGAAGGAGCACCACCAGCTCTGGTACGAGGACGTGAAGTCGGGCAAGGTCAAGGCGGAGACCGCCAAGGGCGTTCCCGCCGCACCGCAGGTTCAGCACTGACGGCAGAAGGAGGGGAGCATGCGAGGAGCTATCGTCGTCGTCGCCCTGTCGGCCGCCATGATCGGCGCGCCGCTGGTGCTCGGGGGTGGCGGGCTGTGGGCGAAGCTGCCCGCGCCGACCGAGGAGCAGAAGGCAGCGGCCGCGGCCAAGGCCGCGAAAGCGTCCGCGGCCGCGAAACACCAGGCCGAGCTCCTGGGCAAGGCCCAGGACATGACGGTCGAGAGGTACAAGAAGTCGCACCCGATGAAGGCCGGGCCCGCGATGGCCACGCCCGCCGCGGCGAAGAAGTAGCGACCCGCCAGACTGGAACGGCGCCCCGACGCGGGCGCCGTTCTTTTTTGGGAGGTCCAGGCGTGCCGTCCGGGCGCGCGCCCGGCGTCACGCGGGCCCGGCGATCGAGGCATCCGGAACGGTCCGAAAAACCCCTTTGCCCGCGGCGCTAGTCCTTTCCGCCGGCGGGATCACGGCCCTCGGACCGGTCGCGATGCAGCGCCGCCCGCACCAGCAGCATGAAGGTCACCGGCGTGGTCACGGTCATGAAGACGCCGATCAGGATCTCGTGCAGCACCGGCCGCGACTCGAGCGCCGAGAACAGCACCATCGAGGCGATCAGGACGAGGCCGGTGCCCAGCGTCGTGCCCATGGTGGGGGCATGGACCCGGTCGTAGAAGGTCTTCAGCCGCAACAGCCCGAGCGAGCCGATCAGCGCCAGAGCAGCGCCGGCGAGGACGAGCAGCGCCGTCAGCGCCGCGGTGAGCGCGGGCAGCCCGGCGGCGTGACTCATTCGATCACCTCGCCGCGCAGCAGGAACTTGGCGAGCGCCGCGGTGGCGACGAAGCCGAGCATGCCGATCGCCAGCGCGGCTTCGAAGTAGAGCGTGCTGCCCTCGCGCATGCCGAACGTCAGCACGAGCAGCATGGCGTTGACGTAGAGCGTGTCGAGGGCGAGCACCCGGTCCTGCGCGTGCGGCCCCCGCAGCAAACGGAACAGGGCGCACGCCATCGCGAGCGCGAGAAACACCTGCGCGAGGACGATCGCGCCGCCGAGCAGCGTCGCGCTCATTCGAAGATCTCCAGCAGCCGCCGCTCGTAGCGGCCCTTGATGGTGCGGATCCAGGTCTCCTCGTCGATCAGATCGAGGATGTGCATGGTGAGGATGCCGCGCGTCGAGTCGTACCCCGCCCAGGCTGTTCCGGGCGTCGAGGTGATGATGCAGGCGAGCACCGCCAGCCCGCCGGGATGGCGCAGCTCGAGCGCAATCTCCAGAAACCCGGAAGTCTGCCGGCGCGTGCCGGAGTGCAGGACGATGCGCGCCACCGCGACGTTGGAGCGCACGATGTCGGTCAGGACCAGCCAGGCCAGTTGCGCGATCGCCGCCGGGCGTCGGACCGCGCCCTGCGGCGCCTGCAGCATGGCCAGCGTCAGCGCGGCGCCGAGCCCGATCAGTGCGCCGAGGATTACGTGGCCGGTCGCGAGCGTCTGGTTGAGCAGGAGCCACATCGCGAGGAGGGCGAGCGACAGCAGCGGAAACGGCAGCCAGCGTTTCATCGGGGGCTCAGGACGTCTTGCATGTAGCCGCGCGGCGCGTGCAGCGACTGCGCGGTGTCCTGCATGTAGCGCATCGCCGGCCCGGCCTGCACGGTGAGCGCCGCGCACAAGGCGAGCAGGAGCGCGACCGGCGCCATTTCCAGTACGTCCACGCGCGGTACGCTGAGCTCGGGTGACGCCCAGAAGATGCGGATGCCGGCACGGACCGTCGCGATCGCCGCCGCGAGCCCCGACAGGGTCAGCAGGACGAGCAGCGCCCATGCCGGGGCCTGGATGGGGTCCGGGCCGAGGAGCGCGGCGAGCAGCGCGAACTTGGCGATGAATCCCGGCAGCGGCGGCAGGCCCGCCAGCAGCAGCGCGCAGCAGGCGAAGCTCAGGCCGAGAATCGCCATGGTTGCGGGGATGGCGATGCCGACCTCCGCCTCGGGCGCCTCCTCGTCGATGTCGCCGAACGCCTCCGCGGTGATGGCCAGCACGTTGGCGCCGGGCGTGCGCCCGCGTTCGACCAGCTCGATCAGCAGGAAGAAGGCGCTCGCCCCGAGCGTCGAGACGACGAGGTAGTAGAGCGCGGCGCCGGTGACCGCGATCTGCCCGGTGCCGATCGCCGCGAGCAGCGTGCCGGAGGACACGAGCAGGCCGAACGCGGCGAGCCGGGAGAGGTCCTGCGCGGCGAGCATGCCGACGATGCCGAACGCGAGGGTGGCCATGCCGCCGACGACCAGCACGTCGGCGCCGAAGCCGGTGGAAGCACCCGCCTCGGCACCGAAGAGAAGCAGCCAGATCCGCAGCACGGCGTAGACGCCGACCTTGGTGAGAATGGCGAAGAACGCCGCGGCCGGGGCGCTGGCCGCCGAGTAGGTGCCGGGCAACCAGAAGCACAGCGGCCACATGCCGGCCTTGACCAGGAACGCGACGCCCAGAATGGCCGCGCCGGCTTCCAGCAGCATCCGGTCGCCGGCCGGGACCGCGGGGACGCGCACGGCGAGGTCGGCCATATTGAGCGTCCCGGTGACGCCGTAGAGGAGGCTCGCTCCGATCAGGAACAGGAGCGACGCGGTGAGGTTGACGGCGATGTAGTGCAGGCTCGCCCCGACGCGCGCCGTGCCCGAGCCGTGCAGCGCGAGGCCGTAGGAGGCGGCGAGGAAGACCTCGAAGAACACGAACAGGTTGAACAGGTCCCCGGTGAGAAAGGCGCCGTTCACGCCCATCAGCAGGAACTGGATCAGGGAGTGAAAGCGCGGCCCTGCCCGCGACCAGCGCGCGAGCGAGAACACGAGGGCGGCGAACGCAAGCACGCCGGCGAGCAGCACCATCACGGCCGACAGCCGGTCGGCGACGAGCACGATGCCGAACGGCGCCGCCCAGTCGCCGAGACGGTAGACCTGGGTGGCAGAGGCATCGGCGAGCCGCAGCAGGGCGATCGCTGCGGCCACGAGCAGGAGGGTCGATGCAACGCCCAGGGCGGCCTTGAGCGCGTGACGGCGCTCGTCGAAGAGCAGCATCAGCGCGCCCGCGGCGAGCGGCAGCACGACGGGCACGACGACGAGGTGCTCCTGCCAGAGGCTCATTCCTCGGGCTCCCTGCCGTCCACGTGATCGGTTCCGGTGAGGCCGCGCGACGCCAGCAGCACCACCAGGAGCAGCGCCGTCATCGCGAAGCCGATGACGATGGCGGTGAGCACGAGCGCCTGTGGCAGCGGGTCCGCAAGGGCGGCGGGGTCGGCCGCCGCGCCTGCCGTCACGATCGGCGCCGCGTCGACGCGCAAGCGCCCCATCGCGACGATGAACAGGTTGACCGCGTAGGAGAGCAGCGACAGGCCGATCGCGACCTGGAAGGTGCGCGGGCGCAGCAGCAGCCAGACGCCGGATCCCGTCAGCACGCCTATGGCCAGGGCGACGACGAGCTCGTTCATGTCGGTCGCGGCGCGCGGTGGCCGCGTGTCGACTGGTGCGCGAGGGCGATGAGCACCAGCGCGGTGGCGCCCACCACCAGCGAGAACACGCCGAGATCGAACGCGAGCGCGCTCGACAGGTGAAGCTCGCCGACGATCGGCAGCTCGACGTGGGCGGAACCCGAGGTCAGGAACGGGCGCGAGAACGCCCATGCGCCCGCGCCGGCGGCGGCCGCGAGCAGCAGCCCGACGCCGATCAACAGCACCGGCCGGATCCCGAGGCGCGCTTCCGCCCAGTGCGTGCCGCCGGCCATGTATTGCAGGATGAGCGCCACCGCCATGGTGAGCCCGGCGACGAAGCCGCCCCCGGGCAGGTTGTGGCCGCGCAGGAGCAGGTAGATCGCCAGCACGGCGATCGCCGGAAACATCAGGCGCATGATGACCGACGGAACCATCAGGTCGTCGGCCGCGGTCGCCGGGCGCTGCGAGCCCTGCTGCGCCGGCGCGGCGAGGCTCTCGCGCGCCGGACGGAACCGGCGCAGCAGCGCGTAGACGGCGAGTGCGACCACGCCGAGCACCGTGATCTCGCCCAGCGTGTCGAAGCCGCGGAAGTCGACCAGGATCACGTTGACGACGTTCGTGCCGCCGCCCTCCGGATGCGCGCGTTCCACGAAAAAGCGCGAGACGGTTTCGGGCAGCGGCCGGGTCATCACCGCGTAGGCGAGGGTTGCGAGGCCGCCGCCCACGGCGACGGCGATCGCCAGGTCGCCGGCGCGCCGCGGAAGCGCGGCGCGCGCGCCGGCCCACGTCCATGCAAACGGGATGCGCTTCGGCAGCCAGCGCAGGCCGAGCAGCAGGAGCACGGTGGTCACGATTTCCACCAGGAGCTGCGTCAGGGCGAGATCGGGCGCGGAGAACCAGACGAACGTAAGGCAGGTGACGAGCCCCGCGCCGCCGGCCAGCACGAGCGCGACGAGGCGGTGGAACTTGGCCTGCCAGGCGGCGCCGAGGGCGCAGGCCGCGCCCACCGCCCACGCGATGGCGAAGGCGGGATCGAGGTCGGATGAGGCCAGCGCGCCGGCCGCCAACCCATGCTGATAGATCGGCCACAGCGCGGCGGCGACCGCGAGCGCCGCGAGCCAGCGCAGCTGCGGCTGGAGCCGGTTCGTGCCGAGGAACGCTTCCAGCGACCTCGGCCAGCCCCGCGACACGGCGAGGAGCACGCCGTCGAAGATGCGTCGCCCGTCGATCGGGGGAAGGAAGGGGCTGGGTTCCACGCCGCGCGCCAGGTGCTTCTGCAGCATCCGGTACAGGGCGACGCCGCCCGCGAGCGCGAAGAAGCTCATCAGCAGCGGCAGGTTGAAGCCATGCCAGACGGCGAGGTCGTATTCGGGCGTCGCCGGGCCGAGCACCGAGCGGGCCGCGACGTCGAGCGCCGGACCGATCGTCACGGCCGGAAAGACGCCCACCACCACGCAGGCGAGCACCAGCGCCTCGATCGGGAAACGCATCCAGCGCGGCGGCTCGTGCGGCGTGCGCGGCAGGTCCGTCGGGGCGGGTCCGAAGAACACCTCGCGAATGAAGCGCAGCGAATAGGCGACGCTGAACGCGCCCGCCAGCGCGGCGAGGTACGGCAGCGCGCGGTCCATGGATTGCGACGGACCGGCCACGGCCAGCGCCTCGGCGAAGAACATCTCCTTGGACAGAAAGCCGTTGAGCAGCGGCACCCCGGCCATCGCCGCGGCCGCGACCATCGCCAGCGTCGCGCTGATCGGCATGAAGCGGTACAGGCCGCTCAGGCGCCGGATGTCGCGGGTGCCGGTCTCGTGATCGATGACGCCGGCGCCCATGAACAGCGAGGCCTTGAACGTGGCGTGGTTCATGATGTGGAAGATCGCCGCCACCGCCGCAAGCGGGCTGTTGAGGCCGAGCAGCAGCGTGATCAGGCCGAGGTGGCTGATGGTCGAATAGGCGAGCAGGCCCTTCAGGTCGTTCTGGAAGATCGCCGCATAGGCGCCCAGCACGAACGTGCACACGCCGGCGGTGCCCACGATCCAGATCCAGGCGTCGGTGCCGGCCAGCACCGGCCACAGGCGCGCCATCAGGAACACGCCCAGCTTCACCATGGAGGCCGAATGCAGATAGGCCGAGACCGGCGTCGGCGCCGCCATGGCGTGCGGCAGCCAGAAGTGGAACGGGAACTGCGCGCTCTTGGTGAGCGCGCCGAGCAGGACGAGGATCAGCGCGGGAAGGTACAGCTCGTGCGAGCGGATGAGATCGCCCGCGGCGAGGACCGCGTCGAGGTCGTAGCTGCCGACGATGTGGCCGACGAGCAGCGCGCCGGCGAGCAGGCACAAACCGCCGGCCGACGTGACGACGAGCGCCATGCGCGCGCCGTCGCGCGCGGCGGCATTGTGGTGCCAGTAGCCGATCAGGAGAAACGAGACCAGGCTGGTCAGCTCCCAGAAAAAGACCAGCTGGATCAGGTTTCCGGCGAGCACCACCCCGAGCATGGCGCCCATGAACGCGAGGAACAAGGAGAAGAAGCGCGGCACCGGGTCCTGCGGCGACATGTAGTAGCGCGCATAGAGCACCACCAGGAAGCCGATGCCGGTGACGAGAACGGCGAACATCCAGGCGAAGCCGTCCATCCGCAGCGTGAAATCCAGCCCCAGCGCGGGCAGCCACTCGAGCTCGCCGCGGATCACTTCCGCGCGGGCGACGGCGGGATAGAACTTCGCGGCGATGAGCAGCGCCGCCAGCGCGATCGCGCCGGCCAGCCAGGCCTCGGCATTGCGTGCATTCGCCGGCAACAGCGCCGCGGCAATGCTGCCGGCGAACGGCAGCGCGAGCAGGATGATCAGCAGCGTGGCGTCGGACATGGATCTTCTTCAGGCCGCAGCTTACCGAAAACGGCGCACGGGTCGAGCTTCACGATCGCGAGGTAGGCGGCGAGGAACGGGATCAGCGTACCGAGGTCGCCGAATGCGCCGGCGATCTCGCCGCGGTCGATGCGGAAGCCGCCACGCGCCGGAAGCGCGGTGGCGCCCGCAGGAGCGGAGGTATCGTGACCGGGCCCGTCCATCGACTCTCCTTCAGGCGAAGGCTGCCGCAGCCGGCGCGATCGTGCCGGCATCTCCGATCGAGTAGCCGCGCAACCCGCGCGTCGCCCGGCGAAGCGGTTCGCCGGCGAGGCCATCGCGCAGCCGGCGGCCCCACTCGGTGTCGAGGCGGCTCGACCGAAGCGCGAGCCAATAGGTTTCGCGTCGCAGGGGCACGAAACCCAGCCCAAATCGCTGGGCGGCGGCCCGCAATCCGAACGCGGCGTCGGCGCGGCCCGCGGCCACCGTCGCCGCGACGGCGAGGTGCGTGAACTCCTCGGTGCCGTAACCGCGGATCGCGGACGGATCGAGATCGGCCTCCTGGAGCAGTTGATCGATGAGGAGCCGCGTGCCCGACCCCCGCTGCCGGTTGACGAAGCGGACGTGCCGCGCGGCGACGTCGGTGAAAGAGCGCAGGCGCTTCGGATTGCGCCGCGGCACGATCAGCCCCTGTTCCCGCTCCGCGAAGCGGAGGAGGGCGTCCCGCCGCGGGTCGAGCAGTCTGCGCAGCGCGCCCGCTGCCGCCTCTGCGATGGGCATCGCGACGTGGAAGCCGGCGACCTGCACCTCGCCCCGGGCGAGCGCGCCAAGGGACTCCAGGCTCCCCTTGAACACGAGCTCCCCGATCAGGCCCTCGGGCTTCGCCCAACGGTCGCAGAACGCGGCCAGCAGCAGATCATGGCTCGCGGCCATCACCGGCGCGGGACGCGCGACGCGGGTGGGGAGCTCGATCTCCAGACCGAGCCGCCTGACCGCATCGACCGCCTTCTCGTGCGCGGCAACCATGCGCTCGCCGGCCGCGGTGAGCGTCGCGCCACGGCCGCGCTGCATGTCGACCAGCGGACCTCCGAGCCGCTCGCCTGCCTCGCCCAGCAAGCCCCAGGCGGCGCGGTACGACACGCCGAGCTCCGCCGCCGCCGCCCGCAGCGTCGCGTGCGCGCGGATGCCGGCGAGCAGCTTCACGA
>JBOIFD010000278.1:0-3803 GCA_050741515.1 Burkholderiales bacterium
CCGCGCCCGCGCCGCGGCCGGCGGCGGCGTCGCCCCCGCCGATCTTCGCCGCCTACGCCGCCCTCGCGCGGCGGCCGTCGATCTGGTTCGCGCTGATGTGCGCGTATGTGTCGGCGCTGCCGTTCTCGCTCAGCTTCTCGTTCTATCCGCTGCTGCTCGTGAGCCAGGGCTTCGCGAGCGACGAGGCCGGCTGGATGCTCGCAGTGCGCGCGCTCGGCTCGGTGTTCGCCGGCGCGACCGCGGCGCGCTACGTGCGGAAGGTATCGGCGCGCGCGATCCCGTTCGCCGCCGCGCTCGGCGTGGCGCTCTCGGTGCTGTTCGTCGCCGCATCCGACCGCGCCGCCCCGATCGCCGCGCTGCTGTTCCTGGTGGGATTCGCCTCGGGCGTGATGACGCTCTACTTCCAGCTCCTCATCAGCGAGCTGTCCTCGAGCGAGACCCGCGGCTCGGCGCTCGCGCTCGGCGGTCTCGGCTGGGGCCTCTCCCACCTCACCACCCCGCTCATCATGGGCGCGCTGAAAGACGCGTTCGGCATCGCGGCCGCGTTCTACGCGCTGGGCGCCATCGCGCTCGCGTGGGCGGCCGCGCTCCCGCCGATGCAGGCGTGGGCATTCCGTGGCGGAAGACCGCGCTAGAGCGCCGCCGCTCCGGCTAGAATCGACCCCGCCGTCAAACCGCACCGGGAGACTACGCAATGCTGAAGTGGGCCGCGATCACGTTCGGCATCGGGATGCTCGTCATCCTGCTCGAGTGGAACATGGCGAGGAAGAAGAAAGGGGGCATCACCTGGACCGACCGGCAGCGGCTTATCGGCATCTTCTGGATCTCGGTCGCGATGTCGGCGCTCGTCGCCGGGCTCATCTGGATGGCCGGATAGCGGCGCGACCCGGGCATGACGCTACCGCTCGGGGTGCTCGACCAGTCGCCGGTCATCTCCGGGCACGCGCCGCGGGAGGCCGTCGCCCAGACGGTCCGCCTCGCCGAGGCTGCCGACCGGCTCGGCTACGCGCGCTACTGGCTCGCCGAGCACCACGGGATCGAGGCGCTCGGCGATCCCTGTCCCGAGATCCTGGTCGCGCGCGTCGCCGCCGCGACCACGCGCATCCGCGTGGGCACCGGCGGCGTGCTGCTGCCCTACTACAGCGCGCTCAAGGTCGCCGAGCAGTTCCGGATGCTCGAGGCGTTGTTCCCCGGGCGGATCGACCTCGGCGTCGGGCGCGCCCCCGGCGGCGACCGGCTCACGGCGCAGGCGGTCGCGCGCGGCCCCTACGCCTTCGCCGACGACTTTCCCGAGCAGGTGCGCGACCTGGTCGGGTTCCTCGACCGGACCCTGCCGCGCGAGCACCCGTTCGCGCGCGTGAAGGCCATGCCGGCGGGCGACGGCTCGCCCGAGGTGTGGCTGCTCGGCTCGTCGGACTACAGCGGCGCGCTCGCCGCCGAGCTCGGGCTGCGCTTCGCGTTCGCGCACTTCATCAATGCCCGCGGGGGCGACGCCGTCATGCGCGCGTACAAGGCGGCGTTCAAGCCGTCGGCGCGGGAGCCCGCGCCCCGCTCGCTCGTCTGCGTGTTCGTGATCTGCGCCGAGACGAGCGCCGAGGCCGAGCGGCTTGCGGCGCCGATCGATCTGCGCCGGCTGCACATGGCGCTCGGGATCGACGCCCCTGTTCCGAGCTACGCGGAAGCCGCGGCGCATCGCTATGGCGAGCGCGAGCGCGCGTACGTGCTCGCGCAGCGGGAGCGCGTCATCCTAGGCGATCCCGACGAGGTGCGTCGGCGCCTCCTGGACCTCGCCGAGCACTACGCGGCCGACGAGCTGATGATCCTCACCATCACCGGCGACTACGCCAGCCGGCAGCGCTCGTACGAGCTCGTGGCAGGCGCGTTCGGGCTGCGCGGCTGATCGGGCGGAACGCCGCTCAGTCGAGGAACATGTCGGGCAGAAAGCGCTTGGTCCCCGGGACGACCGCGTAGCGGTCGAGGTCGGTGATGCCCTCGACGGCGAGCACCTCTTCGTCGATGTAGAAGTTCCCGGTGTGCCGGCGCGCGTCGCGACCAAAGATCGCGTAGGCGGCGTCGGCCAGGATCTCGGGCGTGCGGCACAGCTTCGGGTCGACGCCCGGGATCATCGCCAGCGCGGCGGTGTTGATGACCGTGCGCGGCCACAGCGCGTTCACCGCGACGCCGTCGCCGCGAAGCTCCTCGGCCATGCCGAGGACGCACATGCTCATCCCGTACTTCGCCATCGTGTAGGCGACGTGGCTCTTGAACCACTTGGGGTTCAGGTTGAGCGGCGGCGAGAGATTGAGGATGTGGGGATTGCGCCCCGCCTGCGCCGCGGCCTTGAGGTACGGGATGCACGCCTGCGAGCAGCCGAAGGTGCCGCGGACGTTCACCCCGAACATGAGGTCGAAGCGCTTCAGCGGCGTTTCGAGCGTGCCGGTGAGCGAGATCGCGCTCGCGTTGTTCACCAGGATGTCGATGCCGCCAAAGCGGTCGGCGCACCGCTTCGCCGCCTCGTGAACGCGCGCGTCGTCGCGGATGTCGGCCGGGATCGGCAGCGCCTGCCCGCCGGCGGCGGCGATCTCCTCCGCCGCGGTGTAGATCGTCCCCGGCAGCTTCGGATTCGGCTGCTCGGTCTTGGCGACCACCGCGACGTTCGCGCCGTCCCGGGCCGCGCGCTTGGCGATCGCGAGGCCGATGCCGCGCGAGGCGCCGGAGATGAAGAGCGTCTTGCCCTTGAGCCTCATGGCAGACGGGTTCCGAAGGAGGTCGTCGGTATTCTAAGGGCTCAAGCGGTCCCGCGGACTTCCTCGACGAGGCGCTCGAGACGGGCGAGGTCGCGGATCACGAGCGCCCCGTCCTCCCTGCCCAGCACGCCGGCCTTCGCGAGCGCCGACAGTTCGCGGGTCACCTGCTCCCGATAGGTGCTGACCTGGCTCGCGATGTCCGCGTGCTTCGGCGCCGGGTCGATCCGGGCGGTATTGCCGCTCACCCCCGCCTGCCGCGCACGGCGCAGCAAGTCCGAGTGGATGCGGTTCTGTACCCCGAGCGTGCTGAGGTCGATCACGCGCTCGGACAGCCGGCGCACGAGGCCCGCGAGTCCCCGCAGCGCCCGCTCGGCTACGTCGGGCTGCTCGCGCAGCAGCCGCCAGAACGCCGCCGGCGCCAGCGACGCGATGAGCGTGCTCTCGAGCGCGACGACGTCGGCCGAGCGCGGCATGCCGTCGATCGCGGCGACGTCCCCGAACAGGTCGCCGGCCTCGAGATCGCGGAACGTCACCTGCCGGCCCGCGATCGAGTAGGTCGTCACGCGCACCCGGCCGGATACGATCAGGTAGACGTCGCGATCGTTGGCGTTCCGCGAGATGATTCCCTGTCCAGCCGCGAAGTTTCGCCACGCGCATTCGCGCGCGAGCGCCTCCAGGCTGGCCGCGGACAGTCCGGCGAGCAGGCTGATCCGGCGCAGGCCGAGCGCGGAGGGTTGACTGTTGCCTTCGGGTGGCATCGAGTCGCGGCCTCAGCCGAGAGCGCCCAGCTCCGCCTCGGCCCGCTCGAGCCCGAAGCGCATGTCCATCTCGCGGTACAGCGTCATCGCGGTCGTCAGCTGCTCCTTGGCGCCCTCGCGGCTGCGCGCGAGCGCGTACAGCCGGCCGAGGCCCAGATGGCAATGCGCCAGAAGCGGGCGCATGCCGAGCTCCGTCGCCAATCCTTGGGCTTGGCGGTAATGCCCCTCGGCGGCCGCGAGGTCGGGCGGGTCGCGATGCGCGGCGACCTCCCCGTGGAGGCGCAGCGCCCACGCCTCC
>JBOIFD010000279.1:0-20444 GCA_050741515.1 Burkholderiales bacterium
CCCTTTCCCTAGCCTCCGGAGCACGTAGTCGGATGCTGAGAGGGAGACACCATGAGCCGTGTGCGCTGGTTTGCGATCCTCGCGATGGCCGCGTGCCTGACGCCCGCCACCGCGGGCGAGACCGACGGCGCCGCCCGGCCGGCGAAGCTGCGCTTCGATCCGCAGTTCATCCTGGCGGAGGTGGCGCGCCGGATGAACGTCACCCTGCGGCCCGAAATCCCCGTTCCCGCGGTCTTCTTCGAGAGCACCACCCCGCTGCGACAGTTCCAGGACGCCATCGGCGCGCAATGGCAATTCCGGCCGCACGTCTTCACCAACGCCTATGCGGCCTCGCGGAACGAGATCTACCTGATCGACGAGGCGGCCTACTACGAGCAGGTCGGCCGGACGCTCGACGATTCGCTCGCCCACGAGCTCGCACACTACCTCCAGGTGCACTACCTGAAGGCCGACCTCGCGGACCACTCGCTCGAGATCGATGCGGTTGCGGTCCAGCGCGGCTTCGAGCAGGACCACCTCTACCCGAAGCGCGCCGAGGCGCGAAAATAGCTGCGCCGGCCCAAGCGTCCTAGGCAAGCCACCACTGCGCGAGCCACAGCGCCGCCATCCCCGCCGCGATCGTCCAGATCACGCTGCGCGTCAGCCAG
Organism: Burkholderiales bacterium; assembly: GCA_050741515.1. GTDB lineage: Bacteria > Pseudomonadota > Gammaproteobacteria > Burkholderiales > SG8-39 > DATEDA01. The sequence continues at coordinate 648 of JBOIFD010000279.1, forward strand.
GCGACGATCAGGGCGATGAGCGCGGCGGCCGGCCGTGGGTTGCTCACCGCGAGCTCGATCGAGCCGTCGCGGATGGCGAGCGCCGGCACCACGATCGCCGCCAGCACTGCCGGCGGGACGAACCGCAGCGCCTCGCGAACGCGTGGCGGGATCGCATCCGGCTTCAGCGTGCCCAGGAACGAGAAGCGCAGCAGGAACGTGATCGCCGCCGCACCGAAGATCATCGCCCAGACCATCGGCCCTCCACCGTGTGCCAGGCGATCCCGGCGGCGATGCCGACGACGCCGGCCGCGACCAGGCCGAGCTGGAACGGCATCGCGTAGGTCACGAGCGTCATGCCGCCGCCGACCAGGGCCGCGGCAGCCGTCGGCCGGTCGGCCACGACCTGCCGGAGCAGCGCGAGGAACGTGAGCGCGAACGCGAAGTCGAGCGACCAGTGCGCCGGCACCCGCGCGCCCACGAAAACGCCGACCGCCACCGCGCCCTGCCAGACGACCCACGCGAGCGCCCCGGTGCCGAGCAGGTACCAGTGCTTGTTGGCGCGCTGCGGGTGGTGCGTGAACTCCACGACCGACAGGGCATACGCGTGATCCGTGAGGAGGTAGGCGACGGCGCTCTTCCAGCGCAGCGGCAGATGCCCGAGCCAGGGGGCCAGTCCGACGCTGTACATGACGAGCCGCAGGCTCAGGATCGCGACGGTGGCGAGGATCACGGCGAGCGGCGCACCGGCCGCGTAGAGCTGGACGGCCACGAGCTGGACGATGCCGCTGAAGGTGACGACCGACATCACCATCGCCTCGAGCGGCGTGAGCCCGCCGGCGATGCTCACGACGCCGGTGACCACCCCGAAGGGGACGACGCCGATGAGCGCCGGCGTCATGGCGTGCGTTCCCGCGAGGAATCGCTCGCGCGGGGCGTCGGAGGCGAGGGGCGAGTGCAACTCGGGCGGCGCGGGGAAATCAGTCGTACTTCGAGAAGTCCGCCGGCCGCTTCTCGAAGAACGCAGTGAGGGCCTCCTTCGCCTCGGGGGAAGCGAGCCGCGCGGCGAACTCCCTCAGCTCCGCGGCGAGCGCCGCCTCGATCTGCGGCATGAGCGCGCGTTTGAGGAGCTGCTTGGTGACCCGCAGCGACTGCGGCGGCTTCGCGGCGAGCCGCTGCGCCGCCGCGGCCGCGGTCGCGAGGAGCTGCGACCCGGGGACGACCTCGGTCACCAGCCCGATCTCGCGTGCCTTCGCGGCGTCGAACGGCTCGGCGAGCATGAGCAGCTCCGCCGCGCGCTGGTAGCCCGCGGTGAGCGGCAGCAGCACGCTCGAGGCGCCTTCGGGACACAGCCCCAGGTTCACGAACGGGAGGTGGAAGCGCGTCCCTTCCGCCGCGTAGACCAGATCGCAATGCCCGAGCATGGTGGTGCCGATGCCGATCGCCACGCCGTGCACCGCCGCGACGATCGGCTTGGCGGCGTGGCTGATCGCGTGGAGGAAACGGAACGCGGGCCGGTCCCCGGTCTGGGGCGGATTCGCCAGGAAATCATGCAGGTCGTTGCCGGCGGTGAAGCCGTCGCCGGCGCCGTGGAGCAGCATGACGCGCACGGACCGGTCCGCGTCCGCCGCCACGATGGCGTCGGCGAGCGCGGCGTACATCGCAGTCGTGATCGCGTTCTTCTTGTCGGGCCGGTTCAGCTGGATGCGCTGCACCGCGCCTTCGCGGAGAGTGACGATGTCGGTCATGCGGGGTTCCTCGACGGCTGGACTGCAGCGGGATCATAGCTCGCGCGGCGCGGCCCGCGGTCGTGGCGGCGTGCGGTCGGCGGGTGTACGCTTGCGCATCTGCCACGGCCAGCTCCGGCCGCGCGCACCCGACAACCCACGCGGAGGACACCCATGAAGCTCTATTGCCACCCGGCCTCGACGACGAGCCGCATCGTGATGCTGTACTGCGCCGAGGAGGCGCCGGAGGTCGAGCTCCAGGTCGTGGATATGTTTGCCGGCGAGCATCTCAAGCCCGAGTACGCCAACATCAATCCGAACTACCTGGTCCCGGTGCTCGAGGACGGCGACTTCCGGCTGACCGAGAGCTCGACGATCGTCAAGTACCTCGCGGACAAGAAGGGCTCGCCGTCCTACCCGAAGGACCTGCGCGAGCGAGCCCGGGTCAACGAGATGATGGACTGGTTCAACAGCAACATCTACCGGGACATCGGCTACGGCCTCGTCTACCCGCAGACCTTCCCCACCCACAAGCGGCGCAGCGACGAGGCGCAGGCCTCGACCCTCGCCTGGGGCAAGGAGAAGACCGAGATCTGGCTGAAGATCCTCGACGAGAGCCTGATCGGCCCGAAGAAGGCCTACCTCTGCGGCGACAGGATCACGATCGCCGATTATCTCGGCGCGGAGATGCTGGGCGCGGGCGAGCTCATCCGGTGCAACTTCTCCGCCTATCCGAACGTCACCCGCTGGATGAACAAGATGAAGGCGCTCAAGAGCTGGCCGAAGGTGAACGAGTTCTTCTACGGCTTCGCCGGCTCGCTCAAAGACGCCAAGTTCGTCGCCGTCTGAGGCCGGCCATGATCAAGGGGCTGCATCACAACGCCTACCGCTGCCGCGACTCGGAGGAGACGCGCCGGTTCTACCAGGACTTCCTGGGGTTGCCGCTCGCCGGCACCCTCTGGATCACCGAGACGAAGAGCGGGCGCGCGACCGGCACGCTGCACACCTTCTACGAGCTCGACGACGGGTCGTACCTCGCGTTCTTCGAGGCCCCGGACATGCCCTTCGAGTTCAAGACCCAGCACGACTACGACCTGCACATCGCGCTGGAGGTCGAGCGGTCGGTGCTGGGGCCGATGATGGCGAAGGGGCAGGCGGCGGGCGTCGAGACCCGCGGCGTCTCCGACCACCACTTCATCCACTCGATTTACTTCCGCGACCCGAACGGCTACGTGATCGAGCTGACCGCGCGAATGCCGAGCCACGCCGCGGAGATGGACCCGGCCACCAACGGCGCCCGGGCCAAGCTCGACAAGTGGCAGCGGGAGAAGCGCCAGGCGGTGAAGGCGTAGGCGGACCTACGCCGTCGGCAGCCGGTAGTCCTTGAACCTGTCGCGGAGCTCGACCTTCAGCAGCTTGCCGGTCGCGGTGTGCGGGAGATCGGCGACGAACACCACGTCGTCCGGGATCATCCACTTCGCGACCTTGCCCGCGTAGAACTCCAGCAGCGCCTCGCGCGTCACTGCCGCGCCCTGCTTCTTCACCGCGACCACGATCGGGCGCTCGTCCCACTTCGGGTGGCGCACGCCGATCACCGCGGCCTCGGCGATCGCCGGGTGCGCGACCGCGATGTTCTCCAGCTCGATCGAGCTGATCCACTCGCCGCCGGACTTGATCACGTCCTTCGAGCGGTCGGTGATGTGCATGTAGCCGTCCGCGTCGATCGTGGCGACGTCGCCGGTGGGAAACCAGCCGTTGCGGAGCGGGCTCCCGCTGTCCCTGAAGTACCTGCTCGTGATCCAGGGCCCGCGCACCATCAGGTCGCCGAAGGCCTTGCCGTCGTGCGGCAAGGGCTGCCCCGCGTCGTCGACGATCTCCATCTCGACGCCGTAGATCCCGCGACCCTGCTTGCAGAGGATCTCGAACTGCTTCGCGGGCGGCAGGCCGAGGTGCTTGCCCTTGAGCGTGCCGAACGTCCCGAGCGGGCTCATCTCGGTCATGCCCCACGCGTGCTGGCATTGCACGCCGAACTCGTCCTCGAACTGCCGGATCATCGCCGGCGGCGCGGCGGAGCCGCCGACCACGGCGCGCTTCAGCGACGAGAACTTGAGGCCGTTGGTCTTCATGTAGGCGAGGAGCCCGAGCCATACCGTCGGGACCCCGGCGGTGATCGTGACCTGCTCCGCCTCGAACAGCTCGTGCAGGCTCTTGCCGTCGAGCCCGGCGCCCGGCAGCACGAGCTTCGTGCCGTTCAGGGGCGCGAGATAGGCGATGGCCCACGAGTTGACGTGGAACATCGGCACGACCGGCAGGATCACGTCGCGCGCCGAGCAACCGAACACGTCGGGCAGCGACGCCGCGTAGGCGTGCACGACCGTCGAGCGGTGCGCGTAGAGGACGCCTTTCGGGTTGCCCGTCGTTCCCGAGCTGTAGCAGAGGCAGGCCGCGGCCCACTCGTCGAGCACCGGCCAGTCGTAGCGGCCGTCCTCGGCGGCGACGAGCTCCTCGTAGCAGCCGAGATTGGGGATCGCGCCCTGGGGCAGGTGCGCCCGATCGGTCATCGCGATCCAGCCGGTCACGCCCGGGCATTGGGGGGCGAGCTTCTCGACCAGCGGCGCGAAGGTGAGGTCGAAGAAGACGTACCGGTCCTCGGCGTGGTTGATGATGTAGACGAGCTGCTCGGGGAACAGGCGCGGGTTGATCGTGTGCATGACCGCGCCCATGCCCGAGATGCCGTAGTACAGCTCGAAGTGCCGGTAGCCATTCCAGGCGAGGGTGCCGACGCGATCGCCCTGCCCCACGCCGAGCCGTCCCAGCGCCTGGGCGAGCTGCCGCGCGCGCTTGTGGGCGTCGCGGTAGGTGTAGCGGTGCACGGCACCGGTGCCGTCCTTGAACGGGCCCTCGACCGTGCGCGAGACGATCTCGGTGTCGCCGTGAAACCGGTCCGCGTGGACGATGAACGACGAGATGAGCAGGGGCACATCCATCATCAGGCCGCGCAGCATGGTCGCCTCCTTCGCGAATCGAGGGAAAGTTTCCCTGTGGTCGCGCGGGGTGTCAATGCGTTCGTGGGCGGCTACAATCCGGTTCGAGCCGCGCCCGTTCGCGTCGCGGACGTCTGCTCGCTGCCGAGACCTTCCATGGACTGGATCCTGCTCCTCGTCGCCGGCCTGCTCGAGATCGGATGGGCCGTCGGGCTCAAGTACACCGCGGGCTTCACGCGGCTGTGGCCGAGCGTCTGGACCGCGGCGGCCATGGTGGTCAGCATCGTGCTGCTCGCGCTCGCGCTGAAGACCATCCCGGTCGGCACCGGGTACGCCGTATGGACCGGGATCGGCGCGGCCGGGACCGCGATCCTCGGCATCATCCTATTCGCCGAGCCCGCCACCGCGGCCCGGCTCGGCTGCATCGCGCTGATCGTCGCCGGGATCGTCGGACTGAAGCTCGTCACCCCCACTTGAGCCGCTGACCGAATGAACGCTGCCGAATACGCCGTCCACGGCGACGTCGCCGTGGTCACGTTGAGCAACCCGCCGGTCAATGGCCTCGGGCACGCGCTGCGCAAGGGGATCGTCGCAGGCATCGAGCGCGCGGCCGTCGACCCGAACGTCAAGGCGATCGTGCTCATGGGAGCGGGCAACGCCTTCTCGGCGGGCGCCGATATCCGCGAGTTCAACACCCCGGCCACCGCCGCCGAACCCCACCTGCGCACGGTGATCGCGACCGTCGAGAGCGCGCCCAAGCCGGTGGTGGCGGCGATCCACAAGGTCGCCATGGGCGGCGGGCTCGAGCTCGCGCTCGGCTGTCATTACCGCATCGCCGCGCCGGGCGCGCAGCTCGCCCTGCCGGAGGTGAAGCTCGGCATCCTGCCCGGCGCCGGCGGCACGCAGCGCCTGCCGCGTGCGATCGACGCACGCGCGGCGCTCGACATGATGCTGAACGGCAACCCGGTGCTGTCCGAGCGGGCGCCCGAGGGTCTCGTCGACGAGATCGCCCGTGGCGAGCTGCTACAGGATGCGCTCGCCTGCGCACGACGGCTCGTCGCCGAGAGGCGGCCGCTGCGGAAGCTGCGCGACGAACCGGCGAAGCTCGCGGGCGACGCGGCCGCGGTCTTCGCCGCGGCGCGGCAGGGCCTCGCCAAAGCAGCGCGCGGTTTCCCCGCCCCGCCCAGGATCGTCGACTGCGTGGAGGCGGCGCTGAAGCTCCCGTTCGACGCGGGCACGAAATTCGAGCGCGAGCAATACGAGCAGCTCGTCGCGACCACCGAATCGAAGGCGATGCGGCACGCGTTCTTCGCCGAACGCGCCGCCGCCAAGATTCCCGACGTTCCGGACGCCACGCCGACGCGGGAGATCGCGAAGGTCGCGATCGTCGGCGCGGGCACGATGGGCGGCGGCATCGCGATGGCGTTCGCGAGCGCCGGCCTGCCGGTGACGCTCCTCGAGCTGAAGCAGGGAGCGCTCGACCGCGGCCTCGAGACGATCCGCAAGAACTATGCGGCGACCGTCGCCAAGGGCCGCCTTTCCGAGCCGGAGATGGCCAAGCGGCTGGCGCTGCTCTCGTCCGCCCTCTCCTACGACGCGATTCGCGATGCCGACCTCGTCATCGAAGCGGTGTTCGAGGACCTGGGCGTCAAGGAGGGCGTGTTCCGGAAGCTCGACGAGGTCATGAAGCCCGGTGCGATCCTTGCGACCAACACCTCCACGCTCGACGTGAACCGCATCGCCGCGTCCACCAGGCGGCCGCAGGACGTCATCGGGATGCATTTCTTCAGTCCGGCGAACGTGATGCGACTGCTGGAGATCGTGCGCGGCACGCAGACCTCGAAGGAAGTCCTCGCGACCGTGATGCGGCTCGCCAAGACGATCCGGAAGGTCGGCGTGGTGTCGGGCGTGTGCGACGGCTTCATCGGCAACCGGATGCTCGAGGAGTACCTGCGGCAGGCCTACTTCCTGGTCGAGGAAGGCGCGCTCCCGCAAGCCGTGGACGAGGCGCTGCAGGACTGGGGGCTCGCGATGGGCCCGTTCGCGATGCTGGACATGGCCGGGCAGGACATCGGCTGGCACGTCCGCAAGCGCCGCCGCGCCGAGGACCCGGAAGGCCAGATCTACCCGGCGTGGCTCGACCGCGTCTGCGAGCTGGGGCGCTTCGGGCAGAAGACGGGCAAGGGCGTGTACCAGTACCCGCCCGGCTCGCGAACCCCGGTGCCCGACCCGGAGATCGAGCGGCTGATCGTCGACTACTCGAAGGAGATCGGCATCGCCCGGCGCGCGGTCACCGACCAGGAGATCGTCGAGCGGTGCATCTACGCCCTCGTGAACGAGGGCGCGAAGATTCTCGAGGAAGGCATCGCGCTCCGCGCCAGCGATATCGACACCGTGTACCTGACCGGCTACGGGTTCCCGCTCTACCGCGGGGGGCCGATGTTCTACGCCGATACCGTCGGCCTCGGGAACGTGCTCGCAGCGATGGAGAAGTACGCCAAGGGGCGGTACGGGCAGTTCTGGAAGCCGGCCGCCCTCCTCGCCCGGCTCGCGGGCGAAGGCAAGACGTTCAACTGATCGCCCCGGCGATTCGCCGAGGCAGCCGTTCGCGCAGCCAGTCGGCGAAAAGCCGCGTGCGCGTCGGCAGCAGCTTCGCGTGCGGGTAGACGACACTGACCGGCACCGGCGGCGGCCAGTAGTCGGCGAGGAGAAGCCTCAGCCGGCCGGCAGCGACGAGCGGCGCGACCTGGTAGGACAGGAACATGCCGATGCCAAGCCCGCCCGCGCACGCCTCCACGAGCGCGTCGGCCTGGTTGCCCGCGAGCGGGCCGCGGATCGGAACGGTGAGCTTTCGGCCCGCCTCCCCGAACGTCCATTCGTGGGTCGCGCCCAGGCCGGCAAAGCGGATGCACGCGTGGTCGCGCAACGCCTGCGGCGTCTTCGGGGTGCCGGCACGGGCGAGATACTTCGGGCTCGCGCAAACGACCCGACGGACCTCGCCGGCGGGGAGCGCGACGAGCGACGAGTCGGGCAGATCGGCGATCCGCACGCCGGCATCGAGCCCTTCCTCGAGCAGGTTGACGACCCGGTCGACGAATAGCAGATCGATCGAGACGCCGTCGTGGCGCGCGACGAACGCGGCGGCTAGCGGCGCGACGTGCATCCGGCCGAACAGCACCGGCGCCGTGACCCGCAGCTCGCCCCGCGCGGCGCCGCGTCGGTTGCCGGCCGCGGCCTCCGCTTCGTCGACCTCCGCGAGGATGCGTTTGCAGCGCTCGAGGTAGTCGCGGCCCTCGTCGGTCAGCGCCATCCGGCGGGTCGTGCGGTTGAGGAGCCGCACGTCGAGCGAGCGCTCCAGGCCCGCGAGCAGGCGTACGACCGAGGGTCCGGACACGTCAAGCGCGTCGGCGGCCGCGGTGAGGCTGCCGCTCTCCACGATCCGCACGAAGGTCGCCATCGCGCGCAGCTTGTCCATGCGCGGATATTACTGCTAAAGTCACATCAATCATCTTCACATTTCTGTATTTATTCCGGACTAAGAAGAGGTCAATCTCGCCGCCGATCGCCGCTCACCGGAGGCCGGCATGTCGCATCGCTTCTCGGAAATCGCCTTCACCGACGCCGTCAAGCATGCTCAGGAGCGCTACGGCTCGCGCGCCGCGAACGAGCGCCGCGCGCGCCCCGCCGGACCGAGCGACGCGCTGACGGAGCGCGAGGCCGCGTTCATCGCCGAACGCGACAGTTTTTACCTCGCGACGGTGAACGAGACCGGCTGGCCCTACGTGCAGCACCGGGGCGGGCCGAAGGGCTTCCTCAAGGTCGTCGGCCCGCGCACGCTCGCATTCGCCGACTTCGGCGGGAACCGCCAGTTCGTCAGCGTCGGCAACGCAGCGCAGAACGATCGCGTCTCGCTCATCCTGATGGACTACGCGAACCGGCTGCGGCTGAAGCTCCTCGGCCGGGTGAAGGTGTACGACCTCGGCGACGCGCCGCCGGAGCTCGTCTTCGAGGTGGAGCTGCCCGGCTACCGGGCGCGGATCGAGCGCGTGATCGCGATCGAGATCGAGGCGTTCGACTGGAACTGCCCGCAGCACATCACGCCGCGCTTCACCGAGGACGAAGTCCGCGCGGCCCTGGAGCCGCTCGCGGCGAAGATCGCGGCGCTCGAAGCGGAGCTCGACCGGGTGCGGGGTCTTTCGCGCGTGGCCTGAGGCTATCGAGCCCGGCGCGGCCCGCCGCGCCGGCCGCCCCCGGATCGCTTCGGCGCGTTCGCCCGGATGAGCGCGACTGCGTCGCGCAGGTTCGCCCGCGGCGCCGCGGGATGGCCGACGTAGTACTCGAGAGCCTGCTTCGCGCGGCGCTCGAACTTGACGGCATCGAGGAGCCCGGCGCGTGCCATGGCGACGACGTCGTCGCGGTCATGGTCGCCGAAGCGCCCGAGCTTGGAGATTGCCAGGTCCACCGGGGCGAGTACCCGGACGTCGATCTTTGCCGGATCGAGGCCGGCGATCGCGAGCGGTTCGGCGTCCGCGAACGCGGATCCGTGCGCCGGCCCGAGGGTGTCGTTGTAATTTGCGTCGAGGTAGATCGACGCGGGGGCGCCGTCACGATCCGTGTAGGTTTCTTCGAGGTCGGCCGGCAGGTGAACGCGCAGCGAGAACGACGCGTCTAGGTCGCGGGATGGCCGCACCCCGGTGTGAAGGAGGGCGGCGGCGCCGCCGGCGATGTAGACGCGCAGCGGGAGCAGCTCCGGGTCGACGCGGTCGAGCAGGCGCTCGATCCGCTTGAACAGCCGGCTCAGCGCGCCGACGTAGCCCGGGTCCAGATCGGCGCGTGGCTTCATGCCGGGGCCTTCGCGCGGCCGATCCCGCGCTCGACGTCGACCAACTTGAAGAACCGCGCGAGCCTGAGCGGGCTCGCCTGCAGCCACTTGCGATAGCCATCGGCCGTCACGATCCCGGGCGCAAGGGCCCGGGCGAGCGCGAGCAGGCGGCCGCGCGGCAGCGTCCGGTCGGTGGCGAGGGCCATGGCCACGCCGGCGAGGAAGGGGTCGGCAAAGCCGGTCGCGCGGAAAGCCGCCGGCGTGAACGGACCGTTCGCGAGCGCGGCGATCCGGACCTCATCCTCCCGCGATAGGCGCACCGGGAACCGGCGCCTGGCCGCCAGGTCGCCCAGCGCCTTGGCCGTCACCTCGGCGCGGGACGCGGCGGGCGACGTGAGCTCGAGCGCGGAGAGCGCCCGACGCGCATCCGCGTCGAGCTTGATCTGCACCAGACGCCCACCGCGCGCGGCGAGCGACGCCCGCGAGCGGCGCATCCGGGCGGCCGGGGAGTCGTCGCGGTCGGTCTTGGCGCCAGGCATTTGCAAATGTAACACGTTATAGAGCTGGCGTAACACGTTACATTGGAAAGGCCGGCGTTACGCGGCGCTCGCCGAGCTTCGGAAAAGGGAGCTCGATGTGTGGGCCGCGGCGATCCAGGAGGCGAAGCTCGCGCGGGAATGAGCGCCGAGGCCAAGGTCGCCTCGCTTCGGGCGAAGCTCGCCGGGGTGCGAGGCCTTGCCCCCGCGCCTTTCGGACCCGGGGCGGTTCGCGGATAATCCCGGCTGTAGCGACGGCGCACCGGCGTCCGCCAGCACGACCTCTCCGGGAGATCCCACATGACCGAAGCAGTGATCGTATCGACCGCCCGCACGCCGCTCTGCAAGTCCTGGCGCGGAGCGCTCAACATGACCCACGGCGCGACCATGGGCGGGCACGCGGTGAAGCACGCGATCGCGCGCGCGAAGCTGGATCCGGCCGAGGTCGAGGACGTGATCATGGGCTGCGCGAACCCCGAGGGCGCGACCGGCTGGAACATCGCGCGCCAGGCCGCGATCCGGGCCGGCTGCCCGGTCACGACCGCCGGCGTCACGGTCAACCGCTTCTGCTCGTCCGGCCTGCAGACGATCGCCATGGCCGCGCAGCGCATCCTGGCCGGGGAAGGCGAGATCTACGTCGCCGGCGGCGTCGAATCGATCTCGTGCGTGCAGAACGAAATGAACAAGCACATGTTCACCGAGGACTGGCTGATGCAGCACAAGCCGGAGATCTACTGGCCGATGCTGCAGACGGCGGAGAACGTCGCGCGGCGCTACAGGATCCCCCGCGAGGCGCAGGACCGCTACGGGGTGCAGAGCCAGCTCCGCGCCGCCGCCGCGCGCGAGGCCGGCAAGTTCAACGACGAGATCGTGCCGATCACCGTGACGATGAAGGTGGTCGACAAGCAGACCGGCGCCGATTCGATCAAGGAGGCCACGTCGAGCCAGGACGAGGGCATCCGTCCCGACACCACCTACGAAGGGGTGTCGCAGATCAAGCCCGCGATCGAGGGCGGCGTGATCGCCGCCGGCAACGCCAGCCAGTTCTCGGACGGCGCCTCGGCATGCGTGGTCATGAGCGACAAGCTCGCGGCGCAGAAGGGCCTGAAGCCGCTCGGCGTCTACCGCGGCTTCGCGGTCGCCGGCTGCGAGCCCGACGAGATGGGCATCGGGCCGGTGTTCGCCGTGCCGAAGCTGCTGAAGCAGACCGGCAAGCGCATCGAAGACATCGGCCTGTGGGAGCTCAACGAGGCGTTCGCGGTGCAGGTGATCTACTGCCGCGACAAGCTCGGCATCCCGAACGATCGCCTCAACGTGAACGGCGGCGCGATCGCCGTCGGCCATCCGTACGGGATGAGCGGCGCGCGGCTCACCGGCCACGCGCTGATCGAGGGCCAGCGCCGCGGCGTGAAGCACGTCGCCGTCACGATGTGCGTCGGCGGCGGCATGGGCGCGGCCGGGTTGTTCGAGGTCGTCTGAAGGCGGTATGGGTGGCGTCGCCCTGAACCGTCCGCCTTCGATCATAAGGTATTGATTATGTTGATGTGGGATTAATCCCACTCTAACGCATCTCAAGAACGTGGTTGTCTTCCCACTCCGCTCGTGCCGAGAATGGGAGCGGAGGAGGGCTCCCGATGGAAGAGCTCCTGGGGCGCGCCACGACCCTGCTCGACAGCATCGCCGCGTTCTGCCGGCAGCGCGGCATGGCCGAGTCGACGTTCGGCCGGCGCGCGGTGAACGACGGCAAGTTCGTCGCGCGCCTCCGCGACGGCGCGCGGGTCACCCCGGAGACGCTCGAGCGCGTCTTCAACTTCATGGCGAAGCAGGGCGTCGCGCCGCCGCGCGCGGCCACCGCGGAGCTCGTGCACCTCCTGCGCGCGAGCCCGGGCGCGCCGAAGGCCGCGGACGCGGCGCCCGGCGCCCGCGACTTCCGGTTCTTCGACAACCGCCAGAAGTACCTCCTCTTCGTCAACACCTGCAGCGAGAAGGACGTCGTCGCCAAGCGCGTCGGCCTGGAGCTCGCGCACATCCACCCGAAGCCGCCCGCGATCCGCGTGTTCGACGCCGGGATGGGCGACGGCACGGTGCTCACGCAGGTGATGCGCGAGCTGCACCGCCGCTTCCCGACGATCCCCTCCTACATCGTCGGCAAGGAGATCAGCCTCGAGGACGTGCGGCTCTCGCTCGCCAAGATGGCGGACCGGCTCTTCGAGCACCCGGCGACGGTGCTGGTCGTCACCAACATGTACTACACCGAGGCGCCGTGGCTCTCGCCGAAAGCGCTCGCCGCGGCGACCTCGATGGTCTGGCACGAAGTCCCGCTCGCCGGCGCCACCGCGCACGAGTTCGGCGAGCAGATCGCCGGCCTCGAGCGGTTCCTCGCCACCCACTGGCAGGCGCGGCAGAACCCGCGCACCGGCAACCCGATGTACGAGCGCCCGGTCGCGCTGGTGCTCTACCGCGACGACTACCGTTTCCTGCTCGACGAAGTGATCCCCCGGCAGGGCACCGCGCGCGCGGACTACGATCTGGTGATCGCCTCGCAGCCCTACCGGGCCCGCGCGCCGCTGGAGTTCAAGGCGCAGAAGGTGATCGCGCCGCTCGCCCGCGCGCTGCGGCGCGGCGGCCGCGTGCTGGGCATCCACTCCCACGGCCGCGATCCGGGCCTCGAAATCATCGAACGCGTGTGGCCGGGCGAGAACCCGTTCACCACCAGCCGCCACGACCTGCTGCGCGCGGTGCGAGCCGATCTCGGGAAGGAGGCGAAACGGTTCAACTTCAACGCCTATTCGGACGCGCGCGCGGTGTTCCGCTACGACATGCACACGCTCCCCACGGAGATCTCGTCGAGCATCGGCACCTCGACGCTGTTCGCGGCGTGGAACGCGGCCGTCTACGTCGCGCAGATCGAGGAGGAGCGGCTCACGCAGGCGCTCGGCGAGCGGCGCTATCTCGACGCCACCCGCGAGGTGCTGCAGAAGCACGGCGGCCTCTGGTTCCTGGACGAGTCGTATGTCGTCTCCAGAAAACGGGACTGAACGCCGCCGCGGCCCGCGCGACGCCGCCCGCGGGACTTCGGCGCGGATCGCCGAACTGGCGTCGAACGGCTCGATCGAGCTCGCGCTGCGGGAACGGGACCGGGTCGCGGAGGCAGCCGCGCTGTTGCCCGCGGGCGCGAGAGTCTATGTCACGGCGCTTCCGAAGCATTCCATCGCTGCGACGCTGGAAGGCCTGCGTGCGATCCGCGCCGCCGGGCTCGATCCGGTCCCGCACGTTGCCGCGCGGCGGATCGCGTCGCGCGCGGAGCTCGCCGGCTTTCTCGCGCCGGCCGTGCAGGAGCACGGCGTGCGGCGGGTGCTGCTGATCGGGGGCGACGAGCCCCAGCCGCGCGGGCCGTATCCGGACGCGCTGACGGTGCTCCGCGACGGACTGCTCGCCGAAGCCGGCATCCGCGAGGTCGGGATCGCCGGCTACCCGGAAGGCCATCCGCGGATCCCGCCGGCGGTGTTGAACGCTGCGCTGCACGAGAAGCTCGCCGCGATCGCTGCGCAGGGCCTCGGCGCCTACGTGGTGACCCAGTTCTCGTTCGTGCCCGCGCGCGTCGTCGAGTACTGCGCCGCGCTCGCGCGGACCGCGCCGGCGGTGTCAGTCTACGTGGGGATCGCGGGGCCGACCGAGCCCGTCGCGCTGCTCCGCTATGCGCAGCGCTGCGGCGTCAGCGCCTCGCTGCGCGCACTGCGCAGCCTCGGCGTGGGGGTGGTCCGGATCGTGAGCCACACCGACCCGGGGGAGCAGCTGCTGGCGATCGCGCATTACTGCGAAAGCCACGACGCCTGCAACGTCGTCGGCGCCCACTTCTTCAGCTTCGGCGGGTTCCTTCCGACCGCGCGCTGGATGAACGCTACGCTCGCGGCAGCGACGACCGAGATCCTCGCCGGCGCTCAGACGACGGCGTAGACGTCCAGGATCACGCGCTCCCGCGTCCGCATTCCCGAGCACACCGCGACCGTCCGGTTGAGCCAGGCGTGCTGCGCCGCCGCGGTCTCGAACACCGGCGTCGCCCGGAAGTAGTAGCGCGCCGGGTCGACCTCTTCTCCGCTCATGACCCGCGCCAGGACCTCCGCCGGTCCGTGGCGATAGCCGAAGTTGCGCACGTACACGAGCGCGCCGTCCGCGGTCTCGATCGTGTACCGGGCCTCGAGCACGGCAGTGCCGTCATCGCGTACGATCTGCCAGTCCGCGCCGCCCGGCAGGATGCGGCCGGCGAGCCGCTCCCCCGAGATCTCGCCGCCGGTGATGTCGACGATGCGCCGCTCGCCGGCGGGCGTCCGGCCGAGGAGCCGGGGCGCGGCGACGGCGACCGCGGCCCGGAAGATCGGCTCGAGGGCGGGTTGCGGCGGCGCGTATCTCATCGCGCAGTTCATCGGAGGGTCTTTCGCGTCATGAGCGTGAAGAAGCTCTTGGATCTTACCGGCAAAGTCGCGCTGGTCACCGGCGGCTCGCGGGGCCTGGGCCTGCAGATCGCGTCCGGGCTCGGCGAGATGGGCGCGCGCCTCGCGCTCACCGCGCGGAAGGGCGACGAGCTCGCGCAGGCGCAGGCCCAGCTCGCGCGCGAGCGGGTGGAGGCGCTGCCGGTCATCTGCGATCTCTCGGAGCCCGAGGCGATCGTCCCGATGGTCGAGGCGGTGCTGCAGCACTACGGGCACATCGACGTCCTCGTCAACAACGCCGGCGCGACCTGGGGCGCGCCCGCCGAGGAGCACCCGCTCGAGGCGTGGCAGAAGATCGTCAGCCTCAACCTCACCGGGACGTTCCTCGTCTCCCAGGCCGTCGGCCAGCGGTCGATGATCCCGCGCCGCTACGGGCGCATCATCAACGTCGCGTCGATCGCCGGGCTGCGCGGCAACCTGCCCGACCGGATCCGCACCATCGGCTACAACACGACCAAGGGCGGGGTGGTGAACTTCACGCGCGCGCTCGCCGGCGAGTGGGGCCAGTACGGCATCACCGTGAACGCGATCGCGCCCGGCTTCTTCCCCTCGAAGATGAGCCGGGGCGTGCTCGAGAAGATCAGCGCGGACGTCATCGCCGCGACGCCGCTCCAGCGCCTGGGCGGCGACGAGGATCTCAAGGGCCTCGCCTGCCTCCTCGCCTCCGACGCTTCGCAGCACCTCACCGGGCAGATCATCGCCGTCGACGGCGGGGCGACTGCCGTATAGCCTACGAGGTTTGACCAAGCGGAAGGCCAGAACCGTGCAAGGCGATGACATCAACATCGTGATCCACCTGCTCGTCGCAACGGTTGCGGGCGGCCTCATCGGCCTCGAACGGAGCTTCCACGGTCGCCCGGCCGGCTTTCGCACCCACACGCTCGTGTGCGTCGCCTCCAGCCTGCTCATGCTCGTGACCGTCTACCAGAGCCAGTGGTTCGTCACCGCACCCCTGGACATCATCCGGATCGATCCGACGCGCATGGCGCAAGGCATCATGACCGGCATCGGCTTCCTCGGGGCGGGCGTGATCGTCCGCGAAGGCCTTTCGGTCCGCGGGCTCACCACTGCGGCATCGATCTGGGTCACGGCGGCGATCGGCATCCTCGCCGGCATCGGCTTCTACTTCCCGACCGCGGTCGCCACGGTCCTGGTGCTCGGCGTTCTCGCGGTGTTCCGGTGGATCGAGGTGTGGATGCCGACGCAGTTCTACGCCCATTTCCAGGTGCGGTTCGCGCGCGACGTGGTGATGCCGGAGCCGGAGCTGCGCGAGCTCGTCCGCCGCTTCAACTTCAGCGTCGCCAACCTGAGCTACCGGCTGGAGGACAACGGGCGCCACTTCGAGTACCGCATGGTGATCCGGTCGAACGACCAGCAGGACGCGACGCGGCTCGCGCAGGCGCTCGAGCAGACGTCCTCGGTCGTCGAGTTCCGGATCGCGCCGACCGGCGATTGACGGTCGCGCTCCGCGCGGGCGACGCAATTGTACGTATTCCTTTGGGGCGCGGCCCGGCGGACCATCTGCCCGGCCAGCCAGCGGAGGGCACAAGTGTCGAAGATCTACCACGAGGGCCAGCGGACGCTGCAGGACCGCTTCGACACCCGGCGGCCCGCCGACCGGATCGGGCTCGGCCGGCAAACGTCACCGTCGGCACGGATCGTGCATGCCGGGGATCGGCGGCGCCGGACTTGAAGACGCGTCGCCGGAGATGCGATCATCCGGTCCATGAACGCGCCGCTGTCAAAGCTGCGGATTCCCTTCGTCGAGCACCTCGGCATCAAGCTCACCGAGCAGTCGAAGGAGCGCGCCGCGATCCGGGTCGACAAGCGCCCGGAGCTCCTCAACAGCTGGGGCGCGGCGCACGGCGGCGTGCTGATGACGATGCTCGACTACGTGATGAGCGCCGCGGTGCGCGGCCACTACGGGCTCGACGGCGGCGTGCTGACCGTCGACATGTCGGTCGGATTCATGAACGCCGGTTACTCGGATCGGATTCTCGCCGAGGCCCGCGTGCTCCACGCCGGTCAGTCCACCGCGTTCTGCGAGTCCGAGGCGCGCGACGCCGCCGGGAAGCTGCTCGCCAAGGCGATCGGCACCTTCAAGCTGCTCGGCGAGAAAAAACCGGGGCTCGCCTAACCGACCTTTGGTCCGAGCGCGAGCTCCTTGCCGCCGACGTACAGGCGGTTCCAGGCCGGCGTGATGACGATCTCGTTCAGGCACACGTGCGGCGGCTGCTCAGCGACGAACCGGATCGTGCGGCCGAGATCCGCGGGCTTCAGCATCCGGTCGATGTCGCCTTGCGCCGGCGGCACCGGCCGCGTCTTGAGGATCGGCGTCGCGACCTCGCCGGGATAGATCACGCACCCGCGGACGCCGTTCACGCCCTCCTCGAGGTTGAGGTGGTGGGTGATCGTCGCCAGCGCGTGCTTGCTCGCGCCGTACGCCGGGCCGCCGAGGAACCCGACCCAGCGGCCGAGCCACGACGAGATGTTGATCACGAGGCCGTCTTTCTGCGCCCGCATCGCGGGCAGCACCGCGGTCATGCAGTACAGCGCGCCGTTGAGGTTGATGCCGATCACCTTGTCCCAGTCCTCCGGAACGAGGTCCTTGTAGAGCCGCTTCGGGACGTTCAGGCCGGCGCTGTTGACCAGGATGTCGCAGCGGCCGTGGCGCTCGAGCAGCGCGTTCGCCGCGTGCGCGACCTGCTTCCGGTCCGCGACGTCGAGCGGCAGCTTCTCGATCTCGCCGCCGGCCGCGGTCACGAGCTTGCGCGTGTCCTCGAGCGCCTCGGCGCGGCGCCCCGAGATGACGACCGTCGCACCCGCCTTCGCGAGTTCCATCGCACCCGCCTGTCCGATGCCGCTGCCGGCGCCCGTGACCCAGGCGACTTTCCCGCTCAGTGCTCCCATCCCCGCCTCCCGAGGTTCAGCGGCGCGCGTATTGGACCGACCCGAACATCACCTCGCGCTGCTCGGGCGTGAGCGGCCCGGTGCGGCGCCGGTCGGCGAGGACCTGGAGCGCGCGCTTCACCGCCGGGCGCTCGTTGAGCTTGTCGAACCAGCGCCTGACGTTCGGGTAGTCGTCCATGTTCACGCCCTGCCGTTCGTAGGAGCGCAGCCACGGCATGATCGCCATGTCGGCGATGGTGTACTCGCGGCACGCGACGTAGGGGCTCGCGCCGAGGCGCCGGTCGAGCACGCCGTAGAGCCGGTTCGCCTCGTTCCGGTAGCGGTCGATCGCGTAGGGGATTTTCTCGACCGAATAGCCGAGGAAGTGGTGCGCCTGGCCGAGCATCGGGCCGATGTGCCCCATCTGGAACATGACCCACTGCATCACCGCCCAGCGGTCGCGGAGGTCCGCGGGCAGGAACTTGCCGGTCTTGGACGCGAGGTAGAAAAGGATCGCGCCCGACTCGGCGAGCGCCATCGGCTTGCCGCCCGGCCCCTCGCGATCGACGATCGCCGGCATCTTGCTGTTCGGGCTGATCTTGAGGAATTCGGGCTTGAACTGGTCGCCGGACTGGATATCGACCGGGTGCACGGCGTACGGGAGCCCGGTTTCCTCGAGCATGATGTGGACCTTGTGGCCGTTCGGGGTCGGCCAGGTATAGACATCGATCATTTCCGCTGTGTCCTCTGTGACCTTCGTTAGACCAACTTCACGAGCTGCTTGCCGAGGTTCTCGCCGCGCAGCATGCCGATGAACGCCCGCGGCGCGCTCTCGAGCCCGTGCGCGACCGTCTCCCGGTACTTGATCCTGCCCTCGGCCACCCAGCGGCCGAGCTCCTCGAGCGCGCGGGGCCAGAGCTCCATGCGGTCGCTCACGATGAAGCCCTGCATGCGGATGCGGTTGACGAGCACCGAGCGGAGGTTCTTGACGCCGTGGGGCTCGGTCGCGTTGTACTGCGAGACGAGCCCGCAGATCGTGATGCGCGAGGCGGGGTTCATCAGCGGCAGGACCGCATCCAGCACCTCGCCCCCGACGTTCTCGAAGGACACGTCGATGCCCTTCGGCGCCGCGGCCTGCAGGTCGTCGCGCAGCCGGCCCGCCTTGTAGTCGACGCAGGCATCGAACCCGAGCTCGCCCACGACGTAGTCGCACTTGGCCTTGCCGCCCGCGATGCCGACCGCGCGGCAGCCCTTGAGCTTCGCGAGCTGTCCGACCACGCTGCCGACCGCGCCCGAGGCGGCGGACACGGCGACGGTCTCGCCCGGCCGCGGCTGGGCGATGTCGACCAGGCCCATCCAGGCGGTGACGCCGGGCATGCCGAGCACGCCGAGCGCATAGGAGGGCGGCGCCTTCGCGCCGTCCACCCTGCGCACGCCCGTGCCGTCGGAGACGGCGTACTCCTGCCAGCCGAACGCGCCGGTCACGAGCTCGCCCCTGGCGAAGCGCGGGTGCCGCGATTCGACCACCTCGCCGACCGTCCCGCCGGTCATCACCTCGCCGAGCTCGACGTACTTGGCGTACGACTTCTTCGCGTCCATGCGGCCGCGCATGTACGGGTCGAGCGAGAGCCAGTGATTGCGGACCAGGAACTGGCCTTCGCCGGGCTCCGGGAGCGGCGTGGCCTCGAGCTTGAAATTCGCTTCGGTGACCCAGCCGTCAGGTCGGCTGACGAGCAGGATCTGGCGATTGGCGGGCACTGGCGGCGCGTCTCGATTGGGCCGGCGCGCAGTGTAGCAGGGGCGCAGCAGCGGGCGCGGCAAAAGCGCCCGCACAATGCGCTCGCGCCGGTCGCGGACTCCGCGACCGGCGCGAGTGGAATGGACCGCGGCGGCGCCGTCAGGCCGCCGCGCGTGGACTTACTTGGTGCCCTTCTTCCGCGTCGCGACGCTCGACGGCGGGACGACCAGGCGCTGGTTCTCGGCAACGCTGCGGACCTGGTAGAGCCCGTCGGGACGGAACAGCCAGGTCTCGACGAAGGTCACGGTCTCGCGGTTGCCGAGCACGGCTGCCGACGGCGCCGGGAGCGGCGCGGCGCGGTGCACGCTGCGCAGCGCGACCTCCTCCACGTCCTTGTGCCCGTTGGAACGCATCACCGCCACATTGACCGGCTTGCCGTCCCGGTCGATGCTGATGTTGAGCACGACCACCGATTTCAGGATCGGCGGCAGCGAGGCGGCGCGCTCGCGCGCGTTCTTCGCGTGGATGTGCCGAGCCACCTGCTTCTTGTAGGCGTCCATCGTGGCGGCGTCCGACGCCGGCCCGCGCACGACCGGCGCTGGCGCAGCCTTGGGCGGCGCGGCGGCCTGCAC
>JBOIFD010000280.1:0-3240 GCA_050741515.1 Burkholderiales bacterium
CCTCGTTACCGACGTACGGCTGCTGAAAGGCCGTGGCGGATAGCGCCTACTGGAGCGCGCCGAAGACCTTCTTCGCCACGCTCGTCGCCGCGCCCATCGGATCCCGGCGGATCGAGAGCTCCTGTTCGGCAATGACCACGAACAGCCCGTCGAGCGCCTTGCGCGTGACGTACTCGTCGATATCGGCGTCCTCCCTGCGCACCAGGCCCCACTGCGCTGCCTGGCCGGCGAGGTGGTTGTACTGCTGAGCGAGTTCGACCCTCGCCGTCATCCGCCTGACGATCGGCAGGAACCGCTGCGCCAGCGGGTCGGCGGTCTTGCGCTTGAAATACTGCGTCGCCGCATCGTCGCCGCCGGTGAGAATCCCCTTCGCGTCCCCGACGGACATGCCCTTCACCGCGCTCACGAGCAGCGGCGTCGCCTCCTTCACCGCCATCTCGGCGGCGCGGTTCATGCTCGTGATGAGCTCGTCCGCCTGCTTGCCCTTGCCGACCATCCGCATCACGCGCTCGACGCGCTTCAGCGACTCGGGGAGCGGGATCCGGACCTTGTCGTTGCCGAGAAAGCCGTCGATCGCCGACAGCTGCCACACCGCCCGGCTCGAGCTCTGGATCAGCGCGTCCTTGATCCCGGCGACGGCGTCCTGGTTGCTGATGTCGACGAGCGTCAGGGCGCGCGCGGCGCCGGAGATGACAAGGCCGGCGCAGATTCCGGCAATCGCCGTTCTGGATCGCATCCGTCGGTTCTCCCGACAATGGTCCGCGAAATTGTCGGCGGTCATGTCGTCATCGATCCAGCCTGCGCCCGCGCGGGAAGTGAGCTTCAGCACGCTCCGGCGGCGAAAATCCGCCGCCCGCGAACGCGCGGCAAGAATCGTGCTCGAACTTGGCAGTGGATCCCCGCGGATCCCCGCGTCCGCGGGGATGACGCGACCAGCGTCGCGTCAGTGCTTCGCGACGCGCGATCCGGGTGGCGGCTCCGCGAGCAGCGGCTTGAGCATCGCCTCGAGCTTGTCCGCGGCGATCGGTCCGGCGATGCGGTGCCGCAGCACCCCGTGCCGGTCGACGACGTAGAACATCGGCGTGGTGCTGACGCGCCCGTAGCCCTCGAAGAACGCCTCGCTCCGCATCGCCACCGGGAGCGAGTACCCGCGCTTGCGCCAGAACTCGCGCACCTCGCCGACGTTCTCGTCGATCGACAGCGCCACGACTTCGAGGCCCTTCTCCCGGTGCGCCTGATACAGGCGCTGGATCTCCGGGAGCTCCATCCGCGCCGCGGGGCTCCAGGTCGCCCAGATCATGTTGATCACGACCTTGCCGCGCAGGTCCTTCGCCTTGAGGACCTTGCCGCTGAGGAGCCGGACGTCGAGCTCGGGCGCGGGTTGATCGATCTCGAGGCCCGAGGCCGTGGTGGCCAGGGCCGCCGCGGCCGCGGCTACGGCGAACCGGGCCGCACAGCGGTAGGTCGACGCGAACCCCATCTTCACCTCCTCTTCCGCGTCCGGAGCGTCTCGCGAGCTGCCGCTAGACCACGCCGGCCTGCTGCGCCTGCTGGTCGGCGTGGTAGCTCGATCGCACCATCGGCCCGACCGCAGCGTGGGCGAACCCGAGCGAGCGCGCCTCCCGCTCGAACGTCGCGAACGTGTCGGGGTGCGCGTAGCGGGTGACCGGCAGATGGTGCGGCGAGGGCTGCAGATACTGCCCGATCGTGAGCATGTCCACGGCGTGCGCCCGCAGGTCGCGCATCACCTGCACGATCTCGTCGTCGGTCTCGCCGAGGCCCAGCATCAGTCCGGACTTGGTCGGGACCGACGGGTGCCCGGCCTTGAACGCCTGCAGCAGCCGGAGCGAGTGGGCGTAGTCGGCGCCCGGCCGGGCCTGCCGGTAGAGCCGCGGGACGGTCTCGAGGTTGTGGTTCATCACGTCCGGGGGCGCCGCGGCCAGCCGCTCGAGCGCCGGCTCGAGCCGCCCGCGGAAGTCGGGCACGAGGACTTCGATCCGCGTCCGGGGCGAATGTTCCCGGATCGTGCGGATACAGTCGGCGAAATGTCGTGCGCCGCCGTCACGCAGGTCGTCGCGGTCGACGCTCGTGACCACGACGTAGGCAAGCCCGAGGCGGGCCACCGTCTGCGCGAGGTGCCGCGGCTCGTCGGGGTCGGGCGGCAGCGGCCGCCCGTGCGCGACGTCGCAGAACGGGCAGCGGCGCGTGCAGAGGTCCCCGAGGATCATGAACGTCGCCGTGCCCTTGCCGAAGCACTCGCCGATGTTCGGGCAGGACGCCTCCTCGCAGACCGTGTGGAGCCGCTGCTCGCGCAGGATCCGCTTGATCTCGTGGAAGCGCGTCCCCGGGCCGGGGGCCTTGACCCGGATCCAGCTCGGCTTCGGCAGCCGCTCGGCCGGGACGATCTTGATCGGGATCCGCGCGGTCTTGGCGGCGCCCTTCTGCTTGTCCGGAACGTGGCTCATGGGGCGGTGCGGCCGACTATGCCTTGGGCCCGCTCGTCCGGAGCGCCGCCGCGACCCGCGCGGCGAGCGGCTCCGCGACGTCGGAGACGCCCAGCGCCACGCCCAGATCCGCGAGCTGCGTGACATCGAGCCCGGCGTAACCGCAGGGATCGATGTCGCGGAACGGCGCGAGATCCATCGCGACGTTCAGCGCGAGGCCGTGATAGCTGCAGCCGGTTCGCACTCGCAGGCCGAGCGCCGCGATCTTTGCGCCGGCGACGTACACGCCCGGCGCGCCCGGGCGCCGCTCGCCCACGATCCCATAGTCGGCGAGGAGGTCGATCACCGCCTGCTCGAGCGCCGCGACGAGCCGGCGTCCCGTGAGGCTGCGCCGGCGCAGGTCGAGGAGCGCATACGCGACGAGCTGCCCCGGGCCGTGGAAAGTGATCTGCCCGCCGCGATCGACGCGCGCGACCGGGACCGCCGTCGCCCGCAGCAGATGCTCGAGCCGCCCGGCCTGTCCGACCGTGTACACGGGCGGGTGCTCGAGCAGCCACAGCTCGTCCGGCGTCGCGGCGTTGCGCGTCGCGGTGAAGCGGCGCATGTCCGCGTACGCCTGGTCGTAGGGCACTCGGCCGAGCAGGCGGCTGACGAGGGATGGGTGATCGACGATCCGTGCGGGGCGAGCCTGGCCGAAGGCGACCGCCGCCGTCGCGTCCCGGCCGCCCGTCACCCCTGATCGATCGACCATCACCGCCTCACAGCACCATCGTCACCATCGGATGATCGCAGAGCT
>JBOIFD010000281.1:0-18166 GCA_050741515.1 Burkholderiales bacterium
GCGAAGACGCTGTAGATGGGCGTCCGCAATCGGTGGGCGAACACCAGGAGCAGCGTCGCCCCCGCCACGATCCAGAGGACGGCGAGGCGCGTCCGCCGCGAAAGGCGGCGCAGCCCGCCGCCGTCGGAAGCGATGGTGGGTGCCTGGCGCATCGCTACGCCACCGCCGTCGGCGCGAGCGCGTCGATGTCGGTCACGACGTCGATGACGACCGGACGGTCGGCGGCGAGCGCGCGGGCGAGCGCGGGCGCGAACTCGGCCGGCTTTTCCACCCGCAGCCCCAGCGCACCCATCTCTTCCGCGATGCGGGCAAAGTTGACCTTGCGGTAGGTCCACAGCTCGCGCGCTTTCTCGGTCTGCTCGCCGCCGTAGGCGCGGTCGAAGCCGCGCTTCGACTGGTTGCCGCTCGCATTGTTGTTCACGACGGTGACGGTGTTCATGCGCCAGCGGGCGGCGGTCTCGATCTCGCCGATGTGATACCAGAGCCCCGCGTCGCCGGTGAACGTCACGACCGGCCGCTCCGGGCACGCGCACTTCGCGCCGAGCCCCGCCGGGAACGCCCAGCCGAGATGCCCGGCGCTGCGCAGATAGCCCTGCCCGGATGAGCGCAGGTCGAACATGCCGCCCATCCACATGCCCGCGTGACCGGTGTCGACGACGACGATCGCGTCGTCGGGCACGTGCCGCGTGAGGTCGCCGCAGATGCGCTCCGGCCGGATCGGCACTGCACCGGACTCCAGCAGCGGGCGGTACTTCGCCGACCACGCCGCGCAGATCGAGCGCGCCTCTTGCCGCCACGGCTGCCGTCGCGCGGCGGTCGGCGCGTCGGCGTGCTCGACCATGCGCGCGAGCGTCGTCTTCGCGTCGCCGAGCACCGCCGCCTGCAACGGATAGTTCCGGCCGAGCGTCTCCGGGTCGATGTCGATCTGGATGGCCGCAACCCCGATCTTCGGCACCGCCCAGAAGTGGGTCGTCATCCCGCCCGCTTCGGTGCCGACGAAGCAGACGAGATCCGCCGCCGCGACCACGCGGTTCGCGCTCTCGCGCGAGTAGCTGCCGACCACGCCGACCGCGAGCGGGTGGGTTCCCGGGATGCTGTCCTTGCCGTTCAGCGAAGTGGCGACCGGGATTCCCAGCTTGTCCGCAAGCCCGACGAGCTCCCGCCCCGCTCCGGAGGCGCGCACGCCGCCCCCGGCGACGATGACCGGCCGCGCTGCTCGCTGCAGCAGCTCGAGCGCCGCCAGCACTGCGGCGCGATCGGGCTCCGGCCGGAACGGCGGCACGCGCGCGAACTGCGGCTCGCAGAGCGGCGCCATCTCCGCCTCGTCCTGGTCGATCTGGCCTTCGTTGCCGCGGAACTGCAGATGCACCGGTCCGGGCGTGCCCGACACCGCGGCGCGGAACGCCTGCCGGACCATGTCGGGAAAGCGCTCCACCGCGTCGATCGTGGCGTTGAGCTTGGTGACCGGCGCGAACGCCGGGACGTCGTCGATCTCCTGGTAGACCTTGCGGAACTTCGTCTTCGGATCCCGCCCGCCGGTGAACGCGATCACCGGCGAGTGCGCGAGATACGCGTCGCGCAGGCCCGCCGCGAGATTGAGCGCGCCGACGACCTGCGCCATGCAGACGCCGGGACGGCCCGCCGCGCGCGCGTAGCCGTCGGCCATGTACGCCGCGGACTTCTCGCCGTGGGTGTGAATGCGCCGGATGCTGGTGCGCCGCTCCATCTCGGCGAACGTCCGGCGCAGCACCGCCGGCACCATGAACACGTGCGTGACGCCGTAGCCGGCAAGCATGTCGGCGAGAACTTCGGCCCCGGTCATCTTCGGCATCGTCGCCCCGCGGTGTCGGCTATCGGTTCGATGATAGCGCGGGTGGTGGGCACGCGATTGCCCCGGCGGTTCGCGTTCGCTAGACTGCGCGCTCCCTTTCCCCGCCCGGGAACAAGACGATGCCGAAGCGATCCGCCGCGAAGCTCAAGCTCAAGAACACCCTCGACGCCAGGCACCGCAAGCTCACCCGCAAGGACGTGCGGGCCGCGGCGAAGCGGCTCAAGAACTGGGGCCGCTGGGGCCGGGACGACGAGCTCGGCACGCTCAACTTCGTCAGCCCCGAGAGCATCGTCGAGGCCGCGCGGCTGGTGCGCCGGGGCAAGGTGTTCTCGCTCGCGCTCAACTTCGACTCGAAGGGCCCGCAGGGCGGCAAGTCGAAGTATCCGTCGCTCGGTCGCTTCAACCCGGTGCACGTGATGCTGCGCACCGGCACCGACGCGTACTCCGGGGTCCTCGACCATCGCAAGATCCGCGGCGCCGACGACCTCGTGATCATGCCGCTCCAGTGCGGCACGCAGTGGGACGGGCTTGGCCACATCTTCTACGAGGACCACATGTGGAACGGTTACGACTGCCGCACCGTGACCACCTCCGGCGCGCAGAAGGCCGGCATCGAGAAGACCAAGGACCGCATGGTCGGCCGCGGGGTGCTCCTCGACGTCGCGGCGCTCCTCGGCAAGAAGTGGCTCCCCGACGGCTTCGCGATCACCAACGAGATCCTCGAGGCGGCCGAAGCGAAGCAGCGGGTCAACGTCAAGCGCGGCGACTATCTCATCGTCCGCACCGGCCACGTCGAGGCCAAGCTCGCGTCCAAGACCTGGGACGGCTATTCGGGCGGCGACGCACCCGGGCTCGCGTTCGAGACGCTCGACTGGCTGCACGGCCGCGAGGTCGCGGCGGTCGTCACCGACACCTGGGGCGTCGAGGTGCGGCCGAACGAGACCGAGGACACGAACCAGCCCTGGCACTGGATCGCGATCCCGATCATGGGGCTCACGGTCGGCGAGATCTTTCACCTCGCCGACCTCGCGAGAGACTGCCGCGAGGACGGCCGCTACGAGTTCCTGTTCGTCGCCCCGGCGCTGCCGATCACCGGCGCGGTCGGCTCGCCCGTGAACCCGCTGGCGATCAAGTAGCCGGTGCGGCCAGGGCGAGTGCGGCAACGCCTCACTCGGGCTTGATGCCGACCTCCTGCGCGGTGCGGCGCCAGACCTCGATCTGGACCTTGAGGAACGCCGCCAGGCCCTCCGGTGTCGAGCTCTGCGGGTCGAACGCGATCCTGCCGAGGCCTTCGCGGACGTCGGGGCGCTGGAGAACCACGGCGAGCCCCCGCGCCACCCGATCGACCGCCTCCTTCGGCATCCGCGCCGGGCCGAAGACCCCGCCCCAGGGCGTGATCGACAGCTTGCCCAGCCCGGCCTCGGCCGCGGTCGGAACCTCCGGCAGGAGCGGGCTCCGGTTCGGGAACATCGCGGCGAGCGCCCGCAGCTTTCCTTCCTTCACCTGCGGCAGCGCGCTCCCCGGCGTGGCGAACGCCATGTGCAGGCGGCCGCCCACCAGGTCGATCGTGAGCGGCGCATCGCCCTTGTAGGGCACCGGCACGATGTCGAGCTTCTCGAAGAGCTTCAGCTGCGCGGTCAGGAGCTGGCTGGTGCTGTTGCCGGTGCCGGCGTTCAGCTTGCCGGGATTCGCGCGCGCGTAGGCGAGGAGCTCCGCGACCGAGCTTGCCGGCACGCTCGGGTGGGTGAAGAGGAAGAACCCGAAGTACCCGACCAGCGACACCGGGGTGAAATCCGCGACCGGGTCGTAGGGCGGCTGCTTGCGCGTCGCCGGAACCCAGTTGAACGCCGTGTTGGTCGCGTAGAGGAGCGTGTAGCCGTCGGGGGCGGACTTCATCACCGCGTCGGCGGCGATCACGCCGTCGCCGCCGGGCTTGGCTTCGACGATCACCGGCTGGCCGAGCGCCTGGCCGAGCGGCTGCGCGAAGATGCGCGCGCCGAGCTCGGCTGCACCGCCGGCCGGGAACGGCACGACGAGGCGGATCGGCTTGTTGGGGTACTGCGCGCCGGCGCCGGCGCAGAACGCCGCGAGCGCCAGCGCCGCGACGAAGCGTGCTTGCTGCTGCATGGTGGGGCCCTCCTCCGCGGCGGATTATAGACACTTGCTCAGTGCCCGCCACGGCCGGCGCCGGTGGACCGCGGGGGAGCTTCCCCCGCTCCCCGCGCGGCCCGGCGCCGCCGCGCTTTCCGCCGACCCTCCCGAAGTGCTAGATTGAGCGCCCTGCGGCGATTCCGGCGCCCGAGCTCCGATGCGGAGGATGCGATGAACGTGAAGAAACTCGTGCAGGGGTTGACCTACCTCGGAGCCGTCACGGGCAAGAAGCAGACCTACCACGCGTTCAGCGGCGCGGGCTTCTTCCTGGTGCTGTCGTTCTCGCGCTCCAAGCGCGGCGCGGGGAACTTCAACGTGGTCGAGGCCGCGGCGGTGGACTACGTCCACAAGCGGTTCGCGGGCAAGAGCGGCGTCACCACGAGCGACGTGGTGAAGAAGACCCGGCGATCGCGCCACGTCCGGAACGCGCTCGCGGCCCTGAACATGCTCTACGTGCTCGCCGCGATGGGCCGGGCGAAGGTCGACGCGCGGCGCGGCGGGCCGAAGCTTTTCTTCAACGTCCACCGGACCTCGTGATGACGACTCAAGCCTCCCCTGCGGTGCGATCCGAGCTGGCGCCGACGGGCAAGCTGCGCGCCGGGATCAACTACGGCAACTTCCTGCTGGTGAAGAAGGATCCGGAGGGGGGCGAGCCCGGCGGCGTCGCGCCGGATCTCGCGCGCGAGCTCGGACGGCGGGCCGGCGTGCCGGTCGAGTTCGTTCCCTTCGACCAGGCCGGGAAGCTGGCCGAAGGCGTCAGGGTCGACGCCTGGGATATCGCCTTTCTCGGCAACGAGCCCCAGCGGGCGAACGAGATCGCGTTCTCGGCCGCCTACCTGGAGATCGAAGCGACCTATCTCGTCCCGGCAGGATCGCCGATCCGCGCCATGGCCGATGTGGATCGCCCGGGCGTGCGGATCGCGGTCGCGGACAAGGCGGCCTACGACCTGTTCCTCAGCCGCAACCTGAAGCACGCCGAGCTCGTGCGCGCCGAGGGCATCCAGGGCTCGTACGAGGTGTTCGTCGGGCAGAAGCTGGACGTGCTCGCCGGGCTCAAGCCGCGGCTCGTGGCCGACGTCGAGAAGCTCCCCGGATCGCGAATGCTCGACGGCCGTTTCATGGCCGTCCGGCAGTCGATCGGCAGCCCCAGGGGCCGCGACGCCGCCGCGCAGTACCTCCGCGAGTTCGTCGCCGACGTCAAGGCGTCCGGCTTCGTCGCCCGGGCGATCGAAACCCACGGGGTGCGCGGCGTTTCGGTCGCGCCCTAGGCGCCGGCGCAGCAGTTCTCCCCCGCGCGCGCGTTACAGCGCGTGGCGCGCGTAGCGCACGCGCGTCGCGCGCATGTCGTCGCCGCGGATCTCCTTGAGCGCGTAGCCGACGAACTCGGCGACGACCTGCTTGCGCCAGTAGATGTCGAGATCGGTGTTGTCCAGCGGCTTCGCGCGCGACGCGGCCTTCGCCGCCGCCTCGGCGATCGCGTCGCCGGTGAGCGGCTTGCCGACCAGCGCAGCCGCTGCCTGGGTGACGACCAGCGGCCGCGACGCGACCGCACCGAGCACGATGCGCGCGTCCGCGACGGTGCCGTCGGGCGCTGCACGCACCGCGGCGGCGACGCCCAGCACCGGAAAATCGAAGCTCCCGCGGCGCCGCAGCTTCCAGTAGCTCGACTTCCAGCCGGAGGCTTGCGGCAGGCGCACCTCGGTGAGGATCTCGTCCGGCCGCCGGGTGAGGTAGTCGATCCCGTCGTTCTGGTAGAGGTCGGCCGCCGCGACCTCGCGCTCGCCGTCGGCGGACACGAGCTTCAGCTTCGCGCCCAGGGCGATCAACGCCGGCGCGCAGTCGGTCGAGGACACCGCGACGCAGCGCTTGCTCGCGGTGGCGACCCAGCAGATCTCGCCGTCCTTCTTGAGGCAGAAGTCGATCGCCTTGCGCCACTCGTAGTTCTGGTTGTAGTAGTTGCAGCGGGTGTCGAGGCAGAGGTTGCCGCCGAGCGTGCCCATGTTGCGCAGATGCACCGTCGCGACCTGCGCCGCCGCCTGCCACAGGGCCCGGTACTGGGCTCGCACCACCTCGGCCTCGGCGACTTCGGTCAGCGTCAACCCGGCGCCGAGCGCGAGGCCGGTTCCGTTCGCGAGCTTCTTCATGCCCTCGACGTGGCGCAGCGAGACCAGCGTCGCGGGCACCTGCTGGCGGCGCTTCATGTTGGGCAGCAGATCGGTGCCGCCGGCGATCGGCATGGCGTTCGCCCCTTCGCCGGCGAGAATGCGCGCCGCCTCCGCCGCGGTGCGCGGTGCGCGATAGGCGAACCAGGGCAGCCGCATCATGACGCGGGGACTCCCTCGAGTCGCCTTGCCGGCTTCGGCACCTCCTTGCCGTCACCGCCTTCCCACGGCGGCGGGACGATCAGCGGCTCGGGATACGGCACGCGCGGGAAGCGCTCCGGCCCGATGCGCCCCGGCTTGCCCTGCGCCTTGAGCTCCAGCGCCTTGAGCACCTTGTCCGGCGTGATCGGCAGCTCGTCGATGCGCACGCCGACCGCGTCGTAGACCGCGTTCGCGAGCGCCGGCATCACCGGGAGCAGCGGTCCTTGCCCCGCTTCCTTGGCGCCGAACGGGCAGTTCGGATCGGGGTCTTCGACGAGCTCGGTCACGACCTCGGGCATGTCGAGCGAGGTGGGGCTCTTGTACTCGAGCAGCGACGGGATCTTGTGCACCAGCGCGCCGGAGAGCTTGGGCGGCAGGCGCCGGAAGATCTGCTCCTCCATGAGCGCCTCGGCGAGCCCCATGTACACGCTCCCTTCGACCTGCCCGCGCGCGAGCACCGGGTTGATCGTCCGGCCGATGTCGTGCGCGATCCAGACTTTGGGGACGGTGATCCAGCCGGTCGCCTGGTCCACCTCGACCTCGACCACGCACGCAGTGTAGGAGTAGGCGGGCGACGGACCCACGCCGGCGCCCTTGTACCGCCCCGGCGACCGGGGCGGCGTGTAGGAGCCGACCGCGCCGAGCGTGCCGAACTTCGCCTCGGCGAGCTCGACCGCTTCGCGGAAGCTCATGCCCTTCCCCGGATCTCCGGCGAGGTACACGCGCCCCTGCGCGAGCACGATGCGCTCGGGTGAGACCTCGAGGTGCTGCGCCGCCGCGTCGGCGACGAGCTCGCGCACCTTCTCCGCAGCCTGAATCGCGGCGTGACCCATCATCACCGTGACGCGGCTCGAATAGGAGCCGAGGTCGACCGGGGTGAGGCCGGTGTCGCCGGTGACGAGCCGCACGTCGTAGGGGTCGATCCCGAGCACCTCGGCGACGATCGCGGCGAGGACGTCGTCCGAGCCCTGGCCGATCTCGGTTGCCCCGCAGAACACCGTGACCTGGCCGCTGCGATCGAGGAGGAGCTGCACGCCCGACTGCGGCATCTTGTTCCAGTAGATCGGCAGGCCCGCGCCGCACAGGTACGCGCCGCAGGCGAGACCCACGCCGCGGCCCGCGGACAGCTTCCGGAACCGCTTCGTCCAATCGGACGACGCGACCACCCGGCGGATGCACTCGGCGAGCCCGATCGAGCCGATCTTCAGCCAGTTCGCGGTGAGCGAGTTCGGCTTCGCGACGATGTTGAGCCGCAGCTCCGCCGGATCCATCTGCAGGCGTTCGGCGATCTTGTCGAGCTGCACTTCCTGGCCGAAGCGCGGTTGCGGCGTGCCGTGGCCGCGCTTGGGGCCGCACGGCGGCTTGTTGGTGAACGTCCTGCACGCCTCGAACTTGTACCGCGGCAGCTCGTAGGTCACGGTCTGCAGCGCGCCGGTGTAGAAGGTGCTCGCGACGCCGTACGAGCCGTAGCCGCCGCCGTCGACCAGCGTCTGGAGATGCATGCCGGTGAGCCGGCCGTCGTTCGTCACGCCGGTGCGCATCTTCATCAGCACCGGGTGCCGGCCGCGGTGCATGTAGAACACCTCCTCGCGGGTGAGGCAGATCTTGACCGGGCGACCCAGCCGCAGCGCCGCCCTGGAGACCACGATCTCGTGGTTGTGGAGGTCGCACTTGCCGCCGAAGCCGCCGCCGTTCGGGCACGCGATGACGCGGATGTGCGCGGCGGGCAGCTGCAGCGCCCGCGCGAGGGCCCGGTGGATGTAGTGCGGCACTTGCGTGCTCGACCACAGCGTGAGCTTCCCTTCGCCATCGACCGCCGCGACCGAGGCGTGCTGCTCGATCGGCAAATGGGTGTTGCCCTCGTAGAAGAACAGGTCCTCGAAGACGTGGTCCGAGCCTGCGAACGCGGCCTCGACGTCGCCGAACTCGAACGCCTGCAGGCGATGGATGTTGCCCTGCTCGCCGTAGTCGTGGATGCGCGGCTCGGGGGTGGCGAGCGCCTCCTCCGCGCTCGCGATCGTCGCGAGCGGGCGGTATTTCACGTCGATCAGGTCGAGCGCCTCGGTCGCGGTCTGCTCGTCCTTGGCGATGACCGCAGCGACCGGGTCGCCGACGTAGCGCACGCGCTCGGGCGCGAGCGGGTACTCGTCCTGCGTGACCGGCAGGATGCCGAAGGTGATCGGGAAGTCCTTGCCGGTCAGGACGAGGTGCACGCCCGGATGGGCCTGCGCCTGCGACGTGTCGATGGACTCGATCACCGCGTGCGGATGGGGCGAGCGCAGGAGCTTCGCGTGCAGCATGCGCGGCAGCATGATGTCGTCGGCGAACCGGGTCTGGCCGACGACCTTCGCCCGGCCGTCCACGCGCCGGCGCGGCCGGCCGATGACGTCGAAGCGTCGCTTGGGGCTAGCGGCCATAGAACGCCTCGATGTTGTCGCAGAAGAGCCCCTGCTTCGCCTCGTCCGAGAGATCGTGCCGCTCGAGCATCTCCTCCATCTCGTGCATGGCGCGCTCCAGGTTGCTCTCGTGCGGGTAGTCGGAGGAGAACATCAGGGTCTTGTGCCCGATGCGGTCGACGAGATTGCGCAGGCTCGGCTCGCCGCCCTCGCAGCTGAAGTAGAGCCGCCCGGAGGCGAAGATCTCGCTCGGCCGCGTCTTGCACGCCGCGGGGTACTCGCGGCGGCCGTTCGCGGCCGACACCTCGAACGCGCGGTCGAGGCGGTCCATCATGTAGGGTACCCAGCCCGTGCCGGCCTCGAGGAACCCGGCCCGCAGCTTCGGAAAGCGGTCGAACACCCCCTCCATGACCAAGCTCGTGATCTGGATCATCTGCGAGAACGGATGCTCCAGCGCCTGGGTCATGGCAAAGTGGGTGAAGAAGTTGAAGCCGAGGTTCATCGACGGGGCGCCGTGCGTCGCGACCGGGACGTTCAGCCGCTCGGCCTCCTCGTAGACCGGCCAGAAGTCGGGATGGCCGAGTCCCTTGCGGATGCCGATGTCCGCGCCGTTCGCGGGCAGCACCGCGCCGACCATGCCGAGCTCGGTCACCGCGCGGCGCAGCTCCTTCACCGCCTCCGGAACGTCCTGGAGGGGCACGAGGGCCATGCCGCGCAGTCGCTTGCTCTTCCTGTAGTAGCGATCGGTGAACCAGTTGTTGTACGCGCGGGCGAGCGCCGTCGCCCACACCGGGTCCTGGATCATCGCGAACGCGAGACCGGCGGTCGGATAGAGCACCGTGGACTCGATGCCGGCCTTGTCCAGCACGTCGATCCAGGTCTGCGCCGTGATGTCGTAGGACGGGTAGACGCCCAGCCGGGCGAGGATCGCGCCGCGGTTGTACCCGTCGAGCGTCGGGAAGAACGGGTACCCGAGGAGCGTGGTGTTGCCCGCGTACGGCGGCTCGAGATACTCGAAGATCTCCTTGTCGCGCTCGATGATGTGGCCGTCGCCATCCAGGATCCGTTTGAGCTTCATGGGTGCTCCTTTCGTGCCGTGCCGGCCGGCGCCGCGCGCCTGCGGTACCAGTCCGCGAGCTCGCGGACCGCGTCCGGCATCCGGTACTGCGGCGTGAAGCCGAGCACTTCCTTCGCGAGCGTCAAGTCCGATGCGCGAACCATGTCCGGCATCGAGGGCGCGCTCGCCGTCGGCGTTCCGATTCGAACCCGTGCGCCCGGGATCGCCGCCTTGAAGGCGGCGGCAAGCTCGTCGGGCCCGCAGACGTAACCCATCGTGATGTTGAACACGCGGCTCGCCAGCGCCTTCGCGCGGAGCGCGAGGATGGTGCCGCGCGCTGCGTCCTTCGAGTACACCCACTCGAGCCCCGCCGCCGGCACGACCGCCTCCTCGCCGCGCAGCGCGCACTCGACGGCCTCGCGCAGGGCGTTGCTCGGCCCGCCGCCGCCCGCACCGCGCCACGGGCCGGCGACCGCGCCGTAGCGGACCGCCGCGAAATCCACGCCGCACCACTGCGCATAGTTGAGCCCGAGGTTCTCGATCGCCTGCTTGGTGGTCGCGTAGAAGGTCGTCGGGCGCATGAACGCCTCCTCGCGCGCCGGGTCGCCCTTGCCTTCGCCGCCGGCGAGGAAGTGGTTCAGCACGTTCGAGCTCGCCACCACCACGCGCGTCACGCCGTGCGCGCGCGCGGCCTCGAGCACGTTGACCGTCCCCATGACGTTCAGCTCGATCGCGCCGCGCGGATCGCGCTGCGCGCCGAGCGTCAGCAACGGGTTGGCGGCGGTGTGGACGATGTCGGTGATCCGATGCTCGCGGATCGCCTCCTCGAGGGTCGCCGGCCGCAGCACGTCGCCTGCGACGATGCGCACCTGCGAGAGCTCGACGATGTCGGCCAGGGCCTGCGGCTGCGCGGCGCGATCCATGATGACCGGCCGCTCGCCCGCCGCGACGAGCAGGCGCGCGATCTGCGAGCCGACCAGTCCTCCGCCGATGATCAGGACCGCCATGTTTGCTCAGCGCGCGCGCGCTTCGGTCATCTGCCGCGCCGCTTCCTCGACCGCCTCGAAAATCTGCTGGTACCCGGTGCAGCGGCAGAGATTCCCCGCGAGCGCTTCCCTGATCCGGTCGCGGCTCGGCGTCGGCTCCTTTTCGAGCAGCGCCTTCGCGGTCATGAGGATTCCCGGCGTGCAGTACCCGCACTGCGCCGCGCCGAGATCGGCGAACGCCGCCTGCAGCGGGTGGAGCTCGGGTCCGCGCGCGAGGCCCTCGACGGTCTCGACGGCGCGTCCGTTGCACTCGAGCCCGAGGACCAGACAGGAGAGCTGCGGCTCGCCGTCGATCAGCACCGCGCAGGCGCCGCACTCGCCGAGCTCGCAGCCGTGCTTGGTGCCGGTGAGTCCGAGGTCCTCGCGCAGCACTTCGAGCAGCGTCTTGTAGGGCGCGAACGACACCGGCGTGTCCTCGCCGTTCACGCGCACTCGCAGGTGGACCTGGTCGGGCACCGCGCTCATTGGACTACCCTCGCGGCTCGCGCGTTCGGGATTCGCCCTTGGGACGGCCCGGCGGGCTCATGCACCACCTCCGGGGGAAGGCGCCGGGAGGAGGCCCCGCGCGAGATAGTCGGCCAGCGGGGCCGCGACTTCGCCGACCGGCTGCGGGCCGTCGGGCCGGTACCAGCGCGCCGTCCAGTTCATCGCGCCGAGGATGGCGCGCGTGACCAAGGCCGGGTCGCACGGGGCGAACGCGCCACGCTCGACGCCCTCGGCGACGAGGGCGCGGATCGCCCGCTCGTAGGCGTCGCGCTTCGCGACGATCTGGCGACGCAAGCCCTCGGGCAGCGCCTCCGGCTCGAGGTGCGCGGTCGCGCCCTCGAGCTCGTCCAGCATGCAGCGGAGATGCGCCTGCATGACCGTGCGGAGCTGCGCCGGCTGCGGCGCGCCGGACGCGCGCGCCGCGGCGGCCGCGGCCAGCAGCTGCTCGAGGGTACGGTCCTGGCAGAAGTAGAGGATCTCGTCCTTGCCGCTGAAGTAGTAGTAGAGATTGCCCGGCGAGAGATCGGCTTCGTCCGCAATCTCGCGCATGCCCGCTGCGGCGAAGCCGCGGCGCCGGAAGACTCGGGCGGCGGCGCGCAGGATGTCGAGCCGACGGGCCTCGCTCCGGCGGCGGAGTCGCGCGGCGCCCTGCGTAATCGAACTCGCGTTCGAAACTTGAACCACGGTTTGAAGTCTAGACCCCGCTCGAGGCGGCCGCAATCGGGCCGTCGTCGCCATTTGACCCTGGTCAAATGGTGCAGCGCGTCAGCGGGGTGCCGGCGGCGTCGGTTCCGGCGGCGGCTCGGCGGGGAAGACGTCGCGGTAGCTCGCGTACAGGGTGGCGTAGTAGAGCGGAATCGCCGCCACCAGGACCAGGAACACGACCGTCGGCACGACGCCGGGACCCGCCCGCATCCGCTGGAGGTTGAACAGCAGCGCCGTGGCGGCCGCGGCTGCGCCACCGGCCACCGCCGCGAAGACGAGGAACGCCGCCCAGTTGCGGACCGCCGCGAAGAAGCTGAAGAAGAGTGCCTTGGTCGCCGACATGGCCTCCCACGCCACCAGCGGCGGCGCGAACCAGAACGCGAGCTGCACCGGCACCCAGAGCGCGAACGCGGCCACGAGCGCCCAGAAGAACGCGTCCTCTCCGCCGTCGACGGGGGCCACCGTCCCGAACAGCATCCAGCGCGCAAGCGTGCCGCCGTCGATCGGCCAGGTCGCGGCGAAGATCGCGAGCGTCGCCGCCAGGTAGAGGCCGCCGAGGGTCACCAGCGCCGGCAGGTTGCGGCGGAACCCGGCGGCGACGAGCTTCGGCTCGAGCGGTCGACCCTGGTCGAGCTCGCGGCACATCGCGAGGAAGCTCACCGCGATCGCCGGCATCACGAGCGACCCGGCCGCCAGGCCGACGTAAGGCAGACGCGCGACCACCCCCATCACGACCCAGTAGGTGATCGACACCAGGACCCACGCAAACGGCGCCTTGCCGAGGAGGCGCAGCGCCCGCGTCATCCACCGCCAGCCGTGGCGCGCCGGAACGATCAGCATCGTTCCGCGTCGACCCAGGGCAGGTCGCGCTCGTCGCGGATGCGCAGCTCGAGGATGCGGCGGAAGTGCTCCGGATCGTGCGCATGCACGAGCTCGCCCGGGCGCGGCAGGTGGAAGTCGTGGAGCCGCGACAGCCAGAAGCGCAGGCTCGCCGCGCGCAGCATCACCGGCCACGCCCCGCGCTCGACGACGGTGAACGGGCGCACCGCGCGGTAGGCGCCGAGCAGCGCGGCGGCGCGCGGCCGGTCGACCTCGCCGTCGGCGTGCACGCACCAGTCGTTGAGCGTCACCGCGACGTCGAAGAGCCACGCGTCGACGCCGGCGAAGTAGAAGTCGACCACGCCGCCGATGCGCGTTCCGTCGAACAGCACGTTGTCGCGGAAGAGATCGGCGTGGACCGGCCCGCGCGGCAGCTCGCGGAGGCGATGGCGCGACTGGAACGCGAGCTCGGCCTCGAGCAGCCGCCGGCGGTGCCCGTCGAGGAACGGCGCGACCTGCGGCGCCGTCTCGCGCCACCACCTGGGTCCGCGCGGGTTCTCGAGGTCGCCGGCGTAGGACTGGCCCGCAAGGTGCATGTTCGCGAGCACCGCGCCGACCTCGGCGCAGTGCGCCGCCGCGGGCTGCGCCACGACGGCGCCGGGCAGGCGCGTGACGAGCGCCGCGGGCTTGCCGTTGAGCTCCGAGAGCAGCCGGTTCGAGCGGTCGGCGAGCGGCGACGGGCACGGGATCCCGTGGCGCGCGAGATGCGCCATGAGGCCGAGGTAGAAGGGCAGGTCCTTCGCCGGCAGCCGCTCGAACAGCGTCAGGACGTAGCGGCCGTGGGTGGTGGTGACGAAATAGTTGGTGTTCTCGATCCCGGCGGCGATGCCCTTGAGCTCAACGAGCGTGCCGACCGGGTACGCCCTCAGCCAGTCGCCGAGCTCGCGTTCCGTGACCTTGGTGTAGACCGACATTCGTCACGGTTGTAGGTCGCGCCGCTCACCACTGCAGGATGGTCCACATCGGGGGGCGCGTGCCGAAGTCCCCGGTGACCGTGCCGGCGCCGCCAGGCGAGCCGGGCGTCGCCTCGACGAGGTGGTATTCCCAGCCGTTCGGGTCGGTGACGCGGATGACCTGCGTCCCGTCCGGCATGGTGAACGTCTCGACCTTCGAGCCGGGCGCGGTGAGCGTCGGGCCGGGCTCGCTCGGCTCGGCATCCAGGCCGACCTGCGGCGGCGGCTCGGGGACCGGTTCGAGCGTCGGCGGCGGCGGGATCTGCTGCGCAGCTGCGGGAATCAACGCGAATACCATCAGCGCGATAAGAAAGCGACGCATTCGTGGCGGCCCGGCAAGTGCGGCGGAGTTTAGCAGATTCGACTCGCGCGCCCGCCCGGCTCAGAGGTTGAGGAACGTCTCGCGCTCGGCGGGGGACGGCACGAACGCGCGGTTCTCGTAGTGCCGGAAGATCGTCTCCACGACCTCGGCCGGCTCGTTGTGCACCTGGACGAGGTCCAGGTCTTCGGGATCGATCATGCGCTCGGTCACGAGCCGGTCGCGGAACCATTCGAGCAGCCCGCGCCAGAACGGCTCCCACACCAGGATGATCGGCATCTTGCGGGTCTTGCCGGTCTGCACCAGCGTCAGCGCCTCGAAGAGCTCGTCGAGCGTGCCGAAGCCGCCGGGCATCACGACGTAGGCGCTGGCGAAGCGGACGAAGGTCACCTTGCGGGCGAAGAAGTGGCGGAACGACAGGCTGATGTCCTGGTAGGTGTTGCCGTACTGCTCGCGCGGCAGCTCGATGTTCAGGCCGACCGCCGGCGACTTGCCGAAGTACGCGCCGCGGTTCACGGCCTCCATGATGCCGGCGCCGCCGCCCGAGATCACCGTGAATCCGGAGTCGGAGAGCAGCCGCGCGATGCGCTCGGCGAGCGCGAAGTAGGGGTGGTCGGGCGGGGTGCGCGCGCTGCCGAAGATCGATACCGCCGGCCGCACCTCGTCGAGGCGCTCGGTCGCCTCGACGAACTCTGACATAATCGCGAACAGCTGCCACGCCTCGCGCGCGGTGTAGGCGCGCGAGTCCATGCCCGCGGCGACCAGCTTGGGCAGTTTGCCGGGGCGGTTCTCCTTCTTCACTCGGTCTTCCATCGCGCTCGTGTCAAGGTTGCTGGTCCTCGTCGACGGCTCGTCCTACCTGTATCGCGCGTTCCACGCGCTGCCGGATCTGCGCAACGCCGCGGGCGAGCCGACCGGCGCCATCTACGGCGTGCTGAACATGCTACGGCGGCTGGTGGGCGACTACAAGGCAGATTTCCTCGGCTGCGTGTTCGACGCCAAGGGCAAGACCTTCCGCGACCAGGTCTATCCCGAGTACAAGGCGACCCGCGCGCCCATGCCCGACGACCTTGCCGCCCAGATCGAGCCGCTCCTCGAGGCGATCGGGGCGATGGGCTGGCCGCTCCTGGTGGTCGACGGCGTCGAGGCCGACGACGTGATCGGCGCGCTCGCGCGCGAGGCCGCGAGCCAGGGCATCCGCACCGTCGTCTCGACCGGCGACAAGGACCTCGCGCAGCTCGTCGACCCGCACGTGACGCTCATCAACACCATGTCGAACGAGACGCTCGACGTGGCGAGCGTGACAGCGAAGTTCGGCGTCGCCCCGGACCGGATCGTCGACTACCTCGCGCTGGTCGGCGACGCGGTCGACAACATTCCCGGGGTCGAGAAGGTCGGCCCGAAGACCGCGGCGAAGTGGCTCGCGCAGTACGGCTCGCTGGCGGGCGTGCTCGCGCACGCCGGCGAGATCCCGGGCGTCGCCGGGGAGAATCTCCGGAAGGTCCGCGACTGGCTGCCGAAGGCGCGAGAGCTCGTGACGGTGAAGACCGATCTCGCGCTGCCGTTCAAGGTCGCCGACCTGGCGCCGCGTGAGCGGGACCGCGCGAAGCTCCGCGCGCTCTTCCGGCGCTTCGGGTTCAAGAGCTGGCTGCGGGAGGTGGAGGGGTCCGGGGATCCCGCGCCCGCCCCTGCGCCCATCGTCGCGCCCGCAGACGTGCCGCGCCGCTACGAGACGCTGCTCACCGAGCCCGACGTCGCGCGGTGGCTCACGAAGATCGAGCGCGCGGAGCTCGCGTCGGTCGACACCGAGACGACCTCGCTCGATCCGTTCGTCGCCGAGCTCGTCGGCGTGTCGTTCTCGGTCGCGCCGGGCGAGGCGGCCTATCTCCCGATCGCCCATCGCTACGCCGGGGCGCCGGATCAGCTCGGGATCGAGCGCGCCATCGCGCTCCTCGAGCCCTGGCTCGAGGACGGATCGAAGCCGAAGATCGGCCAGAACCTCAAGTACGACCAGCACGTGCTCGCGAACCACGGCGTGCGGCTCGCCGGCGTGGTGCACGACACGCTGCTCGAGTCCTACGTGCTGGAGAGCAACGCCCGCCACGACATGGACGCGCTCGCCGCGCGCCATCTCGCCCTCCGGACCATTACCTACGACGAGGTCACGGGCAAAGGGGCGGGCCGGATCGGGTTCGAGGAGGTCGAGGTCCAGCGCGCCACCGAGTACTCGGCGGAGGACGCCGACGTCACGCTGCGGCTGCATCGGGTCCTGTACCCGAGGGTGGCGGCGGACGGGAAGCTCGCGTACGTCTACGGGTCGATCGAGATGCCGGTGCGGGAGATCCTGTTCCGGATGGAGCGGAACGGCGTGCTGATCGACGGCGCACGGCTCGAGGCCCACAGCCGCGAGCTCGGCCAGAAGATGCTCGAGCTCGAGGAGCGGGCGTACCGCGAGGCCGGTCAGCCGTTCAACCTCAACTCGCCGAAGCAGATCGGCGAGATCTTCTTCGACCGGCTGAAGCTGCCGGTGGTGAAGAAGACGCCGGGCGGGGCGCCGTCGACCGACGAGGACGTGCTCGAGCGGCTCGCGCTCGACTACCCGCTGCCGAAGACGCTGCTCGAGTACCGCGCGCTCTCGAAACTGAAATCGACCTATACCGACAAGCTGCCGCGGATGGTCAACCCGAGGACCGGCCGCGTGCACACCAACTACGGCCAGGCGACCGCGGTCACTGGCCGGCTGGCATCGAACGACCCGAACCTGCAGAACATTCCGGTGCGCACGCCCGAGGGGCGGCGCATCCGGGAGGCGTTCGTCGCGCCGCCGGGACACCAGATCGTCTCGGCGGACTACTCGCAGATCGAGCTGCGGATCATGGCGCACATCTCGGAGGATCAGGGCCTGCTCGATGCGTTTGCCCGGGGCGAGGACATCCACCGCGCCACGGCGGCGGAGATCTTCGGCCGCGATCCGCGCGAGGTGAGCTCGGAGGAGCGGCGGTACGCGAAGGTCATCAACTTCGGGCTGATCTACGGGATGTCGGCGTTCGGCCTTGCGCAGCAGCTCGGCCTGGAGCGCGCGACCGCGCAGGCGTACATCGACAGCTACTTCGCGCGCTATCCGGGGGTGGCGCAGTACATGGAGTCGACGCGCCAGTCCGCTCGTGAGCAGGGCTACGTCGAGACCGTGTTCGGGCGGCGGCTGTGGCTGCCCGAGATCCGGAGCTCGAGCCCGGCGCGGCGGTCGGGTGCCGAGCGGGCGGCGATCAACGCGCCGATGCAGGGGACGGCGGCGGACCTGATCAAGCTCGCGATGATCGCGGTGCAGGGGTGGATCGACGCCGGTGGGCTGGGGATGAAGCTCATCATGCAGGTGCACGACGAGCTGGTGCTCGAGGTGCCGGAAGGGGAGCTCGCGCGCGCGAAGGACGAGCTGCCGCGGCTGATGACCGGCGTGGCGAGCCTGCGGGCGCCGCTCGTGGTGGATATCGGCGTCGGGGCGAACTGGGACGAGGCGCATTAGGCCGGATGCTCGAACTCGCCCCGTCGGGCCACAAGCGGCCGCTCGGGGGTACCATTTTGCATCGCGGCGACAAACGGCCACTCGCAACGTTCCAAGCGTAAGGTGGCGAGTCCGGCTCGCGACGCCCTATACTGAAAGAAACTGAGGTTCACTACCTGCTCAGGAGAGCTCGCTCTGGGGGTCTTCCGAACCTTCGATCGGCGGGGTGGCTTTAACCGCCAGTCGAACGAGTTCCAGCTGCGACGAAGCGCCAGTCTTAAGAAATATGCGCCTCAGCTGGCTTCGCACTGTCTCTATCGATGTGCCGCGAAATTCGGCTACCCCTCGAACATCCGCCCCGTTGACCAGCAGGTCCGTCACCGAGTGTTCACTCGAGGTCAGCTTGAATATCTTCGAGAGCCCATCGACCGATATCCTGTGCGGGCTCCCCGGATCGATGATGAAGACCCCGGTACCC
>JBOIFD010000282.1:0-5621 GCA_050741515.1 Burkholderiales bacterium
GCCCGCGCCGGCCCCGGCGGCGCCGGCCCCGATGCCCGTCAAGCCGGCCGCCAAGCCGGCGCCCAAGCCGGTCACCGAAAAGGTGACGTTCGCCGCGGACGTGTTCTTCGACTTCGACAAGGCGGTGCTGAAGCCCGAAGGCAAGGCGGCGCTCGACGGGCTCGTGAGCAAGCTGGGCGGGACCACGCTCGAGGTGATCATCGCGATCGGCCACACCGACTCGGTCGGCGGCGATGCCTATAACCAGGCGCTGTCGGTCCGTCGCGCCGAGGCGGTGAAGGCGTATCTGGTGAGCAAGGGCATCGAGCCCAACCGGATCTACACCGAGGGCAAGGGCAAGACGCAGCCGATCGCGTCCAACTCCACCGACGCCGGCCGGGCGAAGAACCGTCGCACGGAGATCGAGGTCGTCGGAACGCGGATGAAGTAGCGCGAGTCTGCGAGGGGGCGATGCCCCCTCGCGTTCACCCGGAGAGCCCTGCCGCGGCAGGGCTTTTCCGTTGGGCGCGGAGCGCGCGAGCCGCCATCGGGGCGATCGCGAAAGTCGGCCGCTCCGGGAGCGCGATCCGCCGCTTGCAGTAGAATCGGGCCGCCGCCGGTCCGCGATCGCGCCATTTGACGTTCCGCCGTTCCGCAAGAATCCTTAGCGCGCTGATCGCGCTCGCAGTCCTCGCCCTGGCGGCGCTCGCGTTCGTCGGTGTCGGCGTTGATGCGCAGCGCTGGCGCGAGCCGATGGCGGCTGCGCTTTCGCGTGCGCTCGGGCGCGACGTGCGGCTCCACGGCCCCGCGCGGCTGACCGTGTCGCTCCATTCCGACCTTGTGCTCGGCGACATCCGTATCGCGAACCCGCCGGCATTCGACGCACCCGACTTCGCCCGTATCGGCGAGCTCCGCCTGGCAATCGATCTCCTGCCGCTGCTGCGCGGCGAGATCCGCGTGCGCGAGCTGCGCGGCCGCGACGTGATCGTGCGGCTCGTGCGCGCGACCGACGGGCGCGGCAACTGGATGTTCGACGCCGGCGCGAGGAACGCGCCGGCGTCGGACGAGCCGGTCGAGCGCCCGCGGCTGGACGTTCACCGCGTCGCACTCGAGAACGTGCGCATCGAGTACGTCGGCGCGGGCGCCACCCGGCGCTTCGATCTCACCGAGATCACCGGCGATGCTGGCACTGGGCAGTCCGTCGGGCTTTCGCTGCGCGGGACGGTCGCGAAGCAGTTCGCGTACACGGTCGATGCCACGAGCGCGCCGCTGTCCGGGCTGGGCGCAGCGCAACCCTGGCCGTTCGAGTTCCAGCTCTTCTTCCTCGGTACGGTGCTGAACGGTAGCGGGACGATCGGCGGTTCGCGCGAACACCCCACCGTGCGGCTTGCCGTCGGCGCCGGCACGCAGGACATCCGGGAGATCGGGAACCTGCTGGACATCAAGGTTCCGCCCGTTGGTGCAGCGGCGATCGCGGCGGAGCTCGACGTGGCGCCCGGCGGCACCGCGCTCCGGTCGATCAACGCTGTGATCGGAGCAACCGCCGTTTCGGGCGATCTCGCGCTTGATGCGAGCGGCACACGCCCGAAGCTCACCGGCCGGCTGGCGCTCCACGAGTTCGGCTCGCGACCTGTTGTCCCCGACGCGAAGGCTGCGGAGGTGGCGACGCTGGCCGCGGCTTACCGCGAACTCGAGAGCACCGACTTCGATCTGAAGCGGCTCGCATCACTGGACGCCGACGTCCAGCTGGGCGTCGCGCATTGGGCCGGCCTGCCGGCCGACGTACGCGACGTCAGCGCGAACCTCCGCATCGATGCCGGCAAGCTCACTGCGCCGCTGCAGGCGATGATCGGCGCGGCACGCTTCGAAGGCGGCGTTTCCGCCGACGGCACCGCAACGCCGCCGCGCCTTCGCGTGCATCTCGCCGCGCGCGCGGCGCCACTCGGCGGCCTCGCCGAGCTGGTGTTCGACGCACCTTACGTGGCGGGGAGCGCGCGCCGGTTCGAAGTGACGCTCGACGCCCGCGGGAGGAGCGCGGACGAGCTTGCGCGGAGCCTGGACGGGCGCATCAGGGTGCAAGGCGCGCAGCTCACGTACGGCAATTTCGCGGGCGGCAAGCCGGTGGCGATGCGCCTCGATGCGGCCGAAGTGAGCCAGCTGCGCGGCGGGACGATCCTCGGAACGCTGCGCGGCGCCTTGCGCGGCAAGCCGTTCGACGGGACGTTCCGGGCCGGCACGGTCGCCCAGATCCTGCGCGAACGGCGCACGGCCTTCGACTTCGATGGCACGAGCGGAGGCGTGCGCGCACGCCTCTCGGGCACGCTCGTCGAGCCCACTGATGCCCAGGGTCCCGAGATCGCATTCGAGGTCACCGCGCCGCGCGCCCGGGAGCTCACGCCCTGGCTGGGTTTCTCGTCGGCGAGCGACGCGCGCGTCGCGCTCAAGGGGACGGTGCAGGTGCGGCAGCATCAAGCCTCGCTCAGCGGGGGCTCACTCCTCTTCGGCCGCACCTCGATCGCCGGCGACGTGGCGTGGCAGGCGGCCGGAGGGAAGCCGCTGGTCACGGCGAACCTCGTCGCCGAATTGCTCGCCCCCGCCGAGCTGAGGGCGCTGACGGTCTCCACGCCCGGGCGCACCACCGTCTTCGAGATCCCGATCCTGCCCGAGTCGCTGAACTTCGCCGACTCGGACCTCGAGGTGCGCGTGAAGCGTGTCGACGGCCTGCCGCTCGAGATCGCGGACGTCGTCTTCCAGGGGCGCATGCGGGGCGGCGCGATCACGCCCTCGCCGTTCTCGCTCCGCGTGGAGCGCAATGCCCTCGCCGGCGCGGTCGCGCTGGACGCGCGCGGCGCTACGCCCACCGCCTCCCTCTGGCTTGCCGGCGACGATTTCGACGTCGGCGCGCTGCTGCGGCGGCTGCGCGTCGCGCGGGACATCGATTCCCGCATCGGCACGGTGCGCCTGTACGCCGATATCCGCGAGCGCCGGCTCGGCGACGTCCTGGAGCAATCGTCGTTCGTCGCCAGTATCGAGTCGGGGACGCTCGACTTTCGCGACGCCAACACCCGGGCGGCGCTCCGCATCGCGGTCGATGCGGGCGAGGTACGTGCCGATCCCGGTGGGCCGGTGACCGCCTCCATGACCGGCACGGCCGGCACCACGCCGGTCGCGCTCAAAGCGCAGGCGGGACGCCTGCGCGAGCTCGTCGAACCGGCGGAGCGCCTGCCCTTCACCCTCACCGCGGAGACGCCCGCCGCGAAGCTCGCGATCAGCGGCGCCGCCGCGCCGCAGCGCGATCCCGACGTCGCGCTGTCGCTCGCTCTGACCGGCGAGCGCTTGAGCGGACTCGACGCCATCCTCGAGACGTCGCTGCCGCCGTGGGGGCCGTACGCGCTGACTGCGCGATTGCGCCTTGCGGCGCGCGGCTACGAGGTCGATGGGATGCGGCTCGCGCTCGGCGACAGCGTCCTCGAGGGAAAGGGCTCGCTCGACACCGCTCGCGCGCCGCCGAAGCTCGACGTCGCGTTCGCCGCCGAGCGCATCCAGCTCGACGACTTTCCGT
This sequence comes from Burkholderiales bacterium, assembly GCA_050741515.1. Lineage (GTDB taxonomy): Bacteria > Pseudomonadota > Gammaproteobacteria > Burkholderiales > SG8-39 > DATEDA01. Next base: position 3,542 of record JBOIFD010000282.1, read on the forward strand.
TCGGAGACTGGTCGCCGTTCGGGAGACGCGTCGGCCCGGGCACCCCGCTGACCGTGGGGACTGCTCGCGAGGCCGTAGCCGGCGGCGCGCGAGGCATCCATGCGTTGCTCAGCCGCGAGCTGCTGGGGCGGCTCGACGCCGACCTCGACGTGGCGGTGAAGCAGGTCGTCTCGGGCAAGGACGAGCTCGGGCGCGGCCGGCTCGCGGTCACCGTCGCCGACGGGCACGCGACGATCGCCCCGCTGGCGGTCGAGAGCGGTGCCGGCGCCGCGCAGCTCGCGCTCTTCTACAAGCCGCGCGCGCACGACGTGCTCGTCGACGCGCACGCCAGGGTCGATCGACTCGAGTACGGCGCCCTTGCGCGCCGCCTGCGTCCCGGCAGCGATCTCGCCGGCACCTTCAGCCTCGATCTCCGTCTCACCGCCACCGCGCCGCAGCTCGCCGCTGCGCTGGCGACCGGTTCGGGACGCTTCGACTTCGCGGTATGGCCGCGACACCTGAGCGGCGGCCTGTTCGACCTGTGGACGGCGAACCTGCTGTTGCGGTTGCTGCCGTTCGTCGACCAGAGCGCGTCGCCGGTGAACTGCGTGGTGGGGCAGTTCGATCTCGAGGACGGCACGCTCCGGTCGGTGCGCCTGGCGATCGACACGGTCAACTCGCGCACCGAGGGCGGCGGCCGGGCCGATTTCGGGAGCGGCGAGGTCCACCTGCGGCTCGTGCCGCGCCCCAAGGTCGCGCAGTTCTTCAGCTTCGCGACGCCGATCGAGGTCAGCGGGACGCTCGAGGATTACCGCATCCGGATGCTCCCGACCGATACGGTCGGCACTGCGATGCGATGGGCGAGCTCGCCGGCGCTGGTGCCGCTCCAGCGGTTCGTCCGCGATCGCGTTCCGGGAGACGGGCGCGACGTCTGCGGGAACCCCGAGCCGTAGGCCGGCAGCGTCCTCGGCGTTCGTCGGCTGGGGGCGATCGGCACGCTCGTGATGATGCGGCTGACAGCCTTTATCTTGCTCTGCATCGGCATCGAGATCATGTGGGCGGGCTGGAGCGAGCTCAACGCCGCGAAGCCCTGACGTTGACCACGGGATCCTGCTTCTATATCTTTGATCAAGGCACGCAACGTGCCGATGGAGAACCTGAAATGCTGAACGGCAACCGCTGGACAAGACTCTTCATCGCGATCGCGCTCGCTGCGCTGTGCGGCGCGGCATGGGCGCAGACGAGCGTCAACTACGGCCGAATCACGGCGGTGAACCTGATCACCGAGCAGAACCGAGCGGCACAGACCGGTGGTGCGATCCTCGGCGGGGCGCTCGGTGCCGCCTCGGCGAGGAACCGGTCGGGCGGCACCGCCGCGCTGCGCGCCGGGGGCGGCGTGCTGGCGGGGCAGCAGCTCGGGCGCATTGCCACCCAGCGGCAGACGTTCGAGTACACCATCCTGATCGACGGCACCTCGACGGTCACGATGACCACCGACGAGGCGGGGTTGCGCGTGGGCGACTGCGTCGCGGTCGAACGCGGTTCGTTCAACAATCTGCGACTCGTCGACGACTCGCGCTGCGTGCCGCGGGCATCGTCGGCGGGCAAGCCGGCGACCCCGCCGAAGGCGACGACGGCGGACATCCGCCAGGCGGACGCCTGCGTTCAGGCGAAGGACCGGCTGCTCGAGGCGGACACCGACGAGGCGTTCGACCGCGCGTATCGTCGGGTGCGGCTGCTCTGCTCCGACTGATCGGCGCGCGATAGGGGTCATCCCCCGGGAAAGAGCCGGCGCCCGTGAAACGGCCACGGCCCGTCATCGCGGCGCTCGCCCTGGCCGTGTCGCTGGCCGGGTGCGGCACGCTCGCCCGCAACCCGGTGCCGCCCGAGCTGACGGCGTCGGCGACGATCCCGGACATGCCTGAGGTGCGCGCGTGGGCCGGCGCCTTCGGCGCCGGATTCCTGAACGGCTGGACGGCCACCGGTCGTCGCCCGCTCTTCAAGGTCGTCACCGGGGTCTCGACCGGCGCGCTGATAGCGCCCTTCGCTCTCGCTGGCTCCCGCTACGACCGGTTCCTCGAAGAGGCGCATACCGGGATCA
>JBOIFD010000283.1:0-1939 GCA_050741515.1 Burkholderiales bacterium
GCGCCGACGACCGCGCCCGCCGCGCCGACTCGCCCGGTGCCGGCCGCGCTGCCGGCGATGCCGCCCAGCGCCCCGCCGGCGACCGCGCCGACCGGGGTCTTGGTGCCCTCGATGGTGACGTGACGCACGCTTTCGACGACGCCCTGCCGGACAGTCGCTTCGCGCCGTGCCTCGTCGCGGCTGTAGACGCTGCCCGACTTGCTCGCCGGACAGCCGGCGAGCGCGACGGCCGCGGCGGCGAGGATGATCGACAGTTTCGAGCGCATGGAATACCTCTTCAGAAGATCGCGGCCCCGAAGTGCCGCCGGTACAAGGCCCCGATCTCCGCGCGGCTCGCCTGGTGGTTCTGCCCGCCGCGCGCCGCGATCTTGATCGCGCCCATCAGCGACGCGAGACGACCGGTGGTCGGCCAGTCCAACCCCGCCGCGATCCCGTACAGGAGCCCGGCGCGGTAGGCGTCCCCGCAACCGGTCGGATCGACCACCGCGGTCGGCTTGACGCTCGGGATCTCGTGCTGTTCACCTGCGGCGTAAATGGTGGAGCCCCAGACGCCCTTGGTCACGATCAAAGCATCGACCATGCGCGCCAGCGCCTCGAGCGACCGTCCGGTCTTGTCGGCCAGGACCTGCCCCTCGTAGTCGTTGACCGCGACGTAGCTCGCGGCGTCGATGATCGGCAGGAGATCGGCCCCGGAGAACGTGGGCAGCTGCTGGCCGGGGTCGAACATGAACGGAATGTCTGCGGACGCGAGCTCGTTCACGTGCGCGACCATCCCGTCGCGGCCGTCGGGCGCGACGATCGCAAGCCCGACGCCCAGCGACCCGTCGATCCGGTTCAGGTGCGACTGCGTCATCGCTCCGGGATGGAACGCGGTGATCTGGTTGTCGTCGAGATCGGTGGTGATGAACGCCTGCGCCGTGAGCGATCCGGGGACCGTGCGCACGTGCGCGCGCGGCAGGCCGAGCGCGTCGAGTCGTTCGAGATACGGCGTCGCGTCATCGCCGACCGTCGCCATGATCAGCGGGTCCCCGCCGAGGAGCTTGAGGCTGTAGGCGATGTTGCCGGCGCAGCCGCCGTACTCGCGCCGCAGGTCGGGAACGAGGAACGCGACGTTCAGGATGTGGATCTTGTCCGGGAGGATGTGGTCCTTGAACCGCCCCTGGAACACCATGATGTTGTCGAAGGCGATCGAGCCGCAGACGAGGGTTTTCTTCATCTCAATGCCGGTCGGGCGCAGAAGGATAGCCGAGATCGCCGCGGGGGCGCGTCACCGATAGAAGGCGTACAGGCGGTAGCCGCTCGCGCCGAGCCCGGCGGCGTCGATGTGCAGCCTGAAGCTCGCCTCGCTGCCCGCGGCGAACACGGGCTCGCGCGCCGTGCGCGCGCCGAGGTAGTCCGGAGGGGCGAGAACGCGGCGTGCGAGCGCCCGGTCCTGCGCATCGGTCAGCGTGAGCTCGAGCGCGGGATACGCCTGCGCGAAGCCCGCGCGATTGCGGAGCACGGCCGACAGCGTGAGGACGCCGGCCACCCCGCGCTCCGCCGCGAGCTCCGAGGACTCGAGACTGATGAGGTCGGGGTGCTGCGGCAGCGGGATTGTGCAGCGAAGCGTCCGGCAGGCGGTCGCGAGCCACGGCCGCGACGCGGGCCACAGCACCGCGAGCTCCCCCCGGTAGGCATATGCGGCCTGGCCCGCGAGGAGGAGCGCGCCCGCGCTGCAACCGAGCGCCCAGAGCGCGGTCGCGAGCCGCGAGCGGCGCCGCGGCCGCGGGCCGAACTCGAACTCCGACTCGCTCTCGGAGAGCGAGATCTCCGGCTCGGGCGGGAGCGGGTCGCCGAGCGGCTGCGACACCGCGGCCTCGACCAGGGCGATCTCGTCGGTGCGGGTCGCCGGCAGCGGCGCCGGCGCGGCCTCGCGCGCGTCGGGTTCGGCGACGAGCGC
>JBOIFD010000284.1:0-7226 GCA_050741515.1 Burkholderiales bacterium
CGCTGCACGACGCGATCAAGGCGATGCCGTTCCCGGTGCTCGAGGTCCACATGTCGAACATCGCGGCGCGCGAGGAATGGCGGCACCACTCGATCATCTCGCCGGCGGTGAAGGGGACCGTCCAGGGTCTCGGCTGGCGGTCGTACACGGCCGCGCTGCGGGCGCTGGTCGAGACGGTGCGCGAGACGAACAAGGGCTGAGCCTAGCGCTTGGCAGCGCGCCGGATCGGCAGGCTGCGGCACTCCAGTCCCCGGTCCTTGCGGGCCGGGCGGTGATCGCCGCGGCCCGCGCATTGCCATGAATTGGCAACCCTGTTAAATTTACCTTGCAATGTCGTTAATTCCAAGAGCCGAGGCCGTCCGGCGCACTGCCGCGATGCGCAAGCCCAAGGCGCCGGAAGCGAACCGCGCCGGCATCGTCGCCGCGGCCATCGACGAGTTCGCGGCGCGGGGCTTCAAGGGCGCCAGCATGGACGCCATCGCCGCGCGCACCAACACCACCCGGGCGCTGATCAACTACTACTTCGGAGCCAAGGAGAAGCTGTACATTGCGGTGCTGGAGCAGGTGTACGGCGAGATCCGCGAGGCGGAGGGCAGGCTCGACCTCGATCACCTGCCGCCGGTCGACGCGGTGCGGCGCATCGTGGAGTTCACCTACAACTACTACCTCACGCACGAAGGCTTCGTGCGCCTCGTGGTGGCCGAGAACCAGGCGCGCGGTCGCCAGCTCCGCAAGTCCAGAATGATGCGCACGCTCAACCGGCCGATCATCGACCGGCTGGCGCGCGTCATCGAGCGCGGCCAGGCCGAAGGCCGCTTCCGCTCCGGCGTCGACGCGATCGAGATCCACAAGTCGATCGCCGCCCTCGGCATGTTCAACGTGACCAACCGCCATACCTTCGGCGCCATCTTCCAGCGCGACATGGGGTCGAAGGGCGACGTGGCGCGCCGCCGGGACATCGTCGCCGACATCATCCTCAGCTACCTGACGAATTTCCAGCCGCACACTTCATAGGAGGGGGCAAACATGGATTTCGACAGCAGACGCCGTTCGGCGCTCAAGGCAGGCGCCGCCCTGGCAGCTTCGGCTGCCCTGCCCGCGTGGGCGCAGGCCAAGCCCACGCTGCGCTTCGCCGCGGTGTTCTCGGACAAGGACATCCGCGCGAACATGATGCAGATCTTCGCGAAGGAGGTGGAAGCCGACTTCAAGGTCGACCAGTTCCTGAACGCGTCCATGTTCAAGCAGGGCACCGAGCTCGTCGCCCTGCAGCGCGACAACCTGGAGATGGGCAACATCGCGCCGCAGGACATCTCCAAGCAGATCCCGGCCTGGTCGATCCTGACCTCGGCGTACCTCTTCCGCGACGCCAACCACCTCGGCGCGTTCTGGTCGAGCAGCCTGGGCGCCCAGTACAAGAAACAGGCCGAGGAGCAGGTGAAGATCAAGATCCTGGGGCCGACGTTCTTCGGCACGCGCCAGGTGGGGCTGAAGCCGAACCGGAAGATCAACACGCCCGCCGACCTGGCCGGCATCAAGCTCAGGATGCCTCCGGGGGACGCCTGGCAGCTGCTCGGCCGCTCGCTCGGCGCGAACCCGACGCCCATGGCCTACGCCGAGGTGTACACGGGCCTGCAGACCGGCGCCATCGACGGCCAGGACAACCCGCTGCCGAACGTGCAGAACATGAAGTTCTACGAGGTCATGTCGCAGGTCGTGCTGACCTCGCACCTGGTGGGCTATGACCTGCTGGCGGTGAACCTCAAGACCTGGAACGGCATGGCGGCGGCGAGGCAGAAGGCCTTCCAGGCGGCCGCGGACAAGGCGATCGCGTGGAGCACCGCCGAGCATCTGAAGCGCGAGGCGGAGCTGGCGGACGGCTTCAGGAAGCAGGGCCTGCAGGTCTATGCCCCCGACCAGACCGCGTTCCGCGCGCACGCGCAGAAGGTCTACCTCGCCTCGGACGAGGCGAAGGCGTGGCCGAAGGGGATGCTGGAGAAGATCAACGCGCTGAAGTGATGGGCGCCGCCGCGGCCTGGCTGCGCCGGCGGGCGGAGAACGTCGCCGCGGGGATGCTCGCGGTGATGTTCGCCGCCTTCATCATCCAGATCGTCTTCCGCTACTTCCTCAATTTTCCCGTCGGCTGGACCTCCGAGCTGACGGTGGTCCTGTGGCTCTGGCTGGTGCTCTGGGGCGCCGCCTTCGTGCTGAAGGAGAGCGAGGAGATCCGCTTCGACCTCCTTGCGGCGGCCGTGGGCCGCCGGGGGCGGATCGCCACGGGCATCATCGCCGCGCTGGCGCTCGTCGTGCTCTATGGCGCGTCGCTCACGGCGTCGTTCGACTACGTCGCCTTCATGAAGGTGGAGAAGTCGTCCTATCTCAAGATCCGCATGGACTGGCTGTTCTCCATTTACGTGGTGTTCCTCGTCGCGGTGATCGCGCGCTACGTCTGGCTGCTGTGGCAGCTCGTGCGCGGCCGGGACCCCGGGGCAGCCGACCTCACCAAGGCAAGCTCCGGCCTGTGAGCCCGCCGGGCCGCCCCACGGGCGAACACCCGAGCGCACTTCGCGCGAGGGCAGTCCAATGAGCACCCCGTTCGCCCTGTCGCTGGCGGCGATCGTGGCGCTCAGCCTGCTCGGCCTGCCGGTGGGGCACGCGATGATCGCCGGGTCGATCCTCTATCTCTATGCCAAGGGGCTGGACATGGGGACCGCCGCGGAGCAGCTGCTGAACGGCATGTACACGAGCTACGTGCTGCTGGCGATCCCGCTGTTCATCCTCGCCGCCGAGTTCATGAGCAGCGGCAGCATCATGGACCGGCTGCTGCGCTTCTGCAACGCGCTGGTCGGGCGCTTCCGCGGCGGCCTCGCGCAGGTGAACGTCGTGCAGAGCATCGTCTTCGCCAGCATGTCGGGCTCCGCGCTCGCCGACGCCGCGGGCAGCGGCAAGATCATGCAGACGCTGATGACGCGGGACGGCAAGTACACGGCGAGCTTCGCTGCCGCGCTTACCGCGGCGTCCGCGGTGATCGGACCGATCATCCCGCCGTCGATCCCGCTCGTGCTGTACGCGCTGGTCTCGGACACCTCGATCGGCTTTCTGTTCCTGGCCGGCGTGGTGCCGGGAGTTCTGATCGGCTTGGTGCAGATCGGCCTGATCGTCTTCACGGCCAGGCGGCGCAACTTCCCGGTCGAGGAGCGCGTGCCGCTGCGCGACCTGCCGCGCATCAGCTGGGAGGCTTTCCCCGCGCTGCTGATGCCGGTCATCCTCCTCGGCTGTCTCTACAGCGGGATCACCACGCCGACCGAGGCCGCCGCCGCCGCGGCGGCCTACGCGCTCCTCGTCTCCGCCTTCCTCTACCGCAGCATCTCGTGGGGCGACGTCTACCAGTCGCTCGCGAGAAGCGCGCGCATCACGATCTCGATCGGCATGCTGATCGCCGGGGCGCTGGTGTTCAACTACGTGGTCACGGCGGAGAACATCCCGAAGGCGCTGGCCGCGTTCCTGAAGGGATACGAGCTGTCGCCGCTCGCCTTCCTGGCGGTCGTGAACCTCCTGCTGCTGGTCCTCGGCTGTTTCCTGGAGGGCACCACCATCCTGCTCATCATCGTGCCGGTGCTCCTGCCGACCGCGCAGGCGCTCGGGATCGACCCGGTGCACTTCGGGATCGTTGCGGTGCTGAACATCATGATCGGCCTCATCACGCCGCCGTATGGCCTGCTGCTGTTCATGATGGTGAAGATCGCCGACGTGCCGCTGCGGGCGCTGGTGCGCGAGGTCTTGCCGTTCCTCGCCGTGATGATCGGGGCACTCGCGCTGATCACGTTCGTTCCGGACCTGGCGCTCGCCCTGCCGAGGCTGCTCGGCTACAAGGGCTGAGCGCATGCTCGGCCGCGCCGCCGTCGCGATGTGGTGGGACGTTCCACAGGACGTCAGGGCGGAATGGGAGGACTGGCACTCGCACGAGCACATGCCCGAGCGCCTCGGCATCCCGGGCTTCCTGCGCGGCACGCGCTGGATCGCGGCTTCCGGGCAGCCTTCGTATTTCGTCCTCTACGAGACGGCGCGTCTCGCGACCATCACGAGCGGACCGTACCTCGAGCGGCTGAACAACCCCACGCCCTGGTCGCGGAAGATGATGCCGCACCACCACCGAATGGTCCGCAGCCTGTGCCGCGTGCGCGCGAGCTTCGGCGGCGGGATGGGCTGCGCGCTGACGACGATCCGCTTTTCGCCTCCGTCGCGCGGCGGCAGGGCGCTCGTGAAGCGGCTCGCCTCCGAGGTGCTGCCTGGATTGCCCGGGCGCAGGGGCCTTACCGGCGCCCACCTCCTCGAGAGCAGGCCCGCAGCCTCGACGCCGCAAACGGCCGAGCAGAGGATCCGCGGCGGCGACGCGCACGCCGACTGGGCACTGCTCGTCTGCGGGTACGATGTCGATGCCGTCAGGGCCGTCGCCGGCGACGAGCTCGCGCTGCCCGGCGCGGCCGGGGAGCTCTATCGCCTCGCGTACTCGATGACTTCCAAGGACCTTCGGAGGTAGCCGGGCCATGGCGCGTCCAGTCAGGCGCATCGTCACCGGGCACCGTCCGGACGGCCGGTCGGCGGTCCTCTTCGACGGGGCGGCGCCGAACGTCAGGCAGCGCGAGGCGGGCAACGCCTCGACGCTGCTGTGGGTGACCGACGAGGGGCCGGCGGACGTGTCGCGGTCCGAGGATCGCGCCGCGCGCGCGATCGGGGTGCCGCCGCCGCGCGGCGGCACGATCTTCCGCATCGCCGAGTTCCCGCCGGACAGCGGTCGGACGCTCGATCACGCGACCGTGCGGCGCGATTTCGGCATCGGCGACGACGTGGCGCCCGGGCACCCGCCGCGCCACCCGCACGTCCATCGCACGCGGACGATCGACTACGTCGTCGTGCTCGAGGGCGAGGTTCACCTGATGCTCGACGAGTCGGAGGTCCGCCTGCAGGCGGGCGACGTCGTGATCCAGCAGGGGACGAACCACGCGTGGTTCAACCGCGGCGCCGTGCCGTGCCGCCTCGCGATGGTTTTCATCGATGCGCAGGAGCCGGCCGCCCTGCAGCACAATCGGTGACCCTTCTACAAACGAGAAGAATGGTGAAGCGGTGGCGGTGATCGACGGCAACACCCTGATCTTCGCGACCGCGGGCGACCCGGTCGCGCAGGTGCGCCTGCCGGAGGTCATGGAGGCGGTGTTTGCGGCGCTGGGCGTGAACGCTGTCTGGGTGCCGATGCACGTCGGTCCGGAAGGCCTCGCCGCGGTTCTCCAGGGCTTGCGCACGATCCGGAACTTCCGCGGCATCACGGTGGCGATCCCATACAAGCCGATCGTCGGGACGATGCTGGATCGATTGACCCCGCGGGCGCAGGCCGCCGGCAGCGTCAACCTGGTCCGGCTCGAGCCGAACGGCAAGCTCGTGGGCGACATCGTGGACGGCGCCGGCTTCGTGCGCGGGCTGGAGCTGCGCGGCCACACGGTCAAGGGTGCCACGGCCTGGCTCGTGGGGGTCGGCGGCGGCGGCTCCGCGATCGCTGCGGCGCTGGCGGAAGCGGGCGTGGCGCGTCTTTACCTGACCGAGCTCAACAGGGAGCGTGCCACGGCGATTCACGAGCGGCTCGTTCACTACCACCCGAAGACGCCGATCCAGCTCGTGGACCGGCCGCCGGGCCCGGTCGACTTCGCGATCAACGCGACGCCGTGCGGGCTCCGGCCGGACGACCCGATGCCGTTCGAGCCAGCTTCCCTCTCCGAGCAGACGATCGTCTGCGACATCATCATGAAACCGCGGGAGACCCGGCTCCTCCAGGCGGCGCAGGCGCGCGGCATGCGCGTGCATCACGGCCATCACATGCTGGATGCGCAGATCCCGATGTATCTCGAGTTCCTGGGGATTCCTTTCCCGGACGAACGGGCCGTGATGGAGATCTCGAGTCGCGTGTAGTCGCGCTGCCGGAGGCGGATGCGACACTCATGAGCCGCTTTCTTTTCGCCACTGCCGGCTCCCTGGGTGATCTCCATCCCTACGTCGCCGTTGCGCGCGCGCTGATCCAGCGCGGGCATCAGGCGGTGATCGCCGCCGCCGAGGACCATCGCGTACCGGTCGAAGCCGCGGGCGTCGAGTTCGCGCCGGTGCGCCCGCGCGCTTCCAACATCGGCGACTACCAGGTCCTGGTGACCCGGCTCTTCGACACCCGCCGCGGGCCGGAGCGCCTGATGCGCGAGCTCGTCATGCCACACCTGCGGCCCGCCTACGAGGATCTCTCGCGGGCGGTGGACGGCGCCGATCTGCTGATCTCTCACCCCCTTACCGTGACGCTCCCGCTGGTCGCCGAGCTCCGGGGTCTGCCCTGGGTCGCTACGGTGTTGTCGCCGCTGAGCTTCATGTCGTCCGACGACCCGCCGGTCCTCACCGGCGCGCCGTGGCTGCGGAAGGTACGCACCCTGGGCGCCGGGCCGTACCGGCTGCTCTTCAAGCTGCTCAGGCTGACCGTGCGGTCCTGGGAGGCGCCGCTCCGCGATTTCCGCCGCGAGTTGGGGCTGCCGCGGTCGAAGCACCTGGCGATGTTCGAGGGGCAGTTCTCGCCGCTCTGCAACCTGGCACTGTTCGATCCGCAGCTCGCCAGGCCCCAGCTGGACTGGCCGGCCCACGTCCGCGTCTGCGGCGCCCCGATCTACGACGGCGCGGCCCCGGACACGGCCCTCCGCAGCGATCTGGAGCGTTTCCTCGCCGCGGGCGAAGCGCCCATCGTGTTCGCGCTCGGTTCGTCGGCGGTCTGGATTGCGGGCGATTTCTGGGACAAGGCTGCCGCCGCAGCGCGGCAACTCGGACGACGCGCCATCCTGGTGACGGGTCCCGTCACGCCGCAGGGATTGCCCGACGGGGTGCGGGCGTTTCCCTACCTTCCCTACTCCAGCGCGTTCCCGCGCGCGGCTGCGGTCGTGCACCAGGCCGGGATCGGCACGCTCGCGCAGGCGCTCCGTGCCGGCCGTCCGCAGCTGATCGTGCCGGTCGCCTTCGACCAGCCGGACAATGCGCGGCGCGCTGCCGGCCTCGGCTTGGCGCGGGCGCTGCCGTTCAGGAAAGTCACTGCGCGGCGGCTCGCATCCGAGCTCGCAGCGCTGCTCGACCGGCCGGCGTACGCGCACGAGGCGCGCACGGTCGCGGCAGCGCTAACCCGCGTGGACGGGGCAGGGTGCGCAGCGGAGGAG
>JBOIFD010000285.1:0-3321 GCA_050741515.1 Burkholderiales bacterium
CTCCCCGGTCGCGGCGTCGCGGCCGAGCCAGCGCGCGCCGAATCGCCACCATCCGCTCGAGGTCCGCGGCGCGAAATAGAGCGCGTACCGGGCGGCCGGCATGGGGTGCTCGGACGCCCGGCGCCGACCGCTCTCCCCGCGTCCCGGTCGCGGAGCGCGCCGCTCACCCGCGGAACGGCGCGGTGAGCTGGGTGGTGATCGACCGCAGCTTGTCGAGGATCGAGCGGCCCAGCCGGGACTCGGCTGCCGCCGAGACCTTCGCGCGCTGCGTCTTCACGAACTCTGGCGACTGCGTGAAAACGTGGTAGCGCTCCAGCGCCGCGACGATGTGGTTCTGCAGGAGCGACAGGTTCACCGGCTTGTTCACGAACCGGAAGATGCGCGCCTCGTTGATCAGGCCGATGATGAGCTCCGAGTCCGATGCGCCGGTGGTGACGATCACGAGCGTCTGCGGGTGCTCCTGCTTCAGCAGCTTGAACAGCACGGTGTTGTCCACCCGCTGCGACTCGAGGTCCGCGACCAGCAGCGCGACCTCGTTGACGGCGAGCGCGTGCAGGGCGTCGTCGAGGGTGGCGGCGTGGACGACGCGGCACAGGTCGCCCGACATCTCGCGCGTCGCGCGCGCCATCTGCGGGTCGTCGAGCACGAGCGCGACGACGTCCTCGGACGGCTTCGCTGCCGCGCGCGGCGGCGGGCTCGCCTCGAGCGCGATCGCGATCGTGACCGCCTCGTCGATGGTGGCCCGCAGGTCGTCCTGGTTCCACGGCTTCGAGACGAAGCGGAACACCTCGCCGTCGTTCACCGAGCCGACGATCGCGGCGAGGTCGGAGTAGCCGGTGAGCAGCATCCGCACGGTCGTCGACGCGACCAGCTTGACCTCGCGCAGCAGCTCGACGCCGAGCATGCCCGGCATGCGCTGGTCGCTCACGACCACGTGGAAGGGCTGGCTCCGCACCAGCCCGAGCGCCTGCTCGCCGCTGGAGGCCACGGTGACCTCGTAGACGTCGCGGAAGATCGTCCGCAGGGCGTTCACCACCCGTTCCTCGTCGTCAACGAACAGCACGCGCGGCTTGCGTACCCCGGTCCCCGGCGCCCTCGGCCCCGGCCCGGTCTGCCCCGGCCCCGCCCCCGCATCGCCCGTCGAGATCGCGCGCCGGAGCGCGCTCACCCGCGACGCGCGCATCCGGTGGGTCCCCGACGGCGTTTCCTCCGTCGTCGGCTGCGGCGCCGTGATCTCGTGCTCGCCGGTGTCGCTCAGGTCCGTGGTGAACGGCTGGTCGTCGAACGCGAGGTGCAGCGCCTCCAGGAACTGCCGCGCGCTCCGGAACCGGTCCTCGGGCCGCTTGGCGAGCGCCTTGAGGAGCACGCGGTCGATCTGCTTCGACAGCCGCGGCTCGAGGGCGGACGGCAGCGGCGGCGGCATCTCGAGGATCTGGCGCATCAGGTTCGCGCCCTGCCCTTCGAACGGCCGCCGCCCGGCGAGCACCTCGTACACGATGACCGCCGCGGAGTACCCGTCGCTCCGCTCGTCGGCCGTCTGGCCGTCGAACTGCTCCGGCGCCATGTAGTACGGCGTCCCGAGCACCTCGCCCATCAGCGTGAGGTGCGAATGCTCCAGCCGCGCGATGCCGAAGTCCGAGATCTTCGCGATGCCCATCTCGCTGATCAGCAGGTTGCCCGGCTTGATGTCGCGGTGGATCACCCCGCGCGAGTGCGAGTAGTCGAGGCCCTCGAGCAGGTGGTCGAGGACCTCGGGGAAGACCTTGAGCTCGGGCCGGTAGCCGGCGACGAGGTGCTCGCGCAGGCTCCGGCCCATGACGCACTCCATCGCGATGAACGCGCAGTCGTCGTCCTCGCCGTACTCGTAGATCGCGACGATGTTCGGATGGTGCAGGTTGCCGGCGGCGCGGGCCTCGCGCTTGAAGCGCTCGAGCGCCTGTTCGGCGTCGTTCGGATCGAGGTCGCGCTTGCGGATCACCTTCAGCGCGACATCGCGCTTGATCACCGGGTCGTGGCCCTTGTAGACCACCCCCATGCCGCCGCGGCCGAGCTCGCCGACGATGTCGTACTTGCCGATCTGCGCCGGGCGGTCGGGGATCATGCGGCCGCCGCCGTCATACCGCCGCCGCCTCCCGCACCGCGACCGGCCGCACCGGCAGCGTCACGGTGAAGCGGGTGCCGACGCCGACCTTCGAGTCGACGGTGATCCGCCCGCCGTGGCCCTCGACGATCTTGTAGCAGATCGAGAGCCCGAGCCCGGTGCCCTTGCCGACCTCCTTGGTGGTGAAGAACGGGTCGAAGATCTTGGGCAGGACCTCCGCCGGGATGCCGTGCCCGTTGTCGGTCACCTCCACCGCGACGTGCTGGGGATCGGGCTGGAAGGTGCGCAGGTGGATCACGCCGCCTTCCTCGGGGGTCGCCTGCGCGGCGTTGGTGAGCAGATTCAGGAACACCTGGTTGATCTGCGACGGGGCGCAGGCGACCTTCGGGATCGGGCCGAGGTGCTTGTTCACGGTACGCCGCTTGAGCTGGTGCTTCGCGATCGACAGCGCCCCCCCGAGCCCCTCGTTCAGGTCGAACTCGGCCATCTTGCTGCGGTCGAGGCGCGCGAAGTTCCGCAGGTTGTTGACGAGCTCCGAGATCTGCCCGATCCCGTAGAGGCCGTCCTGCACCAGCTTGTCGAGATCCGGGAACGCGCCGCCCGAATGGGCCTCGCTGAGCGCGTGCGAGGCGACCGCGAACTGGCGCGAGAGCGCGGCGTCGTCGGTCTGGTCCGACTGCAGCATCGCGATCAGCTTCTCGGCCTCGCCGAGCGCCGCGGCGACCCTCGGCATGCGCCCGTGAACCGTGTCGAGGCTCGCCTTCACGTAGGCAAGCGGCGTGTTCACCTCGTGGGCCACGCCCGCCACCATCTGGCCGAGCGAGGACATCTTCTCGCTCTGGATGAGCAGCGCCTCCTGCTCCTTCAGCTGGTGGAGCGCCGCCTGCAGCTCCTTGGTGCGCTCCTCGACGCGGTGCTCGAGGAACTCGTTCGCGTCGCGCAGCTGCCGGTTCAGCGCGGTGATCGCGCGGTAGCTGCCGGTGAGCCGCCACGCGAGCCACGCCGCGAGCAGCAGCAGCAGGCCGGAATAGACGACGAGGTACATCCGGAACCGGTCGGCCTCGTCGAGCGCGTTGCCGAACCCGCGCTCGAACGCGCGCATCGCCGTGTCGAGCCGCGGGCCGGTCGCGGCGAACACCGCGGCGCGAAACCGCGCGTCCTCGTTTGCCTTCGTCTCGATCGCGCCCCGCGCCGCGGCGACGAGTCGGTCGAGCTCCGGG
>JBOIFD010000286.1:0-6164 GCA_050741515.1 Burkholderiales bacterium
CGAGGTTGATGATCCGCCCGCCGCCGCGCCGCTTCATCTCCGGAACGCAGGCGCGGCAGGCGAGGAAGACGCCGAGCGTATTCACCTCCATCACCCGGCGCCACTCGTCGGGTTGGATCGATTCGAAGGGCTGTGGTTCGAGCGCCGAGAACAGCGCGGCGTTGTTGACGAGGATGTCGATCCCGCCGAACGCGGTGCGCGTCTCCTCGACCATGCGCGCGAGATCGGCCTCGGAGGTGACATCCGCGGTGACACCGCGTGCGCCGTCGCCGAGCGCTTTCGCCGCCTCGGCCGCGCCGCGCAGGTCGGCGATCACGACCTTTGCGCCATCCCGCGCGAGGCGGGTGGCGAGCGCACGGCCGATGCCCTGCGCGCCGCCGGTGACCACCGCAACCTTGCCCGCGAGCCTCATCGCCTTGCCGCTGCTTTCTACAAAAAGCTCTCGGCGAGCACGAGCGCCCAGACGATGGCCACGTTCACCAGGCTCAGGAACACCGCCGCGCTCCCCATGTCTTTCGCCCGCTTCGCGAGCTGGTGCTGATCGAGGGAAATCCGGTCGATCGCAGCTTCGATCCCCGAGTTGACCAGCTCGACGATCAGCACGAGCAGGACGCTGCCCACCATCAGCGCTTTGCCGGTCCCGCCGACGTCGAGCAGCAGCGCGATCGGGATCAGCACGATCGCGAGCCACACCTCCTGCCGGAACGCCTCCTCGTGCCGGAACGCCGACTCCAGGCCATGCACCGAGTAGACGCAGGCGTTCAGCACGCGTTGCACACCGGTCTTGCCCTTGAACGGGCTTTCCTCCATCCGGTTGATCAGCGGCTCCCTGACCCTAGCCGCCGTTCTCGCGCGCGAGGGTCTCGAGCAGCTCCTCCTGCGCGCTGTGGCGCGACTTCCCGGGCTGCTTCCGGACGTAGGTGCCGTCCGGCTCCATCTCCCACGCCTGGACGTTGTCGGCGAGATAGGCCTGCAGGCCCTCCCGGATGACGCGCGCCTTCAGCTTCTTGTCGAGCACCGGGAACCCGAGCTCGATGCGGCGGAAGAAGTTCCGGTCCATCCAGTCGGCGCTCGAGAGGTGGACCAGCTCCTCGCCGTCGGCGCGAAAGTGGAAGACGCGGTGGTGCTCGAGGAACCGGCCGACGATCGAGCGCACCTTGATGTTCTCCGACAATCCCTCGATGCCCGGGCGGAGCGCGCACATGCCCCGCACGATCAGGTCGATCTTCACGCCCGCCTGGGAGGCGTCGTACAGCGCCTCGATCGTGTCGGGCTCGAGCAGGGCGTTCATCTTGGCGATGATCCGGCCCGGCTTGCCCTCGCGCGCGAGCTGCGCCTCGCGCCGGATCGCCTCGACGACGCGCTGGTGCAGCGTGAACGGCGACTGCCAGAGGTAGGCGAGCTTGCCGGCCTTGCCCAGGCTCGTGAGCTGGTTGAACACCTGGTTCACGTCGGCGCAGATCTGCTCGTTGCACGTGAACAGCCCGAAATCGGTGTAAGCGCGGGCGGTGCGCGGATGGTAGTTGCCGGTGCCGAGGTGGACGTACCGGCGGAGCTTCCCCTCCTCGCGCCGCACCACCATGACCATCTTCGCGTGCGTCTTGTGGCCGACGACACCGTAGACGACGTGCGCGCCGACCTCCTCGAGCCGCGCCGCCCAGTTGATGTTGGCCTCCTCGTCGAACCGCGCTTTCAGCTCGACGACCGCCGTGACCTCCTTGCCCTTGCGCGCCGCCTCGATCAGCGACTCCATCAGCACCGAGTCGGTCCCGGTGCGGTAGACGGTCTGCTTGATCGCGACCACGTTCGGGTCCTCGGCCGCCTCCTGCAGGAAGCGCACCACCGGCGCGAACGACTGATAGGGGTGGTGCAGCAGGATGTCGCCGGCGCGGATCGCCTCCATCATGTCGACGCGCTTCGCGAGCGCGGCCGGGAACCCCGGCCGGAACGGCGGATACAGGAGGTCCTCGCGATCGACCTCGCTCGGGACCTGCATCAGCCGCACGAGGTTCACCGGCCCGTTCACCTGGTAGAGGTCTTCGGGCCCGAGATTGAACTGCTGCAGCAGGAACTCGGCCGTCTGCGGCGGGCAGTCGTCGGCGACCTCCAGACGCACCGCGTCGCCGAAATGGCGCTGGGGCAGCTCGCCCTGCAGGGCGCTCCGGAGGCTCTTGATGTCCTCCTCGTCGACGAACAGCTCGCTGTTGCGGGTCGCGCGGAACTGGTAGCAGCCGAGCACGCTCATGCCGGCGAACAGCTCCTTGGCGTGCTCGTGCAGGATCGAGGTGAGGAAGACGAAAGTCGTCGGCTGCCCGCCCGACAGCTCCGGCGGGAGCTTGATGATCCGCGGCAGGATGCGCGGCGCCTGCACGATGGCGACGCGCGCGTCGCGGCCGAACGCGTCGCGGCCCTCGAGCTCGACGGCGAAGTTGAGGCTCTTGTTGAAGACCCGCGGGAACGGGTGCGCCGGATCGAGCCCGATCGGCGTGAGGACCGGCATCATCTCGCGGAAGAAGTAGTCGCGCACCCAGGCGCCCTGCGCTTCGGTGAACTCGCTCCGGCGCAGGAACTTGATCCCCGCGCGCTCGAGCTCGGGCAGGATCGTATCGTTCAGCAGCTGATACTGGCGCGCGACGAGGTCGTGCGCGATGCGGCTGATCGCCTGGAACACCTCGCGCGGGGACTTGCCGTCCGGCTCCGCCCCCGGCAGGTTCATCCTGATCTGCTCCTTCACCCCCGAGACCCGGATCTCGAAGAACTCGTCGAGGTTCGACGAGACGATGCACAGAAATCGCAGCCGCTCGAGCAGCGGGACGGCCGGGTCCTCCGCCTGCGCGAGCACCCGCCGCTGGAACTCGAGCAGGGCGAGCTCGCGGTTGAGGAAGTGGCTCTGGATGTGCCGGGGCGGCGGGGCGGTCTTGACGGCCATGCGCGCGCGCAGATTAGGGATAGTTTTTTGCACGGATGGTACCGCGCGGTGACGGCCTACACGTGATTGTCATCTTCGCTCGCTGGACTCGTCAAATCCGCCTGAAAACCGAGCGAGAATGCCCGGTCAATCGCCGTTGCCGCCGCAGCGCCGGGGTGCTATGGTCGCCGGCGTGCAATTCGACTCGCTCGCCGCGGTCGATCTCGGCTCGAACAGCTTCCACCTCCAGGTCGGGCGCGTCGTCGACGACCAGATCTACCTGCTCGACAGCCTCCGCGAGCCGGTGCGGCTCGGCGCCGGGCTGACCCGCGACAAGCGGATCGACCGCGCGACCCAGCTCAAGGCGCTCGAGGCGCTGTCGCGGTTCGGCGAGCGCCTGCGCGGCTTCCCGCCGGCGGCGGTGCGCGCGGTCGGGACCAACACGCTGCGGGTGGCCAAGAACGCCGCGCAGTTCATCGACGATGCCCGGGCCGCGCTCGGCTTCCCGATCGAGGTGGTCTTCGGCCGGGAGGAGGCGCGCCTGATCTACCTCGGCGTCTCGCACAGCCTGCCCCGGGCGCCGCATCGCCGGCTGGTCGTCGACATCGGCGGCGGCTCGAGCGAGTTCATCATCGGCACCGGCCACGAGCCCGAGGCGACCGAGTCCCTGCCGATCGGCTGCGTGAGCCACAGCCTCCGGTTCTTCGCCGACGGCCGGATCGAGAAGTCGGGCATGAAGCGGGCCGAGCTCGCCGCGTCGAGCGAGATCGAGCGGATCGTCAAGGAGTACCGCCGCACGGGCTGGAAGCAGGCGGTGGCCTCGTCCGGCACCGCGCGCTCGATCGCCGCCATCCTCGCCGAGACCGGCTGGGCGAAGGGAACGATCACTGCCGAAGGGCTCGATCGGTTGCGCTCGCACTTCATCAAGGCGGGCGACGTGGCCCGGCTGGCGCTGCCGGGGCTCCGCGCCGACCGGGCAGCGATCCTGCCGGGCGGGCTCGCGATCATGATCGCGGTCTTCGAGCGGCTGGGGCTCGAGGAGATGGAGGTCGCCGAAGGTGCGCTCCGGCAGGGTGTGCTCCACGACCTGCTCGGCCGCGTCCAGCACCACGACATGCGCGAGCTGACGGTGAAGCAGTTCATGCGCCGCTACCACGTCGACGCGACCCAGGCCGAGCGCGTGGAAGCGCTCGCGCTCGCGCTCTACGGCGGACTCGCCGACAAGCGCCGGGACGGCGACGAGCTGCTGCTCGCCTGGGCAGCGCGGCTCCACGAGATCGGGCTGTCGATCGCGCACGCCGGGCACCACAAGCACTCGGCGTACATCCTGTCCAACGCCGACATGCCGGGCTTCTCGAAGGACGAGCAGGCGCGCCTCGCGCGGATCGTGCTCGCGCACCGCGGGAAGCTCGCCAAGATCGAGGGGCTGCCGGCCCGGAGCCCCGACTGGGCGCTGGTCTTCTGCCTCCGGGTCGCCGCGCTCGTCTACCGCAGCCGCGTCGAGCTGCCGGTCCCGCGTCTTGCGGCCCGTGCGACCGACAGCGGCTTCCAGCTCGCCGTCGCCGCGGACTGGCTCGATGCGCATCCACTGACCGCCGCGGCGCTCGAGTCGGAAGCCGAGGATTGGCGCACGGTGGGGATGCGCTTCGACGTGCGCCCGCTCGCGGCCGACCGCGCGCACGCGACCGGCTGAAGGGCGCAGCGTTCGCTGCGCCCGAAGCCGGCCAGCGCCGCAGCAGCGGCGCTGGCCGGCGAAAGCCGGGCCTCAGCACGGTGCGAGAACGGCTTCCGCCGGAATGACGATCGTCAGAGGAGATCCGGCCCGATCACGGCGCGCAGCACGACCTGCCCGCCGCCATTGCGCACCCGGTGGGTGAACCACCAGACCGCGCCTTTCCTGATCGGCCACTCGGCCTCGGCGCCGGTGGCGAGGAGGGCGGCGACCCGGCCGAGCGTCGGCTGATGCCCGACCACGATCACGGTGCCGCCAGCATCGGGCCAGCCGGCTGACTTCACGACCTCGGTCGCGGTCGCGCCGACGCCGATCTCCCGCAGCGTCGCGAACCGCTCCTCCAGGGCGGCGGCCGTCTGCTGGGCGCGAGTCGCCGGGCTCGCGAGAATGCGGACCCGCTTCGGCAGCCGCTCCCCGAGCCACGCCGCCATTGCCGCGGCCTGCTTCTGCCCCTTCTTCGTGAGCGCGCGCTCGGCGTCGGGAATGCCGTCCTCGGCTTCGGCGTGCCGCCAGAGGATGAGGTCCATCGCGCGCTGTCCTCGCGCCGCCCGAGCCTCAGCCGGTCGGCTTGGTGCGGAAGGGGCAGTCGGCCTTGGTGCAGTCGGCGTAGAGGTAGAGCGAGTGCTCGCGAATCGCGAACCCGCGGTCCTTGGCGACGCGGTTCTGGCGCTTCTCGATCTCGGCGTCGTAGAACTCCTCGACCCGGCCGCACTGCAGGCACACCAGGTGGTCGTGATGGGTCGAGTCCTTGAGCTCGAAGACCGCCTTGCCCGATTCGAAGTGATGCCGCTCGAGGAGTCCCGCCTGCTCGAACTGGGTGAGCACGCGGTAGACCGTGGCGAGCCCGATGTCGAGGCCGTCCTTGATCAGCATCCGGTAGACGTCCTCGGCCGAGAGATGGCGGACCGCGGACTTCTCGAACAGCTCGAGGATCCGCAGCCTCGGCACGGTCGCCTTGAGGCCGATCGTCTTGAGATCGTGCGGGTTGGTCATCGCGGAGCGGACGGGCGATCCGCTATGATACTGACTTTGTTCCAGCCCGATAGACGGCCGCGCCGCCACGGCGCTCGCATGCGCCCGCTCCTCGCCCTTCTGCTCGCGCCGCTTGTGGCGCTCGCCGCCGGTTGCGTCTACCGCATGGAGATCCAGCAGGGCAACTACGTGTCGCAAGCCGGGGTCTCGCAGCTCAAGCTGGGGATGACCAAGGACCAGGTGCGGTTCGTGCTCGGCACGCCGCTGCTCGTCGACATCTTTCGCGACGACCGCTGGGACTACGTGTACTGGCGCCGGCGGGCGAACTCGCGCGAGGTCGAGGAGCGGCGGTTCACGCTGTTCTTCCGGAGCGACACGCTCAACCGCATCGAGGGGGACGTCGTCCCCACCCCCGAATGGCGCGCGGGCGCGCCCCAGGGCTCGAGATGAAGCTCGCATTGGCCGGCGCCGCAGGGCGGATGGGACAGACCCTGACCGAGGCGGTGCTCCGCTCCGGGGACCTCGCGCTCGCCGCGGCGCTCGAGGCGCCCG
>JBOIFD010000287.1:0-10546 GCA_050741515.1 Burkholderiales bacterium
CCCTTGGGGCGGCCCGGCGGGCTCATTGGACTACCCTCGCGGCTCCGCCCGCTCGGGGTTCGCCCTTGGGGCGGCCCGGCGGGCTCATTGGACTACCCTCGCGGCTCCGCCCGCTCGGGGTTCGCCCTTGGGGCGGCCCGGCGGGCTCACAGCCACTCCGCCTTGCGGAACTTGTAGAACAGCCAGGCGTCGATGGCGACCATCGCGCCGACGGCGAGCGGGTAGCCGAAGGTCCACTTCAGCTCCGGTATGTAGTCGAAGTTCATGCCGTAGACCCCCGCGATCATCGTCGGCACCGCGACCAGCGCGGCGTAGGACGCCAGTCGCTTCGTCATCTCGCTGTTCTGCAGCTGGATCAGCGACAGGCTCACCGCCATCGCGGTCGTCACCGACTCGCGGATCGTGTCGATCGTCTGGTTGATCCGGCTGAGGTGGTCGTAGACGTCGCGGAAGTACTCCTGGGTGCCGACGCAGACCTGCGGCACTCGGCCGCCATAGAGCTTGCCTACCGAGTCGAGCAGGGGACCAGCGGCGTGTTTCACCACCATCAGCCGCTGCTTGATCCCGTAGAGCGATTCGATGTTGCGGCGCGCGAGACCGCCGCCGAAGATCTGGTCCTCGATGCTCTCGAACTCCGCCTCGAGCGCCTCCGCGACCGGGAAGTAGCGGTCGACCACGGCGTCCATCAGCGCATAGAGCACGAACCCCGAGCCGTGCTGCAGCAGCTCGGGCTCCCGCTCGCAGCGCGCGCGGACGTCGGCGAAGCCGCGCTTGGTGCGGTGCCTGACCGAGAGGATGTAGTTCGGTCCGGCGAAGACGCTGACCTCGCCGACGCTCAGCTCTTTTCCTTCGAGCTCGATCGTGTGCAGCACGACGAAGAGCGAGTCTCCGTACTCCTCGATCTTCGGCCGCTGGTGCCCGGTCTGGGCATCCTCGACCGCGAGCTCGTGCAGATCGAACTCCTCCTGCATGGCCTCCAGCTCGCCGGGGTCGGGCTCGTAGAGCGCGACCCACACGAAGCAGCCGGGCCGTTTCAGGTACTCGCTGATCTCCTTGCGCGCGATGTCCGCGAGCTTGCGGCCGTTCTCGTAGGCGACGCAGTTGATCAGCATCGTGCTTCTCTCCCTGACGGCGCCAAGGATACCGATCAGGGGGCGCCGGCGCGAGCCAGGCGCCAGGGAAGGCCGTCGACGCTTCAGGCCGGGCGTGACCGCAGGACGGAAGAGAGCTCGTCCCGCGCCCGCAGCAGCGTCTCCTCGGTCGTCGCCCAGTCGACGCAGGGGTCGGTGACCGAGACGCCGTACTCGAGCTCGGCGAGATTTGCCGGGATCGGCTGGCTGCCGGCAAACAGGTTCGACTCGACCATCAGCCCGACGATCGAGCGGTTGCCTTCCTGGATCTGGTGCGAGCAGTCGTGGAAGACGAGCGGCTGCAGCGTGTGGTCCTTGAGCGAGTTCGCGTGCGAGCAGTCGACCACGATGCTCGCCGGGAGCTTCGCCTTCGCCAGCGCCTGCTCCGCCAGACGAACGCTCACCGTGTCGTAGTTCGGGCGCCCGCCGCCGCCGCGCAGCACGAGGTGCCCGTGCCGGTTGCCGGTCGTGCGCACGATCACCGGGCGGCCGTGCTGGTTGATGCCGAGGAAGCTGTGCGGCTGCGACGCGGAGCGGATCGCGTTCACCGCGACCTCGAGCCCGCCGTCGGTGCCGTTCTTGAACCCGACCGGCGCCGACAGCCCGCTCGCCATCTCGCGGTGCGTCTGCGACTCGGTGGTACGCGCGCCGATCGCATACCAGCTGATCAGGTCGCCGAGGTACTGCGGGGAGAGCGGGTCGAGCGCCTCGGATCCGGCCGGCAACCCGAGCGCCGCGAACTGCGCGAGCAGCTCGCGCGCCCGGACGATGCCCTCGTCGATCCGGAACGAATCGTCCATGTGCGGGTCGTTGATGAAGCCCTTCCACCCGGTCGACGTCCGCGGCTTCTCGAAGTAAACGCGCATGATCACGAACAGCGTGTCGCGGACGCGCTCGGCGAGCCGTACCAGCCGGGCCGCGTAGTCGAGCGCCGCGTCCTGGTCGTGGATCGAGCACGGCCCGACGACGACGAACAGCCGCGGATCCTTGCGCTCCAGGATGCTCCGCACGGTCGCGCGGCCGCGGCTCACCGTCTCGGCCGCCGGCGGCAAGAGCGGGACGCGTGCCATCACCGCCTCCGGAGTCGGCATCTCCTCCATCCCGGAGACGTTGACGTTCTCGAGCTGCTCGATGGTCACGTGCGAGGATTATGCGCCAAGCCCGACGCCGGGCGTGAGGGGTGACTGGAGGGGGTACGCTAGAATCGCCGCCGTCATGACCAATCCCGGCGACCTCCACCGCGCGCCCGATCTCGACGCGTACTGGATGCCGCTCACGTCGAGCCGGGCCTTCAAGCAGGCGCCGCGGCTCGTGGTCGCAGCGAAGGACATGCACTTCACGACCGCCGACGGGCGGCAGGTCCTCGACGGCCTCGCGACGCTGTGGTGCGTGAACGCCGGTCATTGCCGGCCGCGGATCGCCGCCGCGATCGCGCGCCAGGCCGAGACGCTCGACTTCTCGTCGTCGTACTCGGTGGGGCATCCGCTCGCGTTCGCGGCGGCACGCCGGATCGTCGAGCTCGCGCCGGAAGGATTCGGCCAGGTGTTCTTCACCAACTCGGGCTCGGAGGCGGTCGAGACCGCGCTCAAGATCGCGCTCGCCTACCACCGGCTGAAGGGCGAGGCGACCCGCACGCGGTTCATCGGCCGCGAGCGCGCGTTTCACGGCGCGAACTTCGGCGGGATCTCGGTCGGCGGGGTGCCCGCCTACCGCAAGGCGTTCGCGGCCGGGCTGCTCCCGGGCACGGACCATCTCCGGCACACGCAGGATCTCGAGGCGCGGGCGTTCGTGCGCGGCGAGGCGGCCTCCGGTGCGGCGCTCGCCGACGAGCTCGAGCAGCGGATCATCCCGCTGCACGACGCGTCGAACATCGCCGCGGTGATCGTCGAGCCGGTCGCCGGGGCCGGCGGGGTCCTCGTTCCGCCGCGCGGGTATCTCCGCCGGCTGCGGGAGATCTGCGACCGCCACGGGATCCTCCTCATCTTCGACGAGGTCATCACCGGGTTTGGCCGGCTCGGGCGACCGTTCGCGGCGCAGTTCTTCGACGTGACCCCGGACCTGATCACCTTTGCCAAGGGCGTCACGAGCGGGACGGTGCCCATGGGCGGCGTCCTGGTGAAGGAAGCGATCTACCGGACGTTTCTGGAGGCTGCCGCGGGCGGCGTCGAACTCTTCCACGGCTACACCTACTCGGGGCACCCGCTCGCCGCCGCGGCGGCGCTCGCGACGCTCGATACCTACGCGGAGGAGCGCCTCTTCGATCGGCCGAACGAGCTCGCGGCCTACTTCGAGGACGGCGTGCACAGCCTCGAGGGCCTGCCGAACGTGGTCGACTGCCGCAATCTCCAGCTCATCGGCGCGGTGGAGCTTCGTCCTCGCCCCGGGGCGCCGGGGGCGCGGGCGACGGAGGTCTTCGCCCGATGCTGGGACCGCGGGGTGTTCGTGCGGCCGATCGGCGACACCCTCGCCTTCTGCCCGCCGCTCATCGCCGGGAAGCAGCACCTCGACACGCTGTTCGGCGTCGTGGCGGAGACGATCGGCGAAGTGGCGTAGTTGGTCATGGCCGCGTGATCGCGGCCCGCGTACACTTGGGATCGCGATGCGCATCTTTTTCTCGCCGAAGCAGCTCGCGCACCGGCCGCTGCAGTTCATGCTCGCCGGGAAGCTCGGCCCGCACCTGGAGGCCCCGGAGCGCTGCGAGCGGATGGTGCAGGCGCTCCGCGGGGCGAGCTACGTCGTCGAGGAGCCGCGCGATGACTACGGCCTCGACTCGATCGCGCGCGTGCACGCGCCGGGATACCTCGAGTTCCTGCGCACCGCGTGGGAGCGCTGGTCGTCGCTCAAGAACGCGGGGCCCGAGGTGCTGCCGAACGTGCACCCTTACCGCGGCGCAGGGGACGATCTCGGGCCGCGAAAGCACCCGCGCGCCGCCTCGCCCGTCGCGCAGGCGAGCTGGTACCTCGGCGACCTTGCCTGCCCGATCGGGCCGCACACCTGGGAGTCGGCCGTCGCGGCCGCGCACACCGCGGTCGCCGCCGCGGAGGCGGTGCTCGCGGGCGAGCACGGGGCGTACGCGCTGTGCCGTCCGCCGGGGCATCACGCGACGGCCGACCGCGCCGCGGGCTTCTGCTACCTGAACAACGCCGCGATCGCGGCCGAGTTCCTGCTGCAGCACTTCAAGCGCGTGGCGATCCTGGACGTCGACGCCCACCACGGCGACGGCACGCAGGCGATTTTCTACCGTCGTGCCGACGTGCAGTACGTGTCGGTCCACGTCGACCCGACCAACTACTACCCGTTCTTCTCGGGGTACGCCGACGAGTACGGCGCCGGCGAGGGCGAGGGCTTCAACCTCAACATTCCGCTCCAGCCGGGCAACGGGGACGCCGACTTCCTCGACGCGCTCGACGACGCGTTCGAGGCGATCCGCGCGCACGGCGCCGAGGCGCTGCTCGTCTCGGTCGGGTTCGACGCCCTCGAGCGGGACCCGCTCTCGGTCCTCAAGGTCACGAGCGACGGCTACCGGCGCATCGGCGACGCGATCGCGGCGCTGAAGCTGCCCACCGTGATCGTCCAGGAGGGCGGCTACAACCTCGACCACCTGGGCGCCAACATCCTCGCCTTCCTCGGCGGCTTCACCCTCGCCAGCCGGCTCTAGGGTCCGCCGCGGCGGCCCGCCCCCGCGGGTCGGCGCGCGGGCTTCCGCTAAAATGCGGCGTTTCACGACCACGACCTGGGCCGCCCATGCCGAAGATCAGCCGCCGCACCGCCGAGCTCGGGACCGAGAACGCGTTCGTCGTCCTCGCCGAGGTCAACGAGCTCGTCGGCCAGGGCAAGGACATCGTCTCCTTCTGCATCGGGCAGCCCGACTTCCCGACCCCGGTGAACATCCAGGAGGCGGCGATCAAGGCGATCCGCGAGGGCAAGCACGGCTACACCCCGTCGGCGGGCATCGCCGAGCTGCGCGAGGCCGCCGCGCGGTACATGGGCGGGATGCGCGGGCTCGCGATCCGGCCCGAGGACGTGGTCGTCGGCGGCGGGGCGAAGCCGTTCATCGCCTACGCGATCCTCGCCACCACCGATTACGGCGCCGGCGACGAGGTGATCTACCCGAACCCCGGCTTCCCGATCTACGAGTCGCAGATCAAGGCGCACGGCGCGGTCGCCGTTCCCTTGAGCCTGCGCGAGGCGCGCGACTTCGCGTTCGACCCCGCCGACCTCGAGGCGAAGCTCAACGCCCGCACGCGGCTGCTCATCCTCAACTCGCCGCACAACCCGACCGGCGGAATCCTCACCCGTCAGGACCTCGAGGACATCGCCGCGATCCTTCGCCGGCACCCCGAGGTCTGGGTCTACGCCGACGAGATCTACTCGCGGCTCTGCTACGAAGGGGAGTTCTGCTCGATCGCGTCGCTTCCCGGGATGGCGGAACGGACGATCATCTGCGACGGCGCCTCGAAGACCTGGGCGATGACCGGCTGGCGGCTGGGGTTCGCGGCGAACCCGACGCTCGCCCCCGAGTTCACGCGCTGGGTCACCAACACCGACTCCTGCGCGTCGCAGATCAGTCAGTGGGCGGCGGTCGAGGCGATCAACGGACCGCAGGCGTCCGCGGCGACCATGCGCGCGTCGTTCCTCGAGCGCCGCGACCTGATCGTGCGGCTGCTGAACGAGGTGCCGGGAGTGACGTGCAGGACGCCGGGCGGCGCGTTCTACGTCTGGCCGAACGTCACCGAGGCGTGCCGGGTCGTCGGCGCGGCCGACTCCGAGGAGTTCCGCCGGCGGCTCCTCAACGACGCGGGCGTGGCGGTGCTCGCCGACATCCACTTCGGCGCCCGGGTCCCGGGCGAGGGCCAGCACCTGCGCTTCAGCTACGCCGCCTCGAAGCCGGCGATCGAGCAGGGCGTGGCGCGGATGGCGGACTTCATCCGGCGCAACGCCCGCCGCGTCGCGTGACGGGCGACCTTGTTTCGCCGATGTCGGAGGTCTGGAGGCCCGGCGTGACGGACCCGCTCGTGATGGCCTGCCTCGAAGACTTTCTGGCCGGGCGGCGCTACCCGCTCGAGCTCTTGCGCACGTGACGGAAAGAATCGTCGTCGGGATGTCCGGCGGGGTCGACTCGTCGGTGGCGGCGCTGCTGCTGAAGGCGCAGGGCCACGACGTGCTCGGCCTGTTCATGAAGAACTGGGAGGACGACGACGACGACGAGCACTGCTCGACCCGCGCCGACCTCATCGACGTCGCGTCGGTTGCCGACGTCATCGGGATCGACCTCGAGGTGGTCAACTTCGCCGCCGAGTACAAGGACCGCGTGTTCGGCGAGTTCCTCCGCGAGTACGCGTCGGGACGGACGCCGAACCCGGACGTGCTCTGCAACGCCGAGATCAAGTTCCGGGCTTTCCTCGATCACGCGCTCGCGCTGGGCGCGAGCCGGATCGCGACCGGCCACTACGCCGGGGTCCGCGAGGTGGCGGGCCGCTTCGAGCTCCTCAGGGGTGCGGATCCCGCGAAGGACCAGAGCTACTTTCTCCACCGGCTGACGCAGGCGCAGCTCGCGCGCGTCGTGTTCCCGCTCGCGCGCCTAAGGAAGAGCGAGGTGCGCCGCATCGCGCGCGAGGCCGGCTTGCCGGTCCACGCCAAGAAGGACTCGACGGGCATCTGCTTCATCGGCGAGCGGCCGTTTCGGGAGTTCCTGAACCGCTATCTGCCCCGCGCGCCGGGGCCGATGCGCTCGCCCGAGGGCCGGATCGTCGGCGAGCACATCGGGCTCGCGTTCTACACCATCGGCCAGCGCTCGGGCCTCGGGATCGGAGGCACGCGGGGCGGCGACGGGGCGCCGTGGTACGTCGCCGGCAAGGACCCCGCGCGGAACGAGCTGATCGTCGTCCAGGGTCACGACCACCCCCTGCTGCGCAGCCGCGCGTTGAGCGCCGCCGATCTCGCGTGGGTCAGCGGCGAGCCGCCCGACCCGGGCCGCGCCTACGGCGGCAAGACCCGCTACCGCCAGGCCGACGCCGCCTGCCACATCGCGCGGCTCGAAGCGGACGCGTGCGCGGTGGAGTTCGACGACGCGCAGTGGGCAGTCACCCCGGGCCAGTCGGTGGTGCTCTACCGCGGCGAGGTGTGCCTCGGCGGCGGGGTGATCCAGTGACCGGACGGGAAACGAAAGGGCGCCCCGCGGGGCGCCCTTTCGTCCATCGCCAGGTCGCGCCGCCTACTGCCGGAAGCCGTAGAAGCTCATCCACAGCCTGACCTCGTCGGCAAGCGCGGTGGGGAGGTAGATCTTCATTCCGAACTCCGAGCGCTTGAACGCGCCGGTGGCGTTGCCGCCGCACTGGTAGCGCTTGCCCTGCGTGCGGGGGTCCGGCCCGCATTTCCAGCGCTCGATCTTGATCTGCACCGGCTTGGTCACGCCGAGCAGCGTCAGATTCCCCTCGATCACGTCCGGGTCGTCGCCCCTGAACTTCACGCCGGTGGCCCTGTAGGTCATGGTCGGAAACTCGGCGACGTTGAAGAAGTCCGGGCTCCTCAGGTGCTCGTCGCGCGTGCGTGGCCGCCCGTCGCGCTCGGGGTCGCCGGTGCTGACGCTGGCGGTCTGAATGACGAGCTCGAGGGTTCCGGTCTTGGCTGCGCGGTCGATGGTGAACTTGCCGGTGGGCTTGTCGAAACGTCCGCGAATCGCCGCGTAGCCGAGGTGATCGATCTCGAAGTACGGGACGGTGTGGTAGGAGTCGATGTTGTAGGACTCCACCTGCGCCGCCGCGGCGAGCGGCAGCGCGGCGGCGACGAGTGCGACGGCGGTCTTCCTCATGCGGGGTCTCCTCTCCTGTGGTTGAAGCGACGGTCAATGCTAACGCAATCCTCCGGCCGGAAATTCCCGGCCCGGAACGGCGCCGGCGAAGCTCAACCCGCCGGCGGCGCCGCCCGCCAGGTGAGGACGAAGGCGACGGCGGCCACGGCGAGGCCGTAGGCTGACACGATGAACGCCTGCGCCCAGACCGGCAAGCGGTCCGCGGCGGGCAACCGCGCCGCGAGTGGGATCGATCCCAAGACGATCAGGGCGTACCAGGGCAGCTGCGCGAGCACGAGCGCCGCGGCGGCGACCAATCCCGCCGCGAGCGACGCGGAGAGCGTGAACGTCGCGCCCGCGGCGATCCTCCGTCCGGTCAGCATCTGGACGAGGAGGAACGCGCCGGCCCCCGCCCCGATTGCAATGCCGTAGAGCCCGAGCAGCGCCGACGCGCCGAGGATCGCCGAGATGCCGGCACCCAGGCCGAGCATCAGCGACGCGGCGCCGGCGCGGACGGGTTGACCCGCGAGGTCGACCGTCCAGCCGACGACCCATGCGACGAAGACCGCGGCGCCGGCGCCGAGGAGCAGCGCTTCGGCGGCCGGCTTCTGCTGCAGCACGCTCCAGAACACCCACACCGCAAGCGCACCGCACGCGGCCGCGATCACGGCGGTCAGCGTGCGGCCGGGCCTGAGGACGAAGTCGACCGCGATCCCGAGGACCGGCGCGAGGAGGCCGAGCAGGACGAGCTTGCGCAGCGACGTCAGCGGCGTGAACGTGAGCCCGCTCGCCAGGTGGACGCAGACCGCGAAGGCCGCAACCACGGCGAGCCCGCCGAGCTTCGCCCGGCCGAGAATCGCAACGACGATCAGCCCGACGACGAACGGTGCGACACCCCCTTGGACCGCGGGGTTACCGAGAAACTCTTCCATCACTCTCCTCGGCTATTCGCGCGGGACGGTTTCAGCGAACGACGGCCGCTCGAAGAGCTTCGCGGCGAGCCGCGCGAGGTTCGGCCGGTCGGCCCGCCAACCGAATTGCGGAAAGCGGAAGTCGAGCCAGCCGAGACAACAGCCCACGGCGATGTCGGCGAGCGTGAAACCCGGCCCGGTGCAGAAAGCGCGGCTTCCGAGCTGGCGCTCGATTGCGTCGAGGCCGCGCTCGACCTTGACCTTCTGGCGCTCGATCCACGACGGGCTCCGCTCGCCGGCGGGGCGCGCGTTCTCCAGCCGCCAGAGCGCGCCGGCGTCGAGCGTGCCGTCGGCGAGCGCTTCCCACCGCCGCACCTCGATCCGCTCGCGGCCGTCGGCCGGGATCAGCCGCCCGAGCGGGGACGCCGAGTCGAGGAACTCGCAGATGACCCGGGAATCGTAGAGCGCGGTGCCGTCGTCGAGCACCAGCACCGGAACCTTGCCGAGCGGGTTCCAGTCGGGCACCGTGGTGTCGGCCGGCCACGGGTTCTCGCTCTCCCAGGTGTAGTCGATGCGCTTCTCGGCCGCGACCACGCGTGCTTTGCGCGTGTAGGGGCTGGCGAACGTACCGATGAGCTTCAGCCTTGCAGCGGCCATGACGAGCGGCGATCCCGGAGCGAAAAAGTATAACACCGGCCCCTCCGGCGTCGCGAGGTTCCAGGACGCTGTCATGACCGGCGCGCGGTGCGCGGTGTGACGCGGAAGGCGGGCGAGGAGCGCGTGGTAGACTGCTCGCGCTCGCTCGCGCCCGACGCATGCCGCTCTCGCCGCTCACCGCGCTCTCGCCGCTCGACGGACGGTACGCGCGCAGCCTCGAGCCGCTCCGGAGCCACTTCAGCGAGCTCGCGCTCATCCGCCATCGCGTCCGCGTCGAGATCGAGTGGCTGGTCGCGCTCGGCGCAGAGCCGGGCGTCGTCGAGGTCGCGCCGTTCGCGCCGCCGGCGGCGGCCAAGCTCCGCGCGCTCGCCGACCGGTTCGACGAGCGCCACGGCGAGCGCGTGAAGGCGATCGAGCGCGAGACGAACCACGACGTCAAGGCGATCGAGCGCTGGATCCGCGAGCAGGTGGCGGGCGATCCGGCCCTCGCGCGCGCGAGCGCGTTCATCCACTTCGCCTGCACGTCCGAGGACATCAGCAATCTCGCCTACGCCCTCATGGTGCGTGGCGCGCGCGATACGGCGCTCCTGCCGGCGATCGACGAGGTGATCGGCAAGCTCACCGGCCTCGCGCACGCCCACGCCGGCCTGCCGATGCTCTCACGCACCCATGGCCAGCCGGCGACCCCGACGACGCTCGGCAAGGAGCTCGCCAACTTCGTGCATCGGCTCCGGCGCGGCCGGGCGCGGCTGGCGGCGGTGAAGCTCACCGGGAAGGCGAACGGCGCGGTGGGCGGCTACAACGCGCACCTCGCCGCGTACCCGAACGTCGACTGGGAGGCGTTCGCGCGGCGCTTCGTCGAGTCGTTCGGGTTCGAGTTCAACCCGTATACCGTGCAGATCGAACCGCACGACGCGCTCGCGGAAGTCTGCGACGCGCTCGCGCGGGTCGACACCGTGCGGATCGACCTCGACCGCGACCTGTGGGGCTACGTCTCGCTCGGCTACTTCCGGCAGCGGGCGCTCGCGGGCGAGGTCGGCTCCTCGACGATGCCGCAC
>JBOIFD010000288.1:0-5406 GCA_050741515.1 Burkholderiales bacterium
GGAGCGGCGGCCGCGCGGTGAGGGCGACGACAACGCTCGGCAACGATCTCGCCGAGCTCCCGGCGGCACTCGACTGGCTGGAAGCGGCGCTCAGGGCGGCGGGTGTCGCCGCGGCGGTCGTCGGCGAGATGCGCCTGGTCGCCGAGGAGGGCCTGTCCAACGTCATCCGCTACGCCTACGCCGACTCGGCGCGGCACTCGATCGAACTCACGGTGGAGATCGGCGGCGGCGAGATCCGCCTGGTCCTGCGCGACGACGGCCGGCCGTTCAATCCATTGGCCGCTCCGGCACCCGATCTGGACGGCCCGATCGAGCAGCGGTCGGGCGGGGGGTTGGGGATCCACCTGCTGAAGAACCTGGTCGACCGCGCCGACTATCGGCGGGAAGGTGACGCCAACGTGCTGCGCCTCGTCAAGCGCTCGGATTAGGAACTCCCAATACAATGCGCCTTGCGTCGTCGCAAGGCGAAGGAGGCCAGATGCCCTTGAAGATCCAGCTCCAGGAAGGCCGGCCGCTTACCCAGACGGTCGCGCTCGTAGGCCGGCTCGACACCGAGACGGCGCCGAGCCTCGACGCCGAGATCGACCGCCTTCTCGCTTCGCCGGTGAAGGTGATCGTGTTCGAGCTGAGCGGTCTCGACTACATCAGCAGCGCCGGGCTGCGGTCGCTCTTCAGGGCGCAGAAGTCGATGAAGGCGCGCTCGGGCGAGGCCCTGATGGTGAAGCCCCAGCCGCAGGTGCAGAAGGTCTTCGACATCGTCAAGGCGGTCGACGTGAAGTCGGTGTTCCGCGATGTCGCCGAGCTCGACGAGTATCTCGATGCAATGCAGAACCGCGTGACGGGGCGGAAATAGCCCCGCCGCCGGAAGGCCCGGAATCCGACCAAAGTAGGATTTGCCGTACCTGCCGGCGGCGTTAACGTGCCCGTCAGCCTGCGACTGCGCCCCGCGCCGCACCAAGGATGACTGACGCAAGAGGAGGAGATCCGGATGAACAGCAAGCTGATCACCATGGCCGTCGCGGGAGTTTTCGCCGTTCCCGCCGTGGCGTTGGCGCAGAAGAGCACGGTGGAGATCTACGGCCGCGCCAACCTCGGCTTCGATCACTACCAGGCCAAGGGCGCGACGAACCCGTTCGAGGACCGCCAGGGCCGCTTCCGGGTGTTCGACAACAGCTCGCGCGTGGGCTTCCGCGGGACCGAGGACCTCGGCAGCGGGCTGCGGGCGATCTTCCAGATCGAGACCGGCGTCAACGTCGACAACGGCAGCAACACCGGCCAGAACGGTGCGGCCAACGCGAGTACCGGCTTCTGGGCCTCGCGCGACTCGTTCGTCGGCCTCGACAGCAACTTCGGGCGCCTCACCTTCGGGCGCCAATCGATCTACTGGGTGAACGGCGTAAACGCGCAGTTCTCGGCGAACTACATCAACAGCCAGATCCCCTGGACGGACGGCACCCAGCTCGGTCGGATCAGCACCGGCGTGGCGGTGGCCCGCGTGAGCAACGTCGTGCAGTACACGACGCCCAGTTTCAGCGGGATCAGCGGGACGCTGAGCTACTCGCCGAACCCCCGGGAGGCGGTCCAGAACGTGGGCGCCGGCGTCGATCCGGACGGGGCGATCTGGGGGGCGACGGTGCGCGGCGTGTGGGGGCCGTTCTACGTCCAGGGCGACTACGCCGAGAACCAGGGGAACACGGTGGTGACGACCGGTCTGCAGCAGAAGGCCAAGCTCTACAAGGTCGGCGGCAGCTGGGGCTACATGCCCGGGTCGCGCATCGGCCTGATCTGGGTTCGCACCGATACCAACAACCAGGCAGGCCTCGTGCCCGGCCTGGCCGCGAACGACGACGTGTATCAGGACGGCTGGACGATCAACTGGGAGCACACCTTCGGCAACGTGCAGGTGATGGCCCAGTACGGCTGGACGGGCGACATGAAGGACTGCAACGCGGCCACCGCGACGGTGTCCTGCACCGACAGCGACTCGAACGGTTTCATGGTCGGCGCCAGATACTTCCTGTCGAAGCGGACCTGGGTGTATGCCTCGTACAACCAGATCAGCAACAAGACGAACCAGTTCGCCGACTACACGGGCAGCAGTATCACCTCGACCACCGGTCTCACCGCGGCCGGGCCGAATCCGTTCGGCGCGGATCCGAAGATCTGGGCGCTCGGCATCTTCCACGCGTTCTGAGCGCTGCGCGCGGCCTCAGCCCATGATGTTGACGCCGCCGTCGACGTAGAGCGTCTGTCCGGTCATGCGGCGCGCGTACGGCGTCGCGAGGTAGGCGCACGCGAAGCCGACGTCGTCGATGTCGACCAGCTCGCCGACCGGGGCGCGGCTCGCCGCCTCGTTCAGCAGCAGGTCGAAGTCCTTCAACCCGGAGGCAGCGCGGGTCTTGAGTGGGCCCGGCGAGATCGGGTGCACCCGGATGCCCTTCGGACCGAGCTCGAAGGCGAGATAGCGGCACGCGGCCTCGAGCGCTGCCTTCACCGGGCCCATCACGTTGTAGTTCGGCACCACCTTCTGCGCGCCGTGGTAGCTCATGGCGAACAGCGTGCCGCCCTCGGTCATCAGCGGCGCCGCGAGCTTCGCCATCCGCACGAGCGAATGGCAGGAGACGTCCATCGCCCGCTTGAAGCCCTCCGCCGAGCAGTCGAGGAGCCCGCCCTGCAGGTCCTCCTTCGGCGCGAACGCGATCGAGTGCACCAGGATGTCGAGGCGACCCCACTGCGTCCTGACCGCGTCGAACACCGCCTCGAGCTGGCCCGCCCGCTCCACGTCGAGCGGGAGGAAGATCGGCGCACCGAGCGCCTCGGCGAGCGGCGCGACGTGCGGCCGCGCCTTGTCGTTGAGATAGGTGATCGCGAGGTCCGCGCCGAGGGTGCGGAACGCTTTCGCGCAGCCGTACGCGATCGAGTGCTCGTTCGCGATCCCGACGACGAGGGCCTTCTTGCCGGCGAGGACGGGGTTGTGAGCTTGCGCCATATCAGCCTTTCGCGAGCAGGCCGCGCGTGTGCCGCGCGATCATCAGCTCCTCGTTGGTCGGAATCACCCAGGCCGAGACGCGGCTCGAAGCCGCGCTGATCCGCGGGCCGCCCTTCGCGTTCGCCTGCGGGTCGAGCTCGACGCCGAGCCAAGCCGCCTGCCGGCACACGCGCTCCCGGACTGGCGCCGCGTGCTCGCCGATCCCCGCGGTGAACACGATCGCGTCGAGGCCGCCGAGGGCGGCCGCGAGCGAGCCGAGCTCGCGGCCGATCCGGTACACGAAGAGGTCGACCGCCAGCTTCGCGCCCGGATCGGACGACTCGAGCAGTGCCCGCATGTCGCTCGACACCCCGGATACTCCCAGCAAGCCCGACTGGGTGTAGATCAGCTTCTCGATCGCGCGCGCGTCGAGCTTCCGCTCGTCCATGAGGTAGAGGACCACGCCCGGGTCGATCGCGCCGCAGCGGGTGCCCATCGGGAGGCCGTCGACCGCGGTGAAGCCCATCGTGCTCGCGACGCCGCGGCCGGCCTCGAGCGCGCACATGCTGGCCCCGTTGCCAAGGTGCAGCACCACGGTCTTGCCGCGCGCCGCGCGCTCGTCGAACCGCGGCAGCGCCGAAGCGATGTACTCGTAGGAGAGGCCATGGAAGCCGTAGCGGCGTACGCCGGCGTCGGTCAGCTCCTTCGGCAGGGCGAACATCTGCGCGAGCGGCGGGTTGGAGCGATGCATCGCCGTGTCGAAGCAGGCGACCTGCGGGAGCTCGGGCAGGCGCTGGAGCAGGGCCCGGATCGGTGCCAGGTTGTGCGGCTGGTGCAGGGGCGCGAGCGGCACCAGCTTCTCGAGCTTCGCCACGACCGCGGCGTCGAGGCGTACCGGCGCGGCGTAGTCGGTGCCGCCGTGGACGACGCGATGGCCGACGGCGCCGAGCCGGTGATCGCCGCCGTGCGTCGCCTTCAGCCAGTCGATGATGTGCGCGAGCGCGCCGTCGTGCCCGAGCTTCGCGCCGACCCCCCACCTTTTCTCGCCTGCCGCCTTCCCCGCGGCGTCCTTCGCGGCGAAGTGCGGCGCGGTGTAGATGCCCTCGACCTGTCCGCGCGCGACCAGCGCGACCTCCGTACCTTGCTCGGCGAACAGCGAGAACTTGATGCTCGAGGAGCCGGCGTTGAGGACGACGATCCCGTCGGTCATTAGGCTACCCTCGCGCAAGGCGCTCGGGGTTCGCGCTTGGGGCGGCCCGGCGCGCTCAATGGACTACCCTCGCGCCAAAAGCGCGCTCGGGGTTCGCGCTTGGGGCGGCCCGGCGCGCTCACGCGATCGCCTTCGCCGCGCTCTCCCGCCGCGCCTGTACGACGAACGCCGCCACTGCGCACGAGGCGAGCCGGGCCTCCACCGAGTCGGCGCGGCTGGTGAGGATGATCGGCACCTTCGCGCCGAGCACGATGCCGGCCGAGTCCGCACCGGCGAGGAAGGACAGGCTCTTGGCGAGCATGTTGCCCGCCTCGAGGTCGGGGACGATGAGCACGTTCGCCCGGCCCGCGACCGGGGAGGCGATCTTCTTGATCTCGGCCGCCTCGGGGCTGATTGCGTTGTCGAGCGCGAGCGGGCCGTCGAGGATCCCGCCGGTGATCTGCCCGCGATCGGCCATCTTGCAGAGCGCCGCCGCCTCGATGGTCGAGGGCACCTTCGGGTTCACCGTCTCCATCGCCGACAGGATCGCGACCCGCACTTCCGGGGCGCGCAGCGCGCGGGCGAGGTCGATCGCGTTCTGGACGATGTGGACCTTGTCCTCGAGCGTCGGCGCGATGTTCACCGCGGCGTCCGAGATGATGAGCGCGTCCTTGTACGCCGGCACGTCCATCACGAAGCAGTGGCTGATCCGGCGCGCGGTGCGCAGCCCGGTGTCTTTCTTCACGACCTCGGCCATCAGCTCGTCGGTATGGAGACTTCCCTTCATCAGCGCTTCGGCCTTGCCCGACCGGACCAGCTCGACCGCCTTCGCCGCGGCGGCATTGCTATGCGGCGCGTCGACCAGCTGGTAGCGCGAGATGTCGAGCCTGAACTGCTTCGCGACCGCCTCGATCTTCGCCTTCGGGCCGACGAGGATCGGCTCGATCAACCCGAGCTTCGCCGCATCGACCGCGCCGGAGAGCGAGCTCTCGTCGCACGGGTGGGCGACCGCGGTCGTCACCGGCTGGAGCGCCTTCGCGGCCTCGATCAGGCGCTTGTACTTCTCGTGCGTTGCTTGCGCGCTCATTGGACTACCCTCTCGCTTCGCGCTCGGGATTCGCCCTTGGGGCGGCCCGGCGGGCTCATGAGGCGCTTTCGACCGCCGCCAGCAAGGCGAGCGCGTCTCGCGTCGCTGCCACGTCGTGGACCCGCACCATTCTAGCGCCGTGCTGCACCGACAGGAGCGCCG
>JBOIFD010000289.1:0-5620 GCA_050741515.1 Burkholderiales bacterium
GTGATGCGCCAGCCGGTGAGCGCGTCGGGCGGCGCCGGCAACGCCGTGCGTGCGGCCGCGATCGTCTTGGCCCAGCGCGGATCGTCGCTCGCGGTCGATGCCGCCGGCAGCAGCAGCGCGAGCTCCGCCTCCTCGGGAATGCACTGCACTTCACAGACGAGCCAGGTCGCCTTGGCCGACAGCGTGACCGGGCGTCCCAGCGGGAGCGCCGGCGGCGGCGTGACGCGCGAGAGCAGCAGGACTTCGCCCTCGTAGCCGTAGTTCATCAGCGGCCCGACCGGGAGCGGCCGCGGGATCGGCCATTCGATCGGACCGGCCGCGAACCCCGCCGGCAGCCGCCACTCGATCCGGGTCGGCTCGCCCGAATCGCCGGGATTGCGCCAGTACGTGTGCCAGCCCGGGATCATCGCGAGGCGGAGCGCGATGGTCAGCGGCTGTCCGGGCACCACGGCGGTGCGCTCCGAAACCAGCTCCGCCTCGACGTGCGGCGTGCGCACGGGCGCCGCCATCGCCGCCGTGGCGGCGAGGAGCGCTGCGAGGACCGCCAGTTTCAAGGGCATCGAAAGCGTTTGGTCGCGTTGCGGATACCGGAGTTCCCCACGCGAGCAGTCGCGGGCCCGGCAAGGATAGACCAGGACCGCGGGTCCGGGCGGACGCCGGATTTCGGTCACAATTCCACGCGTGGGACGATCCGTTCGGAACGGCGTGACGATCCCGCCGCGGATGACCGACTACGCCGCCGCCGCGCGCGCGTTTCGCTGGGAAGTGCCGGAGCGCTTCAATTTCGCGCGCGACGTGGTCGACGTCTGGGCCGCCCCGCCGGCGAAGCCCGCGCTGTTGTGGTGCGACGAAAGCGGGCGCGAGCGTCGCTTCACGTTCGTCGACATCGCGCGCCGGTCGTGCCGCTTCGCGAATCTCCTCGCCGCGCACGGCGTCGGCAAGGGCGATCGGGTGGTCGTGATGCTGCCCCGCCTGCCCGAGTGGCAGATTGCGATGGTCGGGTGTCTCCGGGCGGGCGCGATCCCGATCCCGTGCATCGACATGCTCACCGAGAAGGACGTGGCCTACCGCGTCGCGCACTCGGGGGCGGTGGCCGTGGTCACGACCGCGGCCGGCACGGCGAAGTTCGCCGACGCCGCGGGCTTCAGGCTGCGCGTGGCGGTTGGCGATGCGCCGGGTTGGCTCGAGCTCGACGCCGCGCTCGCCGCCCAGGGAGACGTCTTCGACGCCGTCGCCCTCGGCGCCGACGAGCCGGCCGTCATGTACTACACCTCGGGCTCGACCGGCAGCCCGAAGGGGGTGACCCACGCGGCGCGGGCGCTGTGGGCGTGGCGGGTGTCGGCCTGGTGCTGGCTGGATCTCGGCCCGGAGGATCTCATGTGGTGCACCGCCGACACCGGCTGGAGCAAGGCGGGCACGAGCATCCTCTTCGGCCCGTGGAGCTGCGGCGCGCAGGTGCTGTTCCATGACGGTCGCTTCGACCCGCAGGCCCGGTTCGAGCTGCTCGCGCGCCACCGCGTCACCGTGTTCTGCGCCGCCGCGACCGAGCTGCGGCGCCTGATCGCCGAGGACGTGTCGCGCTTCGATCTGTCGGCGCTGCGGCTCACGGTGTCGGCCGGAGAAACGGTCAACCCCGAGGTCGTGAAGCGGTGGCGCGAGCTGACCGGCGTGCCGCTCCTCGACGGCTACGGTCAGACCGAGACGCTGATGACGGTGCTCAACTATCCGTGCCTGCCGGTGCGGCCCGGCTCGATGGGCAAGCCCCTGCCCGGCACCGAAGTCGCCCTGATCACCGACGCCGGGAGGCGCGCGCCCGCCGGCGAACCCGGCGAGCTCGCGATCCGCCTGCCGAATCCGCAGGTCATGCTGGGCTATTGGCGGGAGCCCGAGAGGACCGCCGCCGCGAAGGTCGCGATCGACGGGCTCGAGTACTGGCGCACCGGCGACGTCGTGCGGGCGGACCCGGACGGCTATCTCTTCTACGAGGGGCGCGCCGACGACGTGATCAGCTCGGCCGGCTACCGCATCGGCCCGATGGAGGTCGAGAACGCGCTGGTTGAACACGCCGCGGTGCAGGAGTCGGCGGCGGTGGCGAGCCCCGACCCCGAGCGCGGCGAGGTGGTGAAGGCGTTCGTGGTGCTGCGCGCCGGCCACCCTCCATCCGATGCGCTCGCCCGCGAGCTGCAGGAGCACGTGAAGCGGGTCACCGCGCCGTACAAGTATCCGCGGCGAATCGAGTTCGTGACCGAGCTGCCGAAGACCGCGAGCGGCAAGCTGCGGCGGCGGCTGCTTCGCGATCGCGAGTTCATGCGCGGCGGGTGATGACGTGCGGCGCCCGCCTGAGCGACAATCCCGCGGCCGTGCAGAAAGAGAGGGTGCAACCGCAATGAGTCGACTCTTCGGCGTGCTGGGTCTCGGCGCGACCCTCTGGATCACCGCCGCGGCCGGCGCCGCCGAGCTGCCGATCTTCGACGCCCACCTCCACTACAGCCACGACGCGCTGGACGTGCTCCCGACCGCGGAGGCGATCGCGCTCCTGCGCAAGGCCGGGGTGAAGCGGGGCATGGTCTCGAGCTCGGACGACGAGGGCACGCAGCGGCTCTACGCGGCGGCGCCGGGGCTCATCCTGCCGGAGCTCCGCCCCTACCGGAAGCGCTCGGACATCGCCACCTGGGTCCGCGACGAGGGGATCGTGCAGTACGTCGAGGAGCGGCTGCGGAAGTACAAGTACGTCGCGATCGGCGAGTTCCACCTCTACGGCGCCGACGCCGACCTGCCGGTGCCGCGCCGGATGGTGCAGCTCGCGAAGCAGCACCGCATCCTCCTGCACGCGCACTCGGACGCCGACGCGATCGAACGGCTGTTCCTGCAGGACCCGGAAGCGCGCATCCTCTGGGCGCACGCGGGCTTCGAGCGCCCCGAGCGCGTGCGCGAGCTGCTGCGCAAGCACAAGAACCTCTGGGCCGACCTGGCGTTTCGCACCGATCACGGCTCGGGCGGGAGACCGCCGCCGGAGTGGCGCGAGGCGTTCCTCGAGTTCCCCGACCGCTTCATGGTGGGCACCGATACCTATGTCGCCGAGCGCTGGCACTACGTGCCCGAGCACGCGGCGTGGTCCCGCGCCTGGCTCGCGACGCTCCCGCCCGAGCTCGCCGAGCGGATCGCCTACCAGAACGGCGAAGCGATGATCGAGACGATCCTCGCGCGGCGGCAGTGATCGCCGGCCCGCTGAATCCGGGGAACCCTCGCCGGCCGGCGACGCCGGGGCGTCTGCGGGGCTGGTCCTGGCTCCCGGTTGTCGCCGGGGTGGCGAGCGCAGCCTCGGCAGGGCTCGCGGCGGAGACCTGCGCGACTCCGGCGGGCTTCGCGCCACAGAGCCGCCTCGAATCGGCGG
Organism: Burkholderiales bacterium; assembly: GCA_050741515.1. Lineage (GTDB taxonomy): Bacteria > Pseudomonadota > Gammaproteobacteria > Burkholderiales > SG8-39 > DATEDA01. The sequence continues at coordinate 3,395 of JBOIFD010000289.1, forward strand.
ACTTCGTCCTCCACTACCGACCGGTCCCCGCGCCCATCGTCCTCGGACGCCACTTCGCGATTGACGTGGTCGTCTGCGCGAAGGCCGCGTCACCGGCGGTCCGGGGCCTGCGCGTCGACGCGACGATGCCCGAGCACCGGCACGGCATGAACTACCGCGCGACGGTCGCCGCCAAAGGCGGGGGGCGGTACGTCGCCGAAGGGCTCCTGTTCCACATGCCCGGGCGCTGGCAGCTCCTGTTCGACGTCGAAGCGCGCGGCAGCGCGGCCCGGCTGGCGACCGACATCGTGCTCGAATGACCGTGGCGAGCGCCCTCGTCGGCGCCGTCGCTGCCGTCGCCGCCGGCGCAGCGTGGGCGCAGGCGAGCGTCTCGTTCGCGCCGCAGGAGGTCGCGCTGATTCTCCGGCACGGGCCGTGGCCGCAGCCCGTGCCGCGCGACCCGAGCAACCGGGTCTCCGGCAATCCGGCGGCGATTGCGCTCGGACAGCGGCTCTTCTTCGACGCGCGGCTGTCGGCGAACGGTGCGGTGGCCTGCGCGAGCTGCCACGTGCCCGCGAAGGCGTGGACCGACGGCCGCCGGCAGGCGGCCGGGCTCGCACCGCTCGACCGCAACGCGCCGAGCATCGTCAACGCCGCGCAGCTGCGCTGGTTCTCGTGGGACGGTGGGGCGGACAGCCTGTGGGCGCAAGCGCTGCGGGCGCTGCTGGATCCGAGGGAGATGGGCGCGGGCGCGCCGCTCGTCGCGAAGGTCGTGCGGTCCGATGCCGAACTCGACTGCGGCTATCGGGCGGCGTTCGGCGATGCGCAACCCGACGACGCGCGGCTGCTCGTCGACGCGGCGAAGGCGATCGCCGCGTTCGTCGAGACGCGAACCTCCGGGCGCACGCCGTTCGACGAGTTCCGCGACGCGCTCGCGCACGGGGACCGCGCCGCGGCCGCGCGCTACCCCGTCACTGCGCAGCGCGGACTGAAAATCTTCGTCGGCACGGGGAGCTGCGGCGTCTGCCACTTCGGGGCGAGCTTCACGAACGGCGAGTTCCACGACGTCGGCGTGCCGTTCATGCTCGCGCCGGGTCGCGTGGACGCCGGGCGGCACGGCGGGGTCAAGCGCCTGCGCGCCGATCCGTACAACCTGCTCGGGAAGCACAGCGACGACCCGTCACGCACCTCGGCGACGAAGACCCGCCACGTCGAGCTGCAGCACGCGAACTTCGGGCAGTTCAAGACGCCGGGCCTGCGCAACGTCGCGCTGACCGCGCCTTACATGCACGACGGGCGGCTCGCCACGCTGCGCGACGTCGTACGCCACTACTCCGAGCTCGATCTGGAGCGCCTGCACACGCACGGGGAGCAGTTGCTGCGCCCGCTGAAGCTCTCCGAGCGCGAGAGCGACGACCTCGTTGTGTTCCTCGAAAGCCTGACCGACCCGGGGGCGACGGCCCCTCCCGAGGCCCCTCGTCCGGTCGGCGGCTGCAACCCGTAGCCTACGGTCCGGCGGCGCCCGGCTCGAGCTCGGGCATCCGCCGCCGACCGCGCGGAACCGGCGCGGTGACCGCGGTCGGTTCGACGAGGCGCAGCGGTTGCTGCGCCGCCGGCTCGCGCCCGGCCGCCGCTGCGGCGTCCGACCGGAAACGCGAAAGCTGCTGCTGCCGTTCCTGCTCCGCGCGCATCGCCTCCGCCCGTTGCAGCGCCGGGGGGTTGGGCGAGTTCGTCCCCACCTGCTGCCGGTAGAAGAGCTCGTCCTGGCGCAGGCGCTGATCGCGCTGGAGGGCGTCGAGCTCGAGCCGCTGCTGGGGCGCGAGGCTGCCCGCGCGGAAGGTCTGGATCGACTGCTGGAGCTGGAGCGAGAACGCATCGGATTGCTGCTGGCGCTCGCGCACGGCGCGGGAAGCGAGGTCGTCGGCGCCGGCGGTCGACGCGAGCGCGGCAATGCACAGCCCGACCAGAATCCGCTTGTCGATCAAGACTCGCTCCACAGCCCGATGGTGCCACGGTTCGAGGCACCACATTCATCTGACCGCGTGCGGACGGCCGGGGTTCCGTGTCAGGTGAAGCTGAAGCCGAGCTTGTAGAGGACGAGCTTCGTCAGCTCGAGCAGTACGTTCCGCGCGGACTCCTGGTCGGTCCACCAGCGCTCCGTCAGCGCCTCCTCGCCGCTCGCGACCACGAGGATCCGCGCCGCCGGCAGATGATCGCTGAAGACCTTGCGCGCCCGGTGGACGTGGT
>JBOIFD010000290.1:0-2844 GCA_050741515.1 Burkholderiales bacterium
CGCCGGTCTCGCGGTCGCGCTCGTCGAGCCGGCGCCGCCGGCGCCGCCCGGCGAAGATTGGGACGGCCGGATCTATGCGATCAGCCCCGCATCGAGCGATTTCCTCGCGTCGGTCGGCGCGTGGGCAGCGCTCGACACGCAGCGCGTGCAGGCCGTTTCGCGAATGGAGATCTTCGGGGACGAGCCCGGCGCTACGCTCGAGTTCTCCGCATACGACGCCGGTGTCTCCGCGCTCGCGTCCATCGTCGAGAGCGGCCGGCTCGCGCATGCGTTGTGGGAGTCGGTCGCGCGCCTGCCGGGCGTGCGCCGGTTCGCGCCCGCACGCTGCGAACGGCTGGCGCTCGACGGCGATGCGGCGACGCTGACCCTCGCGGGCGGGGAGCGTCTGCGCACCGCGCTGGTCGTGGGAGCGGACGGCGCGCAATCCTGGGTGCGGCGCGCGGCCGGCCTGACGGCGCGCGCATCGAGCTACCGGCAGCTCGGCGTCGTCGCGAACTGCGCGACGGCCAAGCCCCACGACGGCACCGCGTTCCAGTGGTTCCGGGCGGACGGGGTGCTCGCGTATCTCCCGCTGCCCGGGAACCGAATCTCGATCGTGTGGTCTACGCCCGAGCCCCACGGCCGCGAGCTCCTGGGGCTCGCTCCCGGGGCGTTTCTCGACCGCATCGCGGACGCCGGCCAAAGGGTGCTGGGCGACCTGAGGTTAGTCACGCCGCCCCAGGCCTTCCCGTTGCAGAGTCTCGCCGCGGAGTCGATGATCGGGCCGCGGGTCGCGCTGGTCGGCGATGCGGCGCACGTCGTGCATCCCCTCGCGGGGCAGGGCGTGAACCTCGGGTTCGGCGACGCGCGGGCGCTCGCCGGGACGCTCGCCGCGCGCGAGCCGTTCCGCGACTGCGGCGACCGGGTGCTCATGCGGCGCTTCGAGCGTTCGCGGGCGGAAACGGTGTTGGCGATGCGCACGGTGACCGACGGGCTCGCAAGACTGTTCGACTTGCCCGGGGCGCCGGCGGCGCGCGCGCGCAACGCGGGGCTGAAGCTGACCGACCGGCTCGCGCCGGTGAAGAACCTGCTGGTCCGTCACGCGATCGGCTGACGGATGGATGGAAAGCGAGTGAAACGATGCTAAGGCAACTGATGTTGTTCACGCTGCTCGGCGTCGCGGTTGCGGCGCGGGCGGACGAGGCCGCGATCCGGAAGGCGGCCGAGGCGCTGCTCGCCGACGGCGCCAAGGTCGAGGCCGTCTCCAAGGCGGACTTCCTCGGCCTGTACGAAGTGCGGATCGCGACGCCGGAGGGGGCGCGGATCCTCTACACCGACGAGGCCGGGACCCACTTCTTCATCGGCAGCGTGATCGACGCCAAGACGCAGAGCGACATCACCGAAGCGCGGCTGCGCAAGCTGAACGCGATCCGGTTCGCGGACCTGCCCCTCGCGCAGGCGTTCAAGATCGTGCGCGGCAAGGGGACGCGCCAGCTCGCCTACTTCTCCGATCCGCGCTGCCCGTACTGCCGCAAGTTCGATCAGGAGCTGACCCAGGTCGACGACGTGACGGTGCACGTGTTCCTGATTCCGATCATCGCGCCCGACTCGGCGGCGATCTCGAAGGCGGTGTGGTGCTCTCCGGACCGCACGAAGGCGTGGCTCGACTTGATGCTGAAAGGCGTCCAGCCCACCGCGAAGGCGACCTGCGACACGCCGATCGACAAGAACCTGGCGCTCAGCCGCAAGTACGGGATCAACGGCACGCCCACGTTGATCTTCGCCGACGGGCAGCGCACCTCCGGCTGGATGCCGGCCGCGAAGCTGTCGAAGATGCTGGCCGACGCTTCGAAGCGCTAAGGTACCGGCTCGCAAGACGCGCCGCACGGCATCCCCTTCGGCAACAGCACCCACATCCTGCCCTGCTGCCGCATCCGTCCGGCGAGGAGGCCGGACTCCGGTCCGGTGCCCCAGAAGAAGTCGGCGCGCACCGGCCCGCGGATCGCGCCCCCCGTGTCCTGCGCGATCATCAGCCGCTCGAGCGGCACGCTCGAGTTCGGCTGGGTCGTCGCGAGATAGACCGGCGCGCCGAGCGGAACGAAGCGCGGATCGACCGCGATCGAGCGCTCGGCGGTGAGCGGCACGCCGAGCGCGCCGATCGGCCCGGTGTCGAGGGGCGGCAGCTCGCGGAAGAAGACGTAGCTCGGGTTCTGGTTCAGGAGCTCGACCACCCTGGCGGGGTTCGCCCGCGCCCACGCCTGGATGCCCTGCATGCTCGCCTCTTCGAGCTTGAGCTCGCCGGTCGCGACGAGGTAGCGTCCGATCGACTGGTACGGATGCCCGTTCTGGTCGGCGTAGCCGACGCGCAGCTCCTCGCCCGACTCGAGGTGGACACGCCCCGAGCCCTGGATCTGGAGGAAGAACGCCTCGATCGCGTCGTCGACGTAGACGATCTCCTTGCCGGCGACCGATGCGGCGCCGTTCTCGATCTCGGCGCGCGAGTAGTAAGGGACCACGCGGCGCCCGTCGAGCCGTCCGCGCAGCCGCAGATGCTTCGTCTCCGGGGCCACCGAGGTGAGATCGATGACGAGCAGGTCGTCGGGCGGCGCGTAGAGCGGATGCACGTAGGGCGGATTCCGCTCGCGGCTGCCGCGCAGCCGCGGCTCGTAGTAGCCGGTGACCATCCCCTCCTCGGTCCCGTCGGGGTTCGTGACGCGATAGGGGACGAAGCTCGCCTCGAAGTAGGCGCGGATCGCTTCGGCATTGGGCGCCTCGAGCGGCTCGGCGAACTCGCACACTGCGCGCCAGTGCTCGCGGAATCGCAGCGCGCGGCAGCCCGCCCGGAACGCGTTCCACGCGCCGGCG
>JBOIFD010000291.1:0-7518 GCA_050741515.1 Burkholderiales bacterium
GACGTGAAGACCACCTCGCGCTCCTCGCGCGCGTTGAGGAAGCGCTGCACCTTCCGCCGTGCCCCCTCGTAGGCCTCGGTCGCCGTCTGCGACAGGTAGTGGACGCCGCGGTGGATGTTCGCGTGCTCCCAGGTGCGGTAATGCACCATCCGATCGATCACGGGCTGCGGCATCTGGCTCGAGGCCGCGTTGTCGAGGAAAACGAGCGGCTTCCCGTGGGGCCTGACGTTCGCCAGGATCGGGAAGTCGGCGCGGAAGCGCTCGAGCTCGAGCGCGGTGGAGCGCTTGGCACCCGCGCGCAGCGCGGTGGTCGCGGTCATGTCAGCGCCCCGCCTTGCGTCTCGTGCAGCACCGTCCGCCGCAGCGATTCCACGATCGACGGCACCGGAATCCGGTCGACGATCTCCGCGGCGAAGCCGTAGGTGAGGAGCCCGCGGGCGACCGGCTCGCTCAGGCCGCGGCTCTGCAGGTAGAACAGCTCCTCCGCTTCGAGCTGGCCGACCGTCGCGCCGTGCGCGCACTTCACGTCGTCGGCGAAGATCTCGAGCTGCGGCTTGGTGTCGACGTGCGCGCGCCGCGACAGCAGCAGGTTGCGGCTCGCCTGCGACGAGTCGGTGCGCTGCGCGCCCGGGCGCACCATGATCCGGCCGTTGAAGACCGCGTGCGCGTGGCCGCCGACGACGCACTTGTGGAGCTGCCGGCTGGTCCCGTGGGGATGCGCGTGGTCGATGAAGCTGTGCGTGTCGGCCAGCTGCCGGTCGCGGATGAGGGCGAGCCCGTCGAGCTGGCAGCTCGTCCCCTCGCCGGCCTGGAGGACGTTCAGGTTGTAGCGGGAGATGCGCGCACCGACCGCGACCGCGACCGACCGGTACGAGGCATCCCGCTCGAGCCGCACCGCGCAGGTCGCGATGTGGAACGACGCGGAGCTCTCGCGCTGGCGCCGGACGTGGCGCACGTGGGCATTCTGCCCGACGGCGATCTCGGTCACCGCGTTCACGCAGGACGCACCGTGCTGCAGGCCGACGTAATCCTCGACCACGGTCACCTCGCTGCCCTGCCCGGCCACCACCAGGCAGCGCGGGTGGGTCGCGACGTCGGCCTGGGTGGTGGCGAAGATCAGCTGGACCGGGGATCTCGCCACGGCATCGCGTGCCACGAACACGAGCGCGCCATCGGCGAGATGCGCGGTGTTGATCGCGCGGAAGGCGTCGTCAGCGAAGGGCGCGAGCTGCGCCAGCCGCGACCTCACCAGGTCGGCGTGCGCGTCGAACGCGGCGCCGAGGGTGGTCGCGACGACCCCGTCCGAAGCCAGAATCGAGAGCGCGGGAACGAACTGGCCGTCGACGAAGACGAGCCGCGCGCCCGCTTCCGGCGCGATCACCGGCTCGAGCCCGAGCCCCGCCGGGGCCGCGGCCGGCGCCGCCGCCCGGAACGCGAGCTGATAGAGCGGCGAGAGGTCGGTGAACCGCCAGTCCTCCTGGCGGATCGTGGGCAGGGTCAGCGCGTGCGCCCGCTCCAGCGCGTCGCTGCGCAGCTGGTTCACCCAGCCGTGCGGTCTTGCCGGGACGCTCGCGTGGCCGGCGAGCAGGCTCGCGAGCCAGGGATGGACCGTCGCAGTCGTCATCGGTCGTCAGGCCGCCGCCGCTTCCCCGGCCACCCAGTCGTAGCCGCGGCTCTCGAGCTCGAGCGCGAGATCCTTGCCCCCGGTCTTGACGATCCGGCCGCCGTCCATCACGTGCACGTAGTCCGGCAGGATGTGGTTCAGCAGCCGCTGATAGTGCGTGACCAGCACGATGGCGTTGTCCGGGGTGATGAGCCGGTTCACGCTGTTCGCGACGACCCGCAGCGCATCGATGTCCAGGCCGGAATCGGTCTCGTCGAGGAACGCGAGCTTCGGCTCGAGCAGCGCCATCTGCAGGATTTCGTTCCGCTTCTTCTCGCCGCCCGAGAAGCCTTCGTTCACGCTCCGGTCGAGGAACGCGGGGTCCATGCCGAGGAGCTTCATCTTCTCGCGCACGAAGTCGTCGAACTCGAGCGGGTCGAGCTCGTCCGTGCCGCGCGCCGCCTGAATCGTGTTGTAGGCGAGCCGCAGGAACTGCGCGTTCGCGACCCCGGGGATCTCGACCGGATACTGGAACCCGAGGAAGAGGCCCGCGCGGGCGCGCTCCTCGGCGGGGAGCTCGAAGAGGTTCCGGCCCTCGAAAGTCGCCTCGCCGCTCGTGATCTCGTAGGCGGGGTGGCCGACCAGCGCCTTCGCAAACGTGCTCTTCCCGGAGCCGTTCGGGCCCATGATCGCGTGGACCTCGCCCGCGCGCACCGTCAGGCTGACGCCCTTCAGGATCTCGACGCCGGCGACCTTCGTCGAGAGGCTGCGGACCTCGAGGAGGATCCGCGCGCCGGCCCGGATCATCCGACGCTCCCTTCGAGCTTGAGGCCGAGGAGGCGGCCCGCTTCGACCGCGAACTCCATCGGCAACTGGGTGAACACGTCCTTCACGAACCCGTTGATGATCATCGAGACCGCGGCCTCCATGTCGATGCCGCGGCTCTGGAAGTAGAACAGCTGCTCCTCGCCGATCTTCGAGGTCGTCGCCTCGTGCTCGACCTTGGCGGTCTGGTTCTGCACCCGGATGTACGGGAACGTGTTCGCCCCGCTCGCGCCGCCGATCAGCATCGAGTCGCACTGCGAGTAATTGCGCGCGTTCTCCGCCTTCGGCCCGATCTGCACCAGCCCGCGATAGCTGTTGTTCGAGCCGCCCGCGGAGATGCCCTTCGAGATGATCCGGCTGCGGGTGTTCGGCCCGATGTGGATCATCTTGGTGCCGGTGTCGGCCTGCTGCTTGTGGTTCGTCAGCGCGACCGAATAGAACTCGCCCACCGAGCCTTCGCCCTGCAGGATGCAGGACGGGTACTTCCAGGTGATCGCCGAGCCGGTCTCGACCTGCGTCCAGGAGATCTTCGAGGCCGCGCCCTTGCAGAGACCGCGCTTGGTCACGAAGTTGTAGATCCCGCCGCGGCCCTGCTCGTCGCCCGCGTACCAGTTCTGCACGGTCGAGTACTTGATCTCGGCGCGATCGAGCGCGACCAGCTCGACGACCGCGGCGTGCAGCTGGTTGGTGTCGAACTTCGGCGCGGTACAGCCTTCCAGGTACGAGACGTACGCCCCCTCTTCCGCGATGATGAGGGTCCGCTCGAACTGCCCCGACGACTCGGTGTTGATGCGGAAGTAGGTCGACAGCTCCATCGGGCACTTCACGCCCTTCGGGATGTAGCAGAACGAGCCGTCGGTGAAGACCGCCGAGTTGAGCGCGGCGTAGAAGTTGTCGCCGGACGGGACCACGGTGCCGAGGTACTTGCGCACCAGGTCGGGGTGGTCGCGGACCGCCTCCGACATCGAACCGAAGATGACCCCGGCTTCGGCCAGCCGTTTCTTGTAGGTCGTGGTGACCGACACGCTGTCGAAGATCACGTCGACCGCGACACCGGCGAGCGCCTTCTGCTCGTGGAGCGGCACGCCGAGCTTCTCGAACGTGCGCCGCAGCTCGGGGTCGACCTCGTCCATCGAGGCGAGCTTCGCCTTCGGCTTCGGCGCCGAGTAGTAGATGATGTCCTGGAAGTCGATCCGCGGATAGGTCACGTTCGGCCAGGTCGGCTCCTTCATGGTGAGCCAGTGGCGGTACGCCTGCAGGCGGAACTCGAGCAGCCACTCGGGCTCGCCCTTCTTCCGCGAGATCAGGCGGATGGTGTCCTCCGACAGCCCCTTGGGCGCGGTGTCGGCCTCGATGTCGGTGACGAAGCCGTGCCGGTAGGGCTGCTCGATCAGGTTCTGGAGGACCGCGCTCATTGGATTACCCTCGCGGCTACGGCCGCTCGGGATTCGCCCTTGGGGCGGCCCGGCGGGCTCATTCCTGCGTCTCCCGGACGTTGAAGCTCTCGCCGCAGCCGCAGGTCGAGTCGACGTTCGGGTTGCGGACGCTGAACATCTGCTTGAACCCGTCGCGCACGAAGTCGAGCTCCGAGCCGTCGAGGTACGCCAGCGCCTCGCGGTCGACGACGACCTTGGCGTCGTGCGCCTCGAACAGCGTGTCCTCGGCGCCCACTCCCTCCGCCATGTCGAAGGTGTAGGCGTGTCCGTTGCAGCCGACCGTCTTCACGCCGAGGCGCAGGCCGATGCCGCCGAACTTGGCGACCGAGCTCCTGATCTGCCGCGCCGCGCTTTCGGTGAGGGTGATGGCCACTTGCTCGTTCTCCGCGCGTTTCAGGCGGGGACCGGACTGCGCTTCTCGCGCATGTCCACCATCGGCACCGACGCCGGCCGCTCGCGCCCCTTGGCGACGAGGTGGGCGAGCTTGACCGAGCTCAGGTACTCGAAGATGCGGTCGTTCAGCCCCGCCCACAGGTCGTGGGTGAGGCACTTCTGATCGTCGTGGCAGTTCTCCTTGCCCCGGCACTGCGTGGTGTCCATCGGCTCGTCGACGGCGCGGATGATGTCCGCAACCGACACCTCGTCGAGGCTCTTGGCGAGGAGGTACCCGCCGCCCGGGCCGCGCACGCTCGTGACGAGCGCGTTCCGGCGCAGCTTCCCGAAGAGCTGCTCGAGGTACGAGAGCGAGATGCCCTGCCGTTCGCTGATCCCGGCCAGCGACACCGGGCTGCCCGCCTGGGACTGGGACAGCGCCAGGTCGAGGATGGCAGTGACGGCGAAGCGGCCCTTCGTGGTCAGACGCATGTCTGCCTCCAGTTCGGTAGCGGTGCTTTCCGCGGCGCAAGCGAAAGGCCGAGGAATGCAGTCAAGTTTACCAAAAACCTGACCGTTTTGATCAACCTTTCGGGAGACCGCGCGCCTGGAACCGCCACTTGGCGCGGCCAGAGGGCTTAGACGAGTATCTTTAACCTAAAGTTATTATATGGTTAGACCGTATTCCTCAGGCTGACTCTCAGATGCCTCCGCTCCCTCAGGCCTCGCGCTGTCGCAGCTTGAACCGCTGGATCTTCCCGGTGGCGGTCTTCGGCAGCTCGGGGACGAACTCCACCCACCGCGGGTACTTGTAGGGCGCCAGCCGATCCTTCACGTGCTGCTTGAGCGCGTCGGCCAGCGCCGGACTGCCGTCGACCCCCGGCTTGGTGACGACGAACGCCTTCGGCTTGATGAGCGCCGACTCATCGGGAACGCCGATGACCGCCGCTTCCAGCACGTCGGGGTGCGTGGCGAGCGCCGCCTCGACCTCGAACGGCGAGACGAAGATGCCGCCCACCTTGAGCATGTCGTCCGAGCGCCCGCCGTAGGTGTAGTAGCCGCCGTCGTCGCGCGTGTACTTGTCGCCCGTCCGCGTCCACGCGCCCATGAAGGTCGCGCGGCTCTTGTCGCGGTTGTTCCAGTAGCCGGCGGCGGCGCTGGGCCCCGCAACGAGCAGGTCGCCGACGTCGCCCGGGCGGCAATCGCTGCCGTGCTCGTCGACGACGCGGACCTGGTACCCCGGGACGGGCCGGCCGCTCGTCCCGTAGCGATTCTCACCGGGACGGTTCGACAGGAAGATGTGCAGCATCTCGGTCGAGCCGATGCCGTCGAGGATCTCGACGCCGAAGCGCTCGGTCCAGCGCCGCCCGATGTCGGCGGGCAGCGCCTCCCCGGCCGAGACGCAGCTGCGCAACGCGAGGTCCTCGCGTCGGGGAAGGTCCGGTGCCGCAAGCATGGCCGCGTAAAGCGTCGGGACGCCGTAGAAGATCGTCGGGCGATGCGCCTTCAGCCGGGCGTAGACCGCCCCCGGGGACGGACGCTCCGCCATCAGCAGCGTCGTCGCGCCGACCGCCAGCGGGAACGTGAGGGCGTTGCCGAGCCCATAGGCGAAGAAGAGCTTCGCCGCCGAGAAGACGAGGTCGTCGTCGCGGATGCCGAGCACCGCTCGCCCGTACAGCTCCGCGGTCTGGATGAGGCTCGCGTGGACGTGGACGGTCCCTTTCGGCTGCCCGGTCGACCCCGAGGAGTACAGCCAGAAACAGGCGTCGTCGGAGGTGGTCGGCGCGGGGTCGAGCGATGCCCCGGCCTTCGCCATCAGGTCCTGCAGGCGCGCATGGCCCTGCGCGTTGGCGCCCGAGACGACGGTGTGTTTCAGGTGACGGCACTGCCCGACGATCGCGCTGAACTGCCCGAGCAGCGGCGCCGAGACGACCAGCGCCTTCGCCCGGCTGTCGTTCAGCATGAACTCGTAGTCGTTCGGCGTGAGCAGCGTGTTGACCGCCACCGGCACGATGCCGGCCTTGATGGCGCCGAGGAAGACCGCCGGCCAGTCGATCGTGTCCAGGTGGCACAGCAGGATCCGGTCTTCCATCTGCAGCCCTAGGCCGCGCAGGGCGTTGGCCGCCCGGTTCACGCGCTCGGCGAGGTCGGCGTAGGTGTAGCGGCCCGCGTCGTCGACGTACGCGAGCTTCGTCCCGCGGCCCGCCGCGAGGTTGCGCTCGACGAGGTCGTGCGCGGCGTTGTAGTCGCGCGGGATCTCGATCACCGGCGGATCCGAACGCCGGTCGGCCCGGCTCAGTTCAGCCATGTCCCCTTATATGGACGCCTCCCGGAGTGCAAGTGTTTTGACTTTCGCGATGGCGGAGGCGGGTGTTTGCGGTCTTATATCCGGCCTACACTGCAAGGCATCTTGCCTCGCGGCCTTGATGGTTTCCGTAATCGACACCTCATCTCCTTCGCGAGCTCGAAGCTCAAGGGAAGATTCAGGTTCGAGTCGATCCCGGGGCACCCGGTTTGCCATCACTGGAGTCAGCTCACTTGCGCAACCTGTCGACGATCCATCCTCCGTTAGTGAGTTGATCGGCTACGCCGCTTGCGCGCCGTAGTTGTCCTGGTACGCCCGTCCGTGGGCGGCAAGCGCCCAGGCGGTACGCGCCATCTTGTTCGCCAGCGCCACCACCGCGACGTTGAACGGCCGGCGCTCGAGCAATCCACTGAGCCACGGCGACAGGCGCTTGGCCCGTCGCTGGTGCGTGATCACGCTGCGCGCGCCGTGAACGAGGAGCGTCCTCACATACGGGTCCCCGCGCTTGCTGATCGCGCCCAAGTGCACCTTGCCGCCGGTGCCGCTCAAGCGCGGCGCGATCCCCTTGCACGCGGCGTAGCGCCGGCCACTCGCGTAGCTCGCCGCCCCGGCCGTGAGCTCCGCCGAGAGCGCGCTCGCGCCCAGCGGGCCGATCCCCGGCACCTTGAGCAGCCGCATCGCCAGCGCATCGTCCTCGTTGTGGCGCGCGATCGCGCGCGTGAGCGCCAGCTCCTCGCGCTTGAGCCGCCCGATGCGCTCGATCTGCTCGCCCAGGCTCGCCGCAAGGAGCTGCGGCACGCGGCCCGCAGCCACCCACTCGGCAAGCTGCGCCGCGGTGATCTTGGCCGCCACGACGCCGAACTCGTATAGCAACGCCTTCAGTTGATTGGTTTGCATGCGCCGCATGTCGATCAACTGTCGGCGCATCCGGTGCAACCCGAGCACCGCTTGGCTCGCCTCGCCCTTGACCGCGACCC
>JBOIFD010000292.1:0-15873 GCA_050741515.1 Burkholderiales bacterium
GCTGCTCGCGCAGACGCTCGCGCGCCTCCTGAACGTCCCGTTCGTCTTCGCCGACGCGACCACGCTCACCGAGGCCGGCTTCGACGGCGAGGACGTCGAGAACATCATCCCGACGCTGCTGCAGAACTGTGACTACGACGTCGACAAGGCCAAGCGCGGGATCGTCTATATCGACGAGATCGACAAGATCTCGAGGAAGAGCGACAACCCGTCGATCACCCGCGACGTGTCGGGCGAGGGCGTGCAGCAGGCGCTGCTGAAGCTGGTCGAGGGCACGATCGCGTCGGTGCCGCCGCAAGGCGGCCGGAAACACCCGAACCAGGATTTCGTCCAAGTCGATACGACCAACATCCTGTTCATCTGCGGTGGCGCGTTCGACGGGCTGGAGAAGATCATCCGCAACCGGTCCGAGAAGACCGGCATCGGCTTCGGCGCCGAGGTGCGGAGCCTGAACAACGCGAAGGCCATCAACGAGACGCTCAAGGGCGTCGAGCCGGAGGACCTGATCAAGTACGGGCTGATTCCCGAGTTCGTCGGCCGCCTGCCGGTGGTCGCGACGCTCGAAGAGCTCGACGAGAACGCGCTGATCCGGATCCTGACCGAGCCGAAGAACGCGCTGCTCAAGCAGTACCACAAGCTGTTCGGCATGGAGGGGGTCGATCTGGAGGTGCGGCCGCAGGCGCTGACCGCGATCGCGCACCGCGCGTTGGCACGCAAGACCGGCGCCAGGGGCTTGCGTTCCATCCTGGAGCACGTGCTGCTCGAGATCATGTTCGATCTGCCGACGCTCGATAACGTGAGCAAGGTCGTCGTGGACGAGGCGACGATCGTCGGCGACGGCATGCCGCTCCTCATCTACTCGGACCAGCCGAAGGTTGCCGGGTCCCACTAAGTCCGGCAGTTGTGGCGGTACCGGCACCGGGCCCGGCGCTGCTGCCTTGAAGCCCGGGGGTTCGCCCCCCACATTCCCGGCCGACCGTCGCGAGGGGTAACACCATGTCCGTCACCGAGCTTTCCACCCTCCCCGTGCAGTTTCCCCTGCTTCCCCTCAGGGACGTCGTGGTCTTTCCGCACATGGTCATCCCGCTGTTCGTCGGGCGGCCGAAGTCGATCAAGGCGATGGAGATCGCGATGGAGGCGGGCAAGAGCATCCTGCTCGTCGCCCAGAAGTCCGCGGCCAAGGACGAGCCGACGCCCGAGGACATGTACCCGATCGGGTGCGTCTCGAACATCCTGCAGATGCTGAAGCTCCCCGACGGCACCGTGAAGGTGCTGGTGGAGGGCAGCCAGCGCGCGCGAATCCACGAGATCACCGATCAGCGCACCCACTACTCGGCGCTCGCCGCGCCGATGTCCCCGGACCCCACCGACTCCACCGAGGTCGAGGCGATGCGGCGCGCCCTGGTCACCCAGTTCGATCAGTACGTGAAGCTGAACAAGAAGATCCCGCCGGAGATCCTCACGTCGCTCGCGGGCATCGAGGAGCCCGGCCGGCTCGCCGACACGGTCGCCGCGCACCTGCCGCTCAAGCTCGAGCAGAAGCAGAAGGTGCTCGAGATGATCGACGTCAAGGAGCGGCTCGAGAGCCTTCTCAGCCAGCTCGAAGCCGAGATCGACATCCTCCAGGTCGAGAAGCGGATCCGCGGGCGGGTGAAGCGCCAGATGGAGAAGAGCCAGCGCGAGTACTACCTGAACGAGCAGGTGAAGGCGATCCAGAAGGAGCTCGGCGAGGGCGAGGAGGGCGCCGACCTCGACGAGATGGAGAAAAAGCTCAAGGCGGCGCGGATGCCGAAGGAGGCCCGCCACAAAGCCGAGAACGAGCTGAAGAAGCTGCGCCTCATGTCGCCGATGTCGGCCGAGGCGACCGTCGTGCGCAACTACCTCGACACGCTGGTCGGCCTGCCGTGGAAGAAGCGGAGCAAGATCTCGAAGGACATTCCGGCCGCCGAGAAGGTGCTGAACGCTGACCACTGGGGGCTCGAGAAGGTCAAGGAACGGATCCTCGAGTACCTGGCCGTGCAGACTCGTGTCGACCAGATGAAGGCGCCGATCCTGTGCCTGGTCGGCGCGCCGGGTGTCGGAAAGACCTCGGTCGGCCGATCGATCGCGCGCGCGACCAACCGCAAGTTCATCCGCATGTCGCTCGGCGGCGTCCGCGATGAAGCCGAGATCCGCGGCCACCGGCGCACCTACATCGGCTCGATGCCGGGGAAGATCCTGCAGAACATGAGCAAGGTCGGGGTGAAGAACCCGCTGTTCCTGCTCGACGAGGTCGACAAGCTCGGCATGGACTTCCGCGGGGATCCGTCCTCGGCGCTGCTCGAGGTCCTCGATCCCGAGCAGAACCACACCTTCGTCGACCACTACGTCGAGGTCGAGTACGATCTCTCGGAGGTGATGTTCGTCGCGACCGCCAACACCCTCAACATCCCCCCGGCGCTGCTCGACCGGATGGAGGTCATCCGCCTCTCCGGCTACACCGAGGACGAGAAGATCAACATCGCGACGCGCTATCTGCTGCCGAAGCAGATGAAGAGCAACGGCGTGAAGCGCGACGAGCTGTCGGTCACCGAGAGCGCGATCCGCGACGTCGTCCGCTTCTACACGCGCGAAGCGGGGGTTCGCAACCTCGAGCGCGACATCTCGAAGATCTGCCGCAAGACGGTGAAAGACCTGCTCACCAAGGGCGGCAAGAAGCGGGTCACCGTGACCGCGCGCAACCTCGACAAGTTCCTGGGGGTGCGGCGCTTCACGTACGGGATCGCCGAAAAGCAGAACCAGGTCGGCCAGGTCACGGGTCTCGCATGGACCGAGGTCGGGGGCGAGCTCCTGACCATCGAGGTCGCGGTCATGCCGGGGAAGAGCAAGACGATCACCACCGGCAAGCTCGGCGAGGTGATGCAGGAGTCGATCCAGGCCGCGCTGTCCGTGGTCCGGAGCCGCGCGCAGCGGCTCGGCATCGCCGAGGACGTGTTCCAGAAGAGCGACATCCACGTTCACTTGCCTGAAGGGGCGACGCCGAAGGACGGCCCGAGCGCCGGCATCGGCATCTGCGCCGCGATGGTCTCCTCGCTCACCGGTATCCCGGTTCGCGCCGACGTGGCGATGACCGGAGAGATCACTCTGCGCGGCGAGGTGCTCGTGATCGGGGGGCTGAAGGAGAAGCTCCTCGCGGCGCACCGCGGCCTGATCAAGACCGTGCTGATCCCCGAGGAGAACGTGAAGGATCTGGTCGACATTCCCGACAACATCAAGAACCGGCTCGAGATCGTTCCGGTGAAATGGGTGGACCAGGTTCTCGACGTGGCGCTCGAGCGCAAGCCCGAGCCGCTCGCCGAGGGCGCGGCGCAAGCCGCCGTGCCGCCGGTGCCGGAGGACAAGCCGGGGGCGAGCACCGTCGTGACGCACTGACGCCGTTTCGCCGGCGCCGAACGCCGATGGGGGTGCACCCCATCGGCGTTTTTTGTTGGGCGGAGCGCGCCGGTCCCGGGGCGCTTAGCACAATGTCATTCGGACCTTGACACTGCAGAAGACGCATTGCTATAACGACCTCAGAACTCGCGCCCGAGGAGGTTCGCGGCGCGCGGGCTCGCGGCGAGTCCGGCGAGCCGTCCAGGTCAAGCCGACGTTCCCGCACGCTACGCGCTCGAAGGAGGACTCTTCAAGTGAACAAGAGCGAGATGATCGATCACATCGCCAGGTCCGCAGACATCTCCAAGGCCGCGGCGCAGCGCGCGCTCGACGCCGCAGTGGCGAGCATCAAGATGGCGCTGAAGAAGGGCACCATGGTGACGCTGGTCGGATTCGGCACGTTCTACGTCGGCCGGCGCAAGGCGCGCACCGGGCGCGACCCGCGCACCCAGGCGCCGATCAGGATCCAGGCGGCGCGCGTGCCGAAGTTCCGCCCTGGAAAAGCGCTCAAGGATGCGCTAAACTAGCGCCCCTTTTCGGGGTGCTTAGCTCAGCTGGTAGAGCGTCGCCCTTACAAGGCGAATGTCGGGAGTTCGAGCCTCTCAGCACCCACCAGAGGGCTCGAGCGCCCGAATGCCGACAGCACGGAGTGGTAGTTCAGCTGGTTAGAATACCGGCCTGTCACGCCGGGGGTCGCGGGTTCGAGTCCCGTCCACTCCGCCAGGTTTCCCCGAAGGCGAACCCCGGTTCGCCTTTTTGTTGGGTGATCCTTGAACCCGCCCCCCGGCGACGGGGGCGACCGGAGGCGAGAGCCACATGTTCGAGTTCGTAGGCAAGCACAAGCGGCTGCTGCAGATCCTGCTCGCGCTGCTGATCGTCCCGCCGTTCGCATTCTTCGGCGTCCAGTCCTTCGACTGGACCGGGTCCGGCGGGACCGATCTCGCCGACGTGAACGGCAGCCGGGTCACGGCGCGCGAGTTCGCCCAGGCCCAGGAGCAGCGGCGCGAGCAGCTCCGCAGCGTGCTCGGACGCAACTTCGATCCCGCCCAGCTCGACACGCCCGAGGCGCGCCGACAATTGCTCGATGCGCTCGTCGCCCAGCGCGTGCTCGGCCTCTACCTGGTGCGGAACCACGTGGTGGTCACCGACGAACAGGTCCGCGAGCTGATCGCCGCACAGCCGGCTTTCCAGGAAAACGGCAAGTTCTCGCGCGCGAACTACCAGGCGTTCATCCGGGCGCAGAACAAGAGCGAGGAGCAGTTCGAGGCCGAGCTGCGGAGCGACCTCGCGCTGCGGCAGCTCGCGAGCGGTCTCCTCGACTCGGCGATCGTCGCGAAGACGACGGCGCGCCGCGTTGCGGCCATCCTAGGCGAGAGCCGCGAGGTGTCGGAGTCGCTCCTGGCGGCGAGTCGGTTCGCCGGTCAGGTCAAGCTCGCGCCGGACGCGGTCGACGCCTACTACCGGTCGCACGCCAAGGAGTTCGAGGTACCGGAGCAGGTGCGGGCGGAGTACGTCCAGCTGTCGCTGGATGCGCTCCTGGCGGAGGAGACAGTCAGCCCCGACGAGGTCAAGGCGGCCTACGCAGCGGGCCTGGCGCCGCAGCGCGCCGCGCATCTGGAAGGACGGAAGAAGGCCGAAGCCCTCCTCGCCGAGGTGCGCAAGGACCCGGGCAGATTCGCGGAGCTCGCCAAGGCGAGCTCCCAGGATTCGGGCTCGGCCGCCGCGGGCGGCGACCTGGGCTGGTTCGGGCGGGGCGCCATGGTCAAGCCGTTCGAGGACGCGGTGTTCCGTCTGCAGCCGAACGAGATCAGCCCGCTCGTCCCGACCGAGTTCGGCTTCCACATCATTCAGCTCACCGGGACGCGGAAAGCCGAAGGCGGAAAGGGCGAGGAGCGTCGCGCGCGCCACATCCTGATCAACGCTCCGGCGGAAGTGAAGGATTTCGACGCCGCGCGCGCCGAGATCGAGGGCGACCTCAAGCGCCAGAAGGCGCAGAAGAAGTTTCCGGAGTCGGCCGAGGCGCTCAGCAACCTCGCCTACGAGCAACCCGACAGCCTCCAGCCGATCGCCGACCGGTTCAAGCTCAGGATCGGGACCACCGGCTGGTTCTCCCGCGCCGCCGCGCCGGCGCCGCTCGGCAACGCGAAGCTCGCCGCGGCGCTGTTTGGCGACGACGCGGTCCGCAACAAGCGCAACACCGAGGCGGTGGAAACCGAGCCCGGCCGCCTCGTGGTGGCGCGCGTGCTGGAGCACAAGCCCGCCGCCGTGCGGCCGCTCGACGAGGTGCGGGGCGAGATCGCGAAGAAGCTCACCCAGGAGGAGGCGCTGCGGCTGGCCCGCGACGCCGGCGCCGCAAGGCTGAAGCAGCTCGAGTCCGGTCAGGATGCGGGTGTCGCTTGGAGCCCGGCGCGGGCGGTCAGCCGCGAGAATCCCGGGGGACTCGACCGGCGGGCCGTGGCGCCGGTGTTTCGTGCCGACGCTGCGAAGCTCCCCGCCTACGTGGGCGTCGACCTGTCGCCGGCGGGGTACGCGGTTTACCGCGTCGCGAAGGTGATCGAGCCGCCGGCCGTGGAGGAAGCGAAGCTGCGCGCGAACGAGACGGGGCTTACCCGGCAGGAGGCGCGTGAAACCTACGGGGCGCTGGTCGACGGACTGCGCAGCCGGGCAAAGATCACGATCTACGAAGCGAACCTGCAGAAGAAGGCGGATCGATAGTCGGGGAACGACGACGGGCGGGCGCGGCGCAACGCGGCCGATCAGCCGCGGCAGTCATCCTTCGTCCCCGCCGCCCGCCATTCCGCCGGCGACGACGTTGAATCCGCAGTCGACGTAGGTGATCTCGCCGGTGACCCCGGCCGCGAGGTCGGACAGCAGGAACGCGGCGACGTTTCCGACGTCGTCGATCGTGACGTTCCGGCGCAGCGGCGCGTTGGCCGCGACGTACTTGAGGATCTTGCCGAACCCGGCGATGCCGCTCGCTGCCAGCGTCTTGATGGGGCCGGCCGAGATCCCGTTGACGCGGATGCCGCGCGGACCGAGGCTCGCGGCCAGGTAGCGGACCGCGGCCTCGAGGCTGGCCTTCGCGAGGCCCATGGTGTTGTAGCCCGGCACGACGCGATCGGCGCCGAGATACGTCATCGTCAGCAGCGCGCCGTTGCGTCCCTGCATCAGCGGCAGCGCGGCGCGGGCCAGCGCCGGAAAGCTGTAGCTCGAAACGTCGTGAGCGATCCGGAACGCCTCGCGCGACACGCCGTCGACGAAGTCGCCCGCGATCGCCTCGCGCGGCGCGTACGCGATCGCGTGCACCAGGCCGTCCAGGCCGTCCCACCGCTCGCGCAAGGTGCCGAACAACCGCTCGATCTCCGCGTCGCTCGCCACGTCGCACGCCACGGCGATGTCGCTGCCGAACTCGCGCGCCATCTCGCCGACGCGCTCCTGAAAGCGGTCGTTCTGGTAGGTGAAGGCGAGCGCCGCGCCTTCGCGCCGGCAGGCGCGCGCGATTCCATACGCGATCGAGCGGTTGCTGAGCAGGCCGGTGACGAGGATCCGCTTGTTGTCCAGAAGGCCCATGGCGCGACATTATATCCAGGCAGCGGCGCTGACACGCCGTGCAGCGTCCGTTACACTCGGTGCCGCCATGCGACTGCTCGCGCTCCTCGTCATCGCCGCGGCGGTCGCCGGCTGCGGCGAGGTGTGGAACGATCCGTACCCGGCCGCCGAACGCGGCGCGAACATTCTCTACAGCTCGTTCGTCGATCGCCCGAAGACCCTCGATCCGGCCCGGTCGTACACCTCGGACGAGTGGGGCTTCATCCAGCAGATCTACGAGCCGCCGCTTCAGTATCACTACCTCAAGCGCCCCTACGAGCTGATTCCGCAGGCGGCGGTGGCGCTGCCGAAGGCGCGGTTTTTCGACCGCGAGGGACGCGAAGTCCCTGCCGATGCCCCCGCCGAGGAGGTGGCGTACAGCGAGTACGAAATCCGCATCCAGCCGGGCATCCGCTACCAGCCGCATCCGGCGTTCGCGCAGGACGCGAACGGCAAGGCGCTCTATCTCGACCTTCCCGAGGCCGAGATCCGCGGCAAGTTCACGCTCGCCGACTTCCCTCGCACCGGCACCCGCGAGCTCGTCGCCGAGGATTACGTGTACCAGATCAAGCGGCTCGCCCATCCGCGGCTGGTGTCGCCGATCCTCGGCCACATGAGCGAGTACATCGTCGGCCTGAAGGAGCTCGCGGGCGCGCTCAAGGTCGAGAACGACCGGCTCGTGACGGCGCACGAGGCGCGGTTCGGCAAGGCCGACAAGGGGCTGCCCTGGATCGACCTGCGCAACTTCGTGCTGCCGGGCGTCGAGATCGTCGACCGGCATGCGTACCGCGTCCGGATCAAGGGCAAGTATCCGCAGTTCGCGTACTGGCTGGCGATGCCGTTCTTCGCGCCGCTGCCCGCCGAGGCGGATCGCTTCTACTCGCAGCGCGGCATGAACGACGGGCGCAACCTGACGCTCGACTGGTTCCCGGTCGGCACCGGGCCGTACATGCTGGTCGAGAACAACCCGAACGCCCGCATGGTGCTCGCGCGCAACCCGAACTTCCGCGGCGAACGCTACCCGCAGGAAGGGGCGCCAGGGGACGCGGAGTCCGGGCTGCTCGCCGACGCGGGTCAACCGGTGCCGTTCGTCGACCGGATCGTCTTCAGCCGGGAGAAGGAAGGCATCCCGTACTGGAACAAGTTCCTCCAGGGCTACTACGACCAGTCGGGGATTGCTTCCGACAACTTCGACCAGGCGGTTCGCGTCGACCTCGAGGGCGAGGCGAGCCTGACGCCGGAGATGGAAGCGCGGGGAATTCGCCTCCGCACGTCAGTCGGGACGAGTACGTTCTACCTCGCGTTCAACTTCCTCGATCCGGTCGTCGGCGGGCGGTCCGACCGGGGGCGGAAGCTGCGCCAGGCGGTGTCCATCGCGATCGACTGGGAGGAGTTCATCTCCATCTTCATGAACGGGCGCGGCACCCCCGGCACCGGGCCCATCCCGCCCGGGATCTTCGGCCACCGCGACGGCCGCGAGGGCATCAACCCGGTCGTCTACGACTGGGTCGACGGCCGGCCGGAGCGCAAACCCATCGCGGTCGCGAAGAAGCTGCTCGCCGAAGCGGGCTTCCCCGACGGGCGTGACGCGCAGACCGGCCAGCCGCTCGTGCTCTACCTCGACACCGTGCAGCGCGGCCCCGGCGACAAGCCGCGCCTCGACTGGTACCGGCGCCAGTTCGGGAAGCTCGACATCCAGCTCGAGATCCGCGCCACCGACTGGAACCGCTTCCAGGAGAAGGTCCGCGCCGGGAACACGCAGCTCTTCTTCCTCGGCTGGAATGCCGACTACCCCGACCCCGAGAACTTCATGTTCCTGCTGAACGGCCCGCAGGCCCGGGCGAAGACCGGGGGCGAGAACACGGCCAACTACCAGAACCCGGAGTACGACCGGCTGTTCCTGCAGATGAAGAGCATCGACAACGGCCCCGAGCGCCAGGCGATCATCGACCGCATGGTGGCGATCGCCCGCGAGGACGCGCCGTGGGCATGGGGGTTCCATCCGAAGGACTACGGCCTCGCGCACCTGTGGCTCGCGAACGTCAAGCCGAATCAGATGGCGCGCAACGGCCTGAAGTACTATCGCCTCGATCCGCAGCTCCGCAGCCAGCAGCGCGGCGAGTGGAACCGCCCGGTCGCAGGCCCGCTCGCCCTCGCCGGGCTGCTGCTCGCGCTTGCCTGCCTGCCGGCGGTGCTCGGCTACCTCCGCCGGGAGCGCGCGGCAGCACGCCCGGCCGCATGACCGCGCCGGGCCGCCCCAAGCGCAAATCCTTGTCGCGCAGCGACGAGGTCGTCCAATGACCGCCTACGTCCTGCGCCGGATTCTGTACGCGATCCCGATCCTCATCGGGGTCAACCTGATCACGTTCCTGCTGTTCTTCGTCGTCAACACGCCGGACGACATGGCGCGCATGCAGCTCGGGGCGAAGCGGGTCACGCCGGAGGCGATCGAGAAGTGGAAGGCCGAGCGCGGCTACGACCGGCCGCTGCTCTTCAACGCGACCCACGCGGGCGCGGGGCGGTTCACCGAGACGGTCTTCTTCCAGAAATCCGTGAGGCTGTTCGCGTTCGACTTCGGCAACGCCGACGACGGCCGCAGCATCGGTCACGAGATCCGCACGCGCATGGCTCCGAGCCTCGCGGTCGCGATCCCGGTGTTCGCGGTCGGCCTGGCGGTGAACGTCACGTTCGCGCTCGCGCTCGTGTTCTTCCGTGCGACCTATCTCGACTTCTGGGGCGTGGTGCTCTGCGTCGCGGCGATGTCGATCTCGATGCTGTTCTACATCATCGGCGGGCAATTCCTCGCCAGCAAGCTCTGGCACCTGGTCCCGATCTCGGGTTACGACGGCGGCCTCGATGCCGGACGGTTCGTGATCCTGCCGGTCCTGGTCGGGGTCGTCGGCGGCATCGGCGCAGCCACGCGGTGGTATCGCACGATCTTCCTCGAGGAGGTCAACCGCGACTACGTCCGCACCGCCCGGGCGAAGGGGCTGGCGGAGACGACTGTCATGTTCCGGCACGTGCTCAAGAACGCCATGATCCCGGTGCTCACCGGGGTGGTGGTGGTGATCCCGCTGCTCTTCATGGGGAGCCTGCTCACCGAGTCGTTCTTCGGGATTCCGGGCCTGGGCAGCTACACCATCGACGCGATTCAAGCGCAGGACTTCGCGGTCGTTCGGTCGATGGTGTTTCTCGGGTCGATGCTGTACATCGTCGGGCTCATCCTGACCGACCTGTCGTACACGATCGTGGATCCGCGGGTGAGGTTCGAGTGATCGGGAGTTTCGCGCGGCTCGCGACGCTCCTCGCCGCTGGTGTCGGCAGCCCGTGGCTGATGCGCTGGGGGTTCGGCGTGTTGCCGGTGGCATTGTGGACCGACGTGCTGGTCTGGCTGCTGGTTGCGCTGGGCGTCATCTACTTTTGGTACCTCAGGCGGCACGCCCACCTGCGCCTCCCATGGCGCCGGGTGCTGCGCAGCGCGCCTGGCGTCTGCGCCCTCGTGGTCTTGGGCGGGTTCGTCGTGGTCGGTCTGCTCGACTCGATCCACTACCGGCAGCGGCTCGACGGAAGAGCGGCCGATGGCGCGCCGATCTACGGCGTCGAGGTGCTGAGCGTCCTCGACGCCGTGCTCGAACCGCTGCGGACCCGCAGCGAGCGAACCTACTCCGCGCCGCTCGCGACCCGGACGTACCAGCGCGAGACGACCGAGCTCCCGGGCGGGAAGATCGTGCGCGAGTTTCCGCGGCTCCGTTACGGCGGTGCGCATCTCAAGGACGAGCGGGATCGGAGCCGCGATGTTGCCGTGACGCTGCTCCAGGGCGTGGCGCTGGCGTTCGCGGCCTGGTGGGCGGTGGTCGGGCTTGCGACCGCCGCGATGGCGAGGCGGCGCGGCGCCACGGTCGCGGCGATGTGGGGTGCAATCCGGCGGCGCGAGACCGAGGTGCCGTGGCTCGCGGCGTTCCTCACCGTGCTGGCCCTGGCGGCAATCGTCGTCCCGACCGTGCTGCTCGCGGCGAGGTATCACGTCCTCGGTACGGAAAAGGTGGGGCAGGACGTGCTCTACCTCGCGCTGAAGAGCATCCGCACCGCGCTCGTCATCGGCACGATCACGACGCTCGTCATGCTGCCGTTCGCGATCCTGCTCGGCATCATGGCCGGATACCTCAAGGGCCGGGTGGACGACGTGGTGCAGTACGTCTATACGACGCTCAACTCGATCCCCGGCGTTCTGCTCATCGCCGCCTTCATCCTGATGATGCAGGTGTACATCGACAAGCATCCGGAGCTGTTCCCGACCGCGGCCCACCGCGCCGACCTGCGCCTGCTGCTGCTGTGCATCATCCTCGGCGTCACGAGCTGGACCGGCCTCGCCCGGCTGCTGCGGGGCGAGGCGCTCAAGCTCTCGGAGCTCGAGTACATCCAGGCCGCGCACGCGTTCGGGGTTCGTCACGGCCGCGTCATCACGCGCCACCTGCTGCCGAACGTGATGCACATCGTGCTGATCGCGCTGGTGATGGACTTCTCGGGGCTGGTCCTGGCCGAAGCGGTGCTCTCCTACGTGGGCGTCGGGGTGGATCCGTCGATGACGAGCTTCGGCACGATGATCAACACCGCCCGGCTGGAGATGGCGCGCGAGCCGATGGTGTGGTGGACGCTCGCGGCCGCGTTCGCGTTCATGTTCGTGCTGGTGCTCGCGGCCAACCTCTTCGCCGACGCGGTGCGCGATGCGTTCGATCCTCGGGTGGCCGTCGGCCCACGCCCGGCCGCGGTCAAGGCATGAGCGCAATCCTCGAAGCGAAGGGTTTGAAGACCTGGCTCGAGGCCAGCGACGGGCTGGTTCGAGCCCTCGACGGCGTGGATCTCGAGATCGCGCGCGGCGAGACCTTCGCGATCGTCGGGGAGTCGGGGTGCGGCAAGAGCATGACCGCGCTCACGCTGGCACGGCTGCTCCCGGAGAACGGCCGGATCGTGGCGGGGAGCGTCCGGCTCGACGGCCTCGAGCTCCTCGATCTCCCCGAGGCGCGCATGCGCGACGTGCGCGGACGGCGGATCGCGATGATCTTCCAGGAGCCGGCGACGAGCCTGAACCCGGTCCTCACCGTCGGCCGGCAGATCGGCGAGGTACTGGAGCGACACACCAGCGTGCGTGGGCGGGCCGCGCGGGAGCGAACGCTCGAGCTCCTCGACCAGGTGGGAATCGCCGACGGGACGCGCCGTCTGGACGAGTACCCGTTCCAGCTCTCGGGGGGAATGAAGCAGCGCGTGATGATCGCGCTGGCGCTGGCCGCGGAGCCCGATCTGCTCATCGCCGACGAGCCGACGACCGCGCTCGACGTCACGATCCAGGCCCAGGTGCTCGACCTGCTGCGGGCGCTGCAGGCGACGCGCCGCATGTCGATCCTGCTCATCACCCACGATCTCGGGGTCGTCGCCGGTATGGCGCATCGGGTCGCGGTGATGTACGCCGGCGAGTTGGTCGAGGTCGCCGAGCGGAAGAGCTTCTTCCGCGCGCCCCAGCACCCCTACTCGATCAAGTTGTTCGCGGCGCTGCCGGGCCCGGACAAGCGGGGTGGGGAGCTCGACGTCATCCCCGGCCAGGTGCCCCCGCTGTCGGTCGAGTTCCGGGGGTGTCGCTTTGCGGACCGGTGCGAGCACGCCTTCGACCGCTGCCGGAGCGAAGCGCCGCCGTGGTCGCGCGTCGCGGACGGCCACCTGGTGAGGTGTCATCTGCGCGAGCACGAGCCCGCGCCGGCGATGGTGGACGAAGTGCGCGTGCTCCCGGGATCCCCGGAGACGCCCGAGGGCCTGGAGCCGCTCCTCGAGGCGCGCGACCTCACGGTCCACTTCCCGATTCGCCGCGGCCTCCTGAAGCGCACCGTCGGTTACGTCCGCGCGGTGGACGGCGTGTCGTTCGCGATCGCGCCCGGCCGCACCCTCGCGCTGGTCGGCGAGTCGGGGTGCGGCAAGACGACCGTCGGCAAGAGCGTCCTGCAGCTCATCCGGCCGACCGGAGGCGAGGTGAGGTTCGACGGCGCCGAGCTGACGCGCCTTGGCGGCAACGCCCTCCGGCGGCGGCGCGCGGATCTCCAGATCGTGTTCCAGGACCCGTACGCTTCCCTCAATCCGCGGATGCGGGTGCAGGACATCCTGCTGGAAGGGATGACCGCGCTCGGCGTGCTCGCCGATCGGGCGGCGCGGGAACGACGCGTGGGCGAGTTGCTCGCCCAGGTCGGGCTCCCCATGGAGGCGCTCTCCCGGTACCCGCACGAGTTCTCGGGCGGACAGCGCCAGCGCATCGCGATCGCGCGCGCGCTGTCGGTGAACCCGCGGCTCGTTGTCTGCGACGAGCCGACGAGCGCGCTCGACGTCTCGGTGCAGGCACAGATCCTCAATCTGCTGAAGCGGCTCCAGCGGGAGCTCGGCGTCGCGTATCTGTTCATCACCCATAACCTCGGGGTCGTCGGCTACCTGGCCGACGAGGTCGCGGTCATGTACCTCGGACGGATCGTTGAGCACGGGGCGGTCGAGGAGGTGCTTGCCGACCCGAAGCACCCGTACACGCGGGCGCTGCTCGATGCGGTGCCCAGGCTGGAAGGCGGACCCGAGCAGCTCCACGTCAAGGGCGAGCTGCCTTCGCCGGTGTCGCCGCCCTCGGGCTGTCACTTCCATCCGCGCTGCCCGCACGCGACCGGGCGGTGCCGAATGGACTACCCGGCGGTGAGCCGCCTGTCGTCGACGCGGGAGGTGAGCTGCTGGCTCTACGGGGAGGGGGCACCGACCGCGCGCCGCTGACGCGCCATCCCCCGGCGGGCCGGCCGGGCTAGGAGGACGAGGACGGCCGCGCGGCCTGGGTCGGCGCGGCCGGGCGGGGCGGCGGGGACTGCGCGCGCGGACGGGCAGTCTTCGATGCCGCCGGCCGCTTCCCGGGCTTGCGAACCGTCTTCTTGGACGTGAGCTGGATCACCAGCGATTCGCCGGCGATGAGCTCCGCGGCGTCGTTCCAGCGCCGGAGGTCGCCGACCCGTACGCCGAAGGCCCCTGCGATCCTCGCCCAGGTGTCGCCCTGTCGCACGACGTACGCTGCGAAGCGGGCCGGCGACGAGAAGACCGGGGGCAGGGGCTCGGAGGCCGCGGCGGTCCCCTTCTGGGGCAGCAGCAGCTGCTGGCCGACGACGACGATGCCCTTCGGCCCGAGGCCGTTGATCGCTTTCAGGCGCGCCACGCTCACGTCGTGCTCCGCGGCGAGCTTCTCGAGCCTGTCGCCGGCCTTGAACGTGTAGGTCTGCCAGGAGGACAGCGGTTCGTCGTGGCGCTCCAGGTTGTGCAGGAACGCCTCGGCGCGGTCGCTCGGCAGCACGAGCTGCGGCGCGTGGGCCGCGGCGACCAGCGGGCGGTTGTGCCCCGGATTGAGCGCGACGAACTCTTCGACCGGCATCTCGGCGAGCTTCGCCGCCAGGTCGAGGTCGATGTCGCGCGTGAGCGTGACGGTGACGAAGTACGGGGCATCGGGGATCGGGTCGAGCTCGACGCCGAACGCCGCCGGGTTCGCGACGATGTTCTTCAGCGCCTGGAGCGTCGGCACGTAACGGCGGGTCTCCCGCGGCATGGGCAGCGACCGGTAGTCGGTCGCGCGCCGCTTCTTCCGGTTGCGGTCGATCGCGCGTTGCAAGCCGTTCTCGCCCATGTTGTACGCGGCGAGCGCGAGATGCCAGTCGCCGAACTGGTCGTAGAGGCTCTGCAGATAATCGAGCGCCGCGCTGGTCGAGGCGACGACGTCCCGGCGCGCGTCGAACCACCAGTTCTGGCCGAGGTTGTAGTTCCGGCCCGTGGACGGGATGAACTGCCACAGCCCCGACGCATGCGCGCGCGAGTACGCCATCGGGTTGTAGGCGCTCTCGACCATCGGCAGCAGCGCGAGCTCGGTCGGGAGCCCCCGCCGCTCGAGCTCCGCGACGATATGGAAGAGGTAGCGCCGGCTGCGGTCGACGATGCGCTGGATCTGGTCCTGCCGCTGGGCGTAGAACTTCTGCTGCTGGACGACGAGGGTGCCCTCGAGGTCGGCGATGGCGAAGCCGCTGCGGACGCGCTCCCAGAGATCGCCCGGCGGCTCGGGCGCGGGCGGCTTCGGCCCGAGATCGCTGATCTCGCTCACCCCGACGCCGTCGAGGTCCTCCTCGGGCTGGATGACCGGCGGCGGAGCGCTCGAGACGGCGGGCGGTTCGCCCTCCGGGAGGTCATGCAACACCGGGTCGACCGCGAGCGCGAGCGGTGCCACGCCGGCAAGCAGCGCGACCACCAGCCACCTCGTTCCGTGCATCGCCGCCACGATCCCCCCGAGAGCTGCGCGGATATTACGGAGCGCCCGAAGGGGGGTCAAGGCAAGACGGCGGCTTAGCGGGAATACGTCAAACCCGGTTCCGCCAGTGCCGGATGACGGCGAACCGCTCCCCGGGGCGCGACGCCCGCGCCCCGGGGTACTTGTTGGCGGAATCGACCACCGCCGGCGGGGAGCAGTGACGGAAGGCGTTCGTCGCCTTTGCGCCATAATACCGCTCGTGCTGCAACTGCCGCAAAAGCCGGCGCTGGCCGAGTGGTTCGACACCCCGAAAGGGGCGTACGTGCTCGAGTGGGAGCGCGCGCAGTTCGACAGCGCGGTCGAGGACGTCTTCGGGTTCAAATCGGTGCAAGTCGGTCTGCCGACGATCGACTGCCTGCGCGCGAACCGGATGCCGTTCCGCTTCACCCTCGGGACCGAGCCGGGCTGCACCGTCGCCGCGGACCCGCGCCACTGGCCGCTCGCGTCGCACAGCGTGGATCTCGTGGTCCTGCCCCACCTGCTCGAGTTCAACCCGGATCCGCACCAGATCCTGCGCG
>JBOIFD010000293.1:0-2724 GCA_050741515.1 Burkholderiales bacterium
CGGCGCAGCGGCGCGCGCGTGCTCGCGCGGTTTCCGGGGCTCGCGCCCGGGATCGAGCGCATCGCGCGGCTCGTCGGGCGCTACGGCGCGCCGATCGTCGTCCTCGTCCGGTTCATGTACGGCCTGCGCGCGGCCGGGCCGATCGCGATCGGCATGACCGGCATGCACTGGGCGCGCTTTGCCGCGTTGAATGCGCTTGGCGCAGCGGTCTGGGCGGCGCTCGTCGCGTCGCTCGGCTACGCCCTCGGCAACGCGCTCACCCTCGCCCTCGGCGACCTCGAGCGCATCGAGGGGGCGGTCTTCGTCGCCGTTGCGGTCGGGGGCACCGCGGCCGCGCTGATCGTGCGGGCCCGGCGGCGGCGCGCGGCCGAACCCCCCCGCCCCGCACCCCCGTAAGCACGCTGCCTCGCAGCGTTCGCGCTTAAAATGGCGGCAAGCTGTTCGACGGAACGACGGCGCGCGCCCACCGCCTGCGGGGAGGCACGACCATGAACGACCGGACGCCCAAGATCACCACCTTCGAGGAGTGGCAGAAGGCCGCGGCCAAATCCGCGGCGTCGCCCGATCAGCTCGTCTGGCGCACGCCCGAGGGCATCGAGGTCAAGGCGCTCTACACCGCGGCCGACCTGAAGGGGCTGCCCTACACGGACACGCTGCCGGGCTTCGAGCCCTTCGTCCGCGGCCCGCAGGCCACCATGTACGCCGTGCGGCCGTGGACGATCCGGCAGTACGCCGGGTTCTCCACCGCGGAGGACTCGAACGCGTTCTTCCGCCGCAACCTCGCCGCCGGGCAGCAGGGCGTGTCGGTCGCGTTCGACCTCGCGACGCACCGCGGCTACGACTCCGACCATCCGCGCGTCGTCGGCGACGTCGGCAAGGCGGGGGTCGCGATCGACACCGTCGAGGACATGAAGATCCTCTTCGACGGCATCCCGCTCGACAAAGTGAGCGTGTCGATGACGATGAACGGCGCGGTGCTGCCGGTGCTCGCCGGTTACATCGTGGCCGCGGAAGAGCAGGGCGTGAGCGAGGACCGGCTCTCGGGGACGATCCAGAACGACATCCTCAAGGAGTTCATGGTCCGCAACACCTACATCTACCCGCCGGCGCCGTCGATGCGCATCGTCGCCGACATCATCGAGCACACCGCGCGCCGCATGCCGAGGTTCAACTCGATCTCGATCTCGGGCTACCACATCCAGGAGGCCGGCGCGACCCAGGCGCTCGAGCTCGCGTTCACGCTCGCCGACGGCCGCGAGTACGTGCGCGCGGCGCTCGCCCGCGGGCTCGACGTCGACGACTTCGCCGGACGGCTGTCGTTCTTCTTCTGCGTCGGGATGAACTTCTACCTCGAGGTCGCGAAGCTGCGCGCGGCCCGGCTGCTGTGGTGGCGGATGATGAAGGAGTTCAACCCGCAGAACCCGCGCTCGGCTATGCTGCGGACGCACGTGCAGACCTCGGGCTGGTCGCTGACCGAGCACGATCCGTACAACAACATCGTGCGCACCGCGATCGAGGCGCTGGCGGCGGTGTTCGGCGGCACGCAGTCGCTGCACACCAACTCGTTCGACGAGGCGATCGCGCTGCCGTCGGACTTCGCGGCGCGCATCGCGCGCAACACCCAGCTCATCATCCAGGAGGAGACTCACATCCCGGCCGTCGTCGATCCCTGGGCCGGGTCCTACGCGATGGAGAAGCTCACCCAGGACATGGCCGACCGGGCCTGGACCATCATCGAGGAGATCGAGGCGATCGGCGGCATGACCAAGGCGGTCCAGTCGGGCTGGGCGAAGCTCAAGGTCGAGGCGTGCGCCGCCGAGAAGCAGGCGCGCATCGACCGCGGCGAGGACGTGATCGTCGGGGTCAACAAGTACCAGCTCGCGGAGGAGCCGCCGGTCGAGGTCCGCGAGATCGACAACACCGCGGTGCGCGAGGCGCAGCTCAAACGGCTCGCCCAGGTCAAGGCGAAGCGCGACCGGAAAGCGGTCGATGCCGCGCTCGCGGCGCTGACCGGGGCGGCGCGGACCGGCACGGGCAACCTGCTCGAGCTCGCCATCAACGCCGTCCGCGCGCGCGCGACCGTCGGCGAAACGAGCGATGCGCTCGAGCGCGCCTGGGGCCGCTACCAGGCCGACTCGCAGACGGTGTCCGGGGTCTACGGCGCGGCCTTCGCCCACGACGGCGGCTGGCAGGCGCTCCGGAACGAGGTCGACCGGTTCGCGGCGGAGGAAGGCCGGCGCCCGCGCCTCCTGGTCGCGAAGCTCGGCCAGGACGGCCACGATCGCGGCTCGAAGGTGATCGCGACCGCGTTCGCCGACCTCGGCTTCGACGTCGACATCGGCCCGCTCTTCCAGACCCCCGAGGAGGCCGCGCGCCAGGCGATCGAGAACGACGTGCACGCGATCGGGGTCTCGACGCTCGCGGCCGGTCACAAGACGCTGGTGCCGCAGCTGGTCGAGGCGCTGCGCAAGCAGGGCGCGCCCGAGGTCGTGGTCGTCGTCGGCGGCGTGATTCCGCAGCAGGACTACGACTACCTCAAGGGGGCCGGCGTCGCGGCGGTGTTCGGTCCAGGCACGGTCATCTCCGCGGCGGCGCGTACGGTGCTGCACGCGATCCGCGAGGCGCGGGTCGCGGCCGGCGCAGTCGGATGAGGACGGCCCGCCGGGCGCGTCCGGCGCCCGAGCGCCTCGACCCCGCCGACCGCACGCTCGCCGAGGGCGTGCG
>JBOIFD010000294.1:0-4126 GCA_050741515.1 Burkholderiales bacterium
GCGCGACGGCGGTGCGCGCCTCGGCGGGCGCGACGTCGCCGGCGCGGTCGCGTACGTGAACGGCCCGATCGCGCAGGCGCTCGCCGGGATGGCGGCGCGCGACCAGGCGGCGATCGACGCCGCGCTCATCGCGCTCGACGGCACCGCCGGCAAGTCGCGGCTGGGCGGCAACGCCCTCATCGCGACGTCGCTCGCGGTGCTGCACGCGGCCGCGGCTGCGGAGGGCGTGCCGCTGTATCGGCATCTCGCCGGCGCCGGGCCGATCCGGCTGCCCCTCCCGGAGATCCAGATCTTCGGCGGCGGGGCGCACGCCGGCCGGCGCGTCGACATCCAGGACTTCATGGTGATGCCGCTCGGCGCGGGCGATTTCGCCGCCGCGCTCGAGATGGCCGCCGAGGTCTACCGCGCGGCGGGGGAGCTGATGCGCGCCGCGGGCAAGCTCGCGGGGGTCGCCGACGAAGGCGGCTGGTGGCCGGCGTTCGGAACGAACGAGGAGGCGCTCGACTGGCTGGTGCGTGCGATCGAACGCGCGGGCCTGGTTCCCGGCGGCGACGTGGCGATTTCGCTGGACGTCGCGGCCTCGGAGTTCGGACGCGGCGGCCGTTATCGGCTCGGGTTGGAGGGGCGCGAGCTCGACAGCGACGGCCTCATCGAGCTGCTGCTCGGCTGGATCGGCCGCTACCCGATCGCGTCGATCGAAGACCCGCTTGCCGAAGACGATGCCGACGGGCTCGCCCGGTTCACCCGTGCGGTCGGGGACCGCGTCCAGGTGGTCGGCGACGACTTTCTCGTGACCAGCGCGCTGCGGGTCGCGGCGGCGGCGGCGAACGGCGCGTGCAACGCCGTGCTCGTCAAACCCAATCAGGCGGGCACGGTGACCGAAGCGAAAGCGGCGCTCGACGCGGCCGGGCGCGCCGGCTGGGCGACGATCGTGTCGGCGCGGTCCGGGGAGACGGAAGACGTGTCGATCGTTCACCTCGCCGTCGGGTGGGACGCGGCCCAGCTCAAGGTCGGCGCGTTCGCTCGGGGCGAGCGCATGGCCAAGTGGAACGAGGGGCTGCGCATCGCGGACGCGGAGCGCGGGCGTGCGGGCTACGCCGGCCGCGCCGCGCTGGCGCGTCGACCGGCGGCTTGACGGCAGTCAATGTCGGGTCTCCGGCCGCGCACCTAACCTACGGGAAATCAACCGGGAGACCCCACCAATGCCCTCCGACATCGAGATCGCCCAGGCCGCGAGACTGCAGCGCGTCTCCAGGGTCGCGGCCGAGAAGCTCGGCATCGCCGAGGAGCATCTCGTGCCGCATGGCCACTACAAGGCGAAGGTGTCGCTCGCGTACCTCGACACGCTCAAGAGCCGTCCCGACGGCAAGCTGGTCCTGGTGACGGCGATGACGCCGACGCCGCCGGGGGAGGGCAAGACGACGACGACCGTGGGCCTGGGCGACGCGCTCAACCACATCGGGAAGAAGGCGGTGATCTGCCTGCGGGAGCCCTCGCTCGGCCCGGTGTTCGGGGTGAAGGGCGGGGCGGCCGGCGGGGGCTATGCGCAGGTGGTGCCGATGGAGGACATCAACCTCCATTTCACCGGCGACTTCGGCGCGATCCAGCTCGCGAACAACCTGCTCGCGGCGTTGCTCGACAACCACATCAACCACGGCAACGAGCTCGGGATCGACCCGCGGCGCATCCAGTGGCGCCGCGTGCTCGACATGAACGACCGGGCGCTGCGCGACATCGTGGTCGCGCTCGGCGGCACCGCCAACGGCTACCCGCGCGCGGACGGGTTCGACATCGTGGTCGCCTCCGAGGTGATGGCGATCTTCTGCCTTGCGACTTCGCTCGAGGACCTGAAGAAGCGGCTCGGAGCGATCGTGGTCGGCTACACCAGGGACCTGAAAGCCGTCACCGCGCGCGACCTGAAGGCGCACGGCGCGATGACCGTGCTCCTCAAGGACGCGCTCGCGCCGAACCTCGTCCAGACGCTCGAGAACAATCCGGCGTTCATCCACGGCGGGCCGTTCGCGAACATCGCCCACGGCTGCAACTCGGTCATCGCGACCCGCGCGGCGCTGAAGCTCGCCGATTACTGCGTGACCGAGGCCGGCTTCGGCGCCGATCTCGGGGCGGAGAAGTTCATCGACATCAAGTGCCGCAAGAGCGGGCTCCGGCCGAGCGCGGCGGTCATCGTCGCCACCGTCCGGGCGCTCAAGTACCACGGCGGCCAGGATCTCAAGACCATCGGGCAGGAGAACGTCGCCGCGCTCGAGAAGGGCATCGTGAACCTCGAGCGGCACGTCGAGAACGTGCGCAAGAACTACGGCATCCCGTGCGTCGTCTCGATCAACCGCTTCAACCAGGACACGCCCGCGGAGCTCGAGCTGCTGAACGGCCGCATGGCGAAGCTCGGCGTGCCGGTGGTGCTGGCGACCCACTGGGCCGACGGCGCGAAGGGCGCGGCCGAGCTGGCGCGCGTCGTGGTCGGCCTGTGCGAGCAGAAGTCGGCGCTCCAGTTCGTGTACGAGGACAACGACCCGCTCTGGGACAAGATCAACAAGATCGCGAAGAAGATCTACCGCGCCGGCGAGGTCACCGCGGACGCGAAGGTACGCGCCCAGATCAGGAAGCTCCAGGACGACGGCTACGGGCACTATCCGGTGTGCGTGGCCAAGACGCAGTACTCGTTCTCGACCGACGCGCAGCTGCGCGCCGCGCCCGACGGGCACGTGGTCAACATCCGCGAGGTGCGGCTCGCCGCCGGGGCGGAGTTCGTCGTCATGATCTGCGGCGACATCATGACCATGCCGGGGCTGCCGAAGGTGCCGGCCGCGGAGCGGATCGATCTCGTCGACGGCAAGGTGGTCGGCCTGTTCTGAGTGGCGCGCGTTCGCGTCCGTCGTTCCGCGTTCGGGCGCCGCGGTACAATCGACGGGCGCGCCCACGCATCGATCGTCGATGACGGGCGCGCCCGCGCATCAATAGTCGGACAATCGAGGAGGGACGGATGCTCGACGAGGTCCTGACGCACGCATTCTGGGTCGGCCTCGCCAAGATCATCGGCATCAACATCGTCCTCTCCGGCGACAACGCCGTCGTGATCGCGCTCGCCGCGCGCTCGCTCCCGCCGAAGCAGCAGAAGATGGCGATCTTCTGGGGGGCGGGCGCCGCGATCGTGCTGCGCATCATCCTGACCGTCTTCGCGGTCGCGCTGCTGACCCTCCCGTGGCTGAAGCTGATCGGCGCGGCGCTGCTCCTCTGGATCGGCGTCAAGCTGCTGATCCCGGAGGAGGAAGGCGGGAACGTCGACCCGAGCGACAGCCTGATCGCCGCGATCAAGACGATCCTCATCGCCGACCTCGTGATGAGCCTGGACAACGTGATCGCCGTGGCGGCGGCGGCGGGCGGCAGCCTGACCCTCCTGATCCTGGGGCTGGGGATCTCGATCCCGCTGGTGATCTTCGGCTCGACGCTGCTGCTCAAGCTGATGGAGCGCTGGCCGGTCATCATCACGCTCGGCGCCGCGCTGCTCGGCTTCGTGGCGGGCGAGATGGCGGTCACGGACCCGGCGATCGGCGGGTGGGTGAGGGCGACCTTCGCGCAGGTCAACGACAAGCCGATGATCGCGGGCATCAGCCTGGCGCTCGTGTGCGGCCTGCTCGGCGCGCTGTTCGTGTGGGCGATCGGGACGTGGCTCGCGCGGCGGAGGAGCGCCGCGGCGGCCCCGGCCCCTGGGGAGGTCCGCGTGCCCGGCTCGGCGCCCGAGCCGTAGCAGCCGCGCCGGGTTTCTTGACCGGAGTCAAGCACTTCGCGGACAATGTGACGCGACAATACGGCGCATCCCATAAGAGCAAGACTGTCGCTCGCGCCCCGCGCCGGGGCACGGGAGTGAGAGCGACGGCGAAAGCGTCCGACCCACCTTTGGAGGAGCGTATGACCCTTACTTCAACCTCATTGCGCGCGGCGGCGGTCGTGATCGCTTGCGTACTCGGTGCAGGCACCGTTCAGGCCCAGGGATGGGAGCCGACCAAGACCGTCGAGTTCATCGTGCCGGCCGGCACCGGCGGCGGCGCGGACCAGATGGCGCGCCTCAGCCAGGGGATCATCCAGAAGCACAACCTGATGAAGCAGC
>JBOIFD010000295.1:0-9777 GCA_050741515.1 Burkholderiales bacterium
CACCACGCAGAAGTTCATGGCGACGCCGCGGGGGATCTTCGAGCTCAAGTACTTCTTCGGCAGCCACGTCGCGACCGAGACCGGCGGCGCGTGCTCGGCCACGGCGATCCGCGCGCTCATCAAGCAGCTCGTCGCCGCCGAGGACGCGAAGAAGCCGTTGTCCGATTCGAAGATCTCCCAGATCCTCGGCCAGCAGGGGATCGTCGTCGCGCGGCGCACCATCGCCAAGTACCGGGAATCGCTGCACATCCCGCCCGTCAACCTGAGGAAATCGCTGTAGAGGGCCGCACGCCTCGCCCGTTCGACGCGAACGTTGCAACCTCTCCCGTCAGACCCCGGTCGAACCGAGAGGCGCCGCTCCCCGGCCCCGCCGCTGAGCCACCCTGCCCCCAAGGAGGTCGCGATGAACCTGACCGTCACCGGCCATCATGTCGTCGTCACGCCGGCGATCCGGAGCTACGTCGAAGCGAAGCTCGAGCGCGTGATGCGACACTGTGACCACGTGACGGCGACGGCGGTGATCCTCTCGGTCGAGAAGCTGCGCCAGAAGGCGGAGGCGAACGTCCACGTGCGCGGCCAGGACATCCACGTCGAGCACGCGGACGCCGACCTGTACGCCGCCATCGACGTCCTCGCCGACAAGCTCGACCGCAAGCTGATCAAGTACAAGGACCGGGCCTACGCGAAGCCCCACGATGCGCTCAAGCACCACGCCGAGGAGGGGTAGTCGGCTGGCGTCCTACGGCGTGCCCGAGGAAGCGTCCCGGGTCGGCACGCCGCCGGACTTTGTAAAACATCCTTTCAGCGCAACCAGCGGTGCCGCACTGCAGTAATATAGCGCCCGCGTTCCCCCAGCCGCGGCCCGTTCCCGGGCCGGCGCCGGGGAACGGCGAAAATCTCCGGGCCGGTGCATGAACCTGATCGCCAAGCTGCTGCCGCCATCGAACATCGTCCTCGACGTGGAGGTGAGCAGCAAGAAGCGGATGTTCGAGCAGGTCGGGCTGCTCTTCGAGAATCACCAGGGCGTCGCCCGCGGCCTCGTCTTCGACAGCCTCTTCGCCCGCGAGCGGCTCGGCTCGACGGGTCTCGGGCAGGGCGTCGCCATCCCCCATGGCCGGATCAAGGGCCTCCGCGAGCCGGTGGGCGCGTTCCTCAGGCTCAAGGCCCCGGTGCCCTTCGACGCGCCCGACGGGCGGCCGGTCAACCTGGTCTTCGTGCTGCTCGTGCCCGAGCAGGCGACCGAGCAGCATCTCGAGATCCTGTCCGAGCTCGCGCAGATGCTGAGCGACCGGGAGTTCCGCCAGAACCTCGGCACGGCGGCCGACGCAGCCGCGCTGCACCAGCAGATCACGGCGTGGCAACCCTATGTTGCAGACCAGCGTCGCGCGGCTGTATGAGGCGAACCGCGAGAAGCTCCAGCTCGCGTGGATCTGTGGCAAGGCGGGCGGCGGGGCCGTCATCCGCCAGGACGCCACCGAGTCGGCGGCGTTCGTCGGCCACCTGAACCTCATTCACCCGAACCGCATCCAGGTCGTCGGGCGGCACGAGCAGGCCCACGTCACTGCGCTCCAGGGGCCGCGGCTCGAGCGGTTGATCGAGCTGGGTCTGGCGGCCCCGCCCGCGGCCGTGATCCTCGCCGACGGCGTGCCGGGGCATCCGCGGCTGCTGGAAGTCGCCGAGGCGCGCGGGATCGCCGTGTTCTCGTCGCCGTTGCCCGCCGCGCTCCTGATCGACAAGCTCCGCCGCCATCTCTCGAAGACGCTCGCCGACAGCACGACCCGGCACGGCGTGCTCATGGACGTGCTGGGGCTGGGCGTGCTCATCACGGGCGACTCCGGGGTCGGCAAGAGCGAGCTCGGGCTGGAGCTGATCAGCCGCGGCCACGGACTGGTCGCCGACGACGTCGTCGAGATCTCGCGCATCGGCTCGGACACCCTCGAGGGGCGTTGCCCGCCGCTGCTCAAGGACTTCCTCGAGGTGCGCGGGCTGGGCGTGCTCAACATCCGCACGATCTTCGGCGAGACCGCCGTGCGGCCCAAGATGGGCCTGCGCCTCGTCGTGCATCTCGAGCGTCCGACCCCGGCTGCGGCCCCGCCCGCCGAGCGGCTGCCGCTGCACGCGCTCGCGGAGGACATCCTCGGCGTCACCGTGCCGAAGGTGGTGATCCCGGTGGCGGTCGGACGCAACCTCGCGGTGCTGATCGAGGCCGCCGTTCGCAACCACATCCTGCAGCTCCGCGGCTACAACTCGACCGAGGAGTTCGTCCGGCGCCAGCGCGCCGAGATGGAGAAGGACGCCGCGCCGGCACCGCCCGCGCCGACCGGAACGGACGGCGCGCGTTGAGGCAAGGCCTCCCGACAATCACAGCCGCGCGGAGGAAACGATGAAGCCGCCGATCGCGTGCCCATTCGCGGCCGTCGTCTGATGCGGCAGCGGTCATGCAGCTGGTGATCATCAGCGGCCTCTCCGGCTCCGGCAAGAGCGTCGCGCTGAACGTCCTCGAGGATGCAAGCTTCTATTGCGTCGACAACCTGCCGGCAAAGCTGCTTCCCGAGACCATCGACTTCCTCGCCCAGGCGGGCTGCGAGCGGGTCGCGGTCACGGTCGACGCTCGCAGCGGGAGCGCGCTCGCCGAGCTGCCCGGATCGGTGCGCGCGCTGAAAGCGCGCGGCGTCGACGTCCGGCTCCTGTTCCTCGACGCCAAGAACGAGACGCTCATCAAGCGCTTCTCCGAGACCCGCCGCCGGCATCCGCTGGGCGACGGCAGCGCGACCCTCGACGAGGCGATCGCGCGCGAGCGCGAGGCACTGGAGGAGGTCGGCGAGCTCGGCCAGCGCATCGACACCAGCGACCTCGCGCCGAACGCGCTGCGGGCGTGGATCAGGGACGTCGTCGCCGTCGACCGCTCGGGCATGACGCTCGCCTTCGAGTCGTTCGGATTCAAGCAGGGCATCCCGCTCGACGCCGACCTCGTGTTCGACGTGCGCTGCCTGCCGAACCCGTTCTACGACCCGAAGCTCCGCCCGCTGACCGGTCTCGACGAAGCGGTGGTCCGGTTCCTCGACGCGCTCCCGGAGGCGCAGCGCATGCTTGCCGACATCGGCGACTACATCGAGCGCTGGCTGCCGGCGTTCGTGCGCGACAACCGCGCCTATCTCACCGTCGCGCTCGGCTGCACCGGCGGCCAGCATCGCTCGGTGTACTTCGCCGAACGGCTCGCCCGGCGCTTCCAGGGCCAGGCGCCGGTGCTGGTGCGCCATCGGCAGCTGCCGGCAACGCGATGAGCGAGCAATCGCCGCGACCCGCGGCGAGGTGCGCGGCGACCGGGATTTCCGCACGCCGGGATCGGGACCCGGAGGCCTAGAATCGCCGCATGGCCGAGCCGGCGCTGGACGATCTGCCGCTGTTTCCGCTGAACACCGTCCTGTTTCCGGGAGGCGTGCTCCCCCTGCGCGTCTTCGAGACGCGCTACATGGACATGACGCGCGAATGCCTGAAGGCGGAGCAGCCGTTCGGCGTCTGCCTGATCCGCACCGGCAAGGAAGTCGGCGCGCCGGCGACGCCCGAGCCGGTCGGCTCCCTCGCGACCATCGCCCAGTGGGACATGCAGCAGCTCGGCGTCCTGCAGCTGCGCACGCTCGGGGGCCAGCGCTTTCGCATCCGCGACGCGTCGGCGGCCGCGCAGGGCCTGCTGCGCGCCAGGGTCGAGCTGATCCCCGACGAGGAGGACGCGGACTTGCCGGAGCAGTACACCGCGCTCGCCGACCTCCTCCGGCTGGTCATCGCCGACAAGAGCGAGGCGGTGTTCGCGGAGCCGCACGCGCTCGGCAGCGCCCTGTGGGTCGGCTACCGGCTCTCGGAGATCCTGCCCGTGCCGCTCGCGGCCAAGCAGAAGCTGCTCGAGCTCGACGGCGCGCTCGCCCGGCTAGAGATCCTCTACCGCTTCCTCGAGCAGCGCGGGCTGGTGGGCGGCCGCGCCTGACCGGCCGAGCGCGGTCAAGAGCCTTCTCACCGGCGCCGGGACCGCGGCGCCGAGCGCCTCTTCGAGCGGCAGCCAGACCACGCCCGGCTGCGCCACACCCGGGCGCAGGCGCCCGACGGTCGCGAGGAGCGGCGTGATCTCCAGCGTGAAGTGCGTGAACCCGTGCCGCAAGCCGCCGAGCCGTGCGAGGCCTGCGACGTCGCACCCGTAGCGTCGTGCGCTCGCCGCGACCGGGTCGTCGCCGCCGCCGACCTCCGGGAAGCTCCACAGACCGCCCCACACGCCGACCGACGGGCGCTTCTCCAGCAGGACTTCGCCGCCGCGGCGCAGGATGAGCATCGTCGTGCGTCGCGTCGGCACGCGGCGCCGCGGGCGCGGCGCCGGCAGCTCGGCAACGCGGTTCGCGGCGCGGGCCCCGCACGTCGCTCGCACCGGACAGCGCGGGCACTGCGGATTGCGCGCCGTGCACAGCGTCGCGCCGAGATCCATCAGCCCCTGGATGTAGGCCGCGTTGTCGCGCGCCGGCACCAGCGACTCGGCGCGGCGCCACAGCTCGCGCTCGACCGTGGCGGCGCCCGGAAAACCTTCGACGACGAAATGGCGCGCGAGCACCCGCTTCACGTTGCCGTCGAGGATGGCCGCCCGCGCGCCGAACGCGAACCCGGCGATCGCCGCGGCCGTGGACCGGCCGATCCCCGGCAGCTGCTCGATCTGGCGAAGCGGGCGCGGAAACTCGCCGCCGTGCCGCTCGATGATCAGCGCCGCGGCGCGATGCAGGTTGCGCGCCCGCGAGTAGTAGCCGAGCCCGCTCCACAGCCGCAGCACCTCGTCCTCGTCCGCTGCCGCCAGGCTCGCGACGTCGGGAAAGCGGGTGCGGAAGCGAAGGTAGTACGGCACCACCGCCGCGACCTGCGTCTGCTGGAGCATGATCTCGGCGAGCCAGATGGCGTACGGATCGCGCGCGCCCTGCCACGGCAAATCGCGCCGGCCGTGACGCCGTTGCCAGCGGATGATCGCGCGCGCGAACGCGCTCACTTCTTGCGGCCGAAGAGCCCGCGCAGCGCGTCTTCGACGGCGTCGCCGCCCGGTTTCGGGCTTGCCTGCGCGCCGCCGCTCGTCCCGGCCTTGCCGCCGCCGAGGCGCCGCTCGAGCTCCCGCGCGAGCGCGTCCTTCGCCACACCCGACGCGAGCGCCCCGACGTCGACGCTGTACTTCAGGTTCGCGAACGGCCCCGTGAGGTGCACCGGGACCGTCACCCCGGCGACGCGCGCGAGATCCTTGCCCCCCTGGCCGGTCGTGGTCGCGACGACCGACGCCTTCACCGTGTAGTCGATCGTCCCCGCGCCGATGTCGATGTCGCCGGCACCCCCGAGCCGCAGCAGCGGCGACTTGCCCTGCAGATCGTCGTTGTGGGCGACGCCGTTCTTGATGACGAAGCTCGCGGTGAGCTCGCTGAAGTCGGTCTGCTTGCCGCCCTTCGCTTGCTGTTCGAGGGCGCCCTTCGACCCGAGCATCGCCTGCGCCGTCCGGATCGCGCCCGGGATGTCGACGCCTTTGATCGCGCCGTCCTTCAGCGCGAGGCTCGCGGTGCCGCCGAGCGCCTTCTTGAGCGCGGTGACGGTGGCGCCGGCCGTGGCGACGTCGAGGACGACGTTGCCCCGTCCTTCGAGAAGGTCCTGGTTGGCCGCGTCGCGGAGCAGCGGCCCCACGCTGACTCCAGCCAGATTCTGCTTGACGGCGAACCGGTTGTCGTTCGCGTTCACGGCCGCGCTGCCGGCGAGCGTCCCGTCATAGAGGCGCGCGGACATCGGACTGACGTCGAGCCGGCCGCCGGACGCCTTGATGGCCGCGTTCACCTGCTCGGCCTTGATGTTCTGGACCTGCAGCGCGCCGATCCTGACGTTGCCGGCGGCGTTCAGCGGCTTCAGCGCCGAAAGGTCGATCGGCTTCTCCGCCGCCGTCCCGCCGCCGGCGGTCTTCCCGCCGGCCGGCGCGGTCCCCGGCTTCGCCGGCGGGAAGTAGCGGTCCACGTTGAGGCGATCGGCGATCACGTCGAACTGGATCGCGGGCTGCGCCCAGTTCGCGACCGCGACCTTCGCCTGGATGTTCGACTCGTCGACCTTCAACGCGAGCTCCGCGTTCGCGTTCCGCTTGCCCCAGTCGGCGCGCGCGCCGCCCCGCACCGCCGCCTGCAGCGTCTTGCCCGGAATGTCGGGGCCGCTGACCGTCAGGTCGCCGGCGATGCCGGGCAGCTGCACGTTCTGGCCGTCGAGGTTCAGCATCACCGGCGTGCCGAGCTTGCCCTGGACCGCGAGGTCCGCCTGCTTGACGTCGAGATCCACGTCAAAGCGCGCGAACCGGATCTCGGCGCCCTTCGCCTCGAGCGCCGAGAGGGCGAGCTTCGCGTCGATCCTGGCTTGCGGCTTCACGAGCCTGACCTCGCCGGTGATCGCCTTGCTCTCGGCCTTCTCGGGTGCCACCTGGAGCCGCGGGATCGAGAACTTCGCATCCAGCCCGTCCTTCGACTTGGCGGCGAGCTCGACCCCGGCGAGGCTGACCCGCTTCGCCCCCGGGTCGTAGTCGACCATCTCGCCCGTGAGGCGGGCGTCGAAGCCGGCGAGGCCCGGCGCGTCGCCCGCCACCTTGAGCTCGAGCGCCGACAGCGCGACCGCCTGGGTCTCGAAGTTGAGCCGATAGCCGGTCTCGAGGTCGACCTGCAGGCTGGCCTGCGGCTGCTTGCCGTCGATCCTGGCCGCGAGCTCGAGCCGGCCCGGGACGCCGCTGGCGATGCGGCCGGTCCGGAGGCGAACGTTCGAGAGCCGCACGTCGGTGCCGTCGCGTTCGTCGCGCCAGCCGATCGCGGCGTTCCGCAGCTCGATGCCGCCGACGTCGATCGCGAGCGGCGGTCCGGCCGGAGCTTCGGCCGGCTTCGGCGCGGGCTGTTCCGGCTTCGCGCCCGGCCCGGTGAGATCGTCGAAGTTCGTCCGCCCGTCCTTGTAGCGCACGAGGTCGACCGCGAGGCCCGACAGGATCACCCGGTCGACGATCACCTGCTTCGACAGGAGCGGCAGCAGCGCGAGCGCGACCCGCGCCTCCTCGACCTTGGCGAAGCTCCGGGTGCCGTTCGGCTCGGAGAGCGCGACCCGTTCCACCTCGGCGCCGATCTTCGGGAAGAAAGTGAGCCCGATCCTGCCGTCCATCGTGAGCGTGCGGCCGGTGCGCTCCTTCACCAGGTTCACGATCTGCGGTTTGTACTCGTTGGGGTCGAACGTCGCCGCGACGATCGCGACCACGACGATGAGCAGCAGGATCAGGCCGCCGACGATCCAAGCGATCCACTTGAGCGCTCTCATATCACCTCCTGGAACAAGGGGGCGACGCCTCCTTGTAAATCCCCGAGCGAGCGCGAACCGGGTGGCTCACTCGTTGGCGACGCCGAACGGCACGTGGCCGGCGGCGACGTACTTGCGCGCGGACTCGACGTGACCGCGCTGGTCGTCGAAGAAGATGTCGGCCGCGAACGCCTTCAGGAACGGCCCCTTGTCGAGCCCGCCCAGGAACAGCGCCTCGTCGATGCGGATGTCCCAGGCACGGAGCGTCCGCACCACGCGCTCGTGCGCCGGGGCGCTCCGCGCGGTGACGAGCGCGGTGCGGATCGGCGGGCTCTCGGCCGGATACTCCGACTGGATCCGGTGCAGGGCGGCGAGGAAGCTCTTGAACGGCCCGCCCGAGAGCGGCGCGTGCGCGGCGCTCGCCTCCGCGGCGGTGAAGGCGTCGAGGCCGTCGCGCTTGTAGACCCGCTCGGCCTCGTCCGAGAACAGCACCGCGTCGCCGTCGAACGCGATGCGGAGCTCGGGCGTTCCGCCGACGTTCTGGCCGACGTTCGCGGGCAGGATCTGGGCCGCGGCGTGCCCGGCATCGAGCGCCTTGCGCACGTCCTCGCCGTTCGCCGACAGGAACAGATGGGCGTCGAACGCCGGGACGTACGGGTAGGTGCTCTCGCCGCCGGTGAACGCCGCCCGCGTGATGTCGAGCCGGTAGTGCTCGATCGAATGCATGATCCTCAGGCCCGTGTCCGCCGTGTTGCGCGAGAGCAGGATCACCTCGACGCGCGGCCGCACCGGCGGCAGGACGTTCAGCGCGAGCAGCTTCTTCACCAGCTCGAATGCGACCCCGGGCGCGAGGACCTCGTCCTCGTGCCCGAGCTGGTATTCGTAGTAGGCCTCGACCCCCAGCTGCTCGAACACGCGATTCGACTCCTCGAGGTCGAAGAGCGCGCGCGAGGAGATGGCGACGACGAGCTTGCCGTCGAAGGTGACTGGCATTCCTCAACCGGCGTGGGGGCGGCGGAAAGCCGCCGCCCGTATTCTAGTCGCCCGT
This sequence comes from Burkholderiales bacterium, assembly GCA_050741515.1. Taxonomy (GTDB): domain Bacteria; phylum Pseudomonadota; class Gammaproteobacteria; order Burkholderiales; family SG8-39; genus DATEDA01. The sequence goes on from JBOIFD010000295.1 coordinate 8,363, forward strand.
GGCCGGCGCCGTCAGATCCTGAACGCTTCGAGCGTTTCCGGAGCGAACAGTTCCTCCGGCGCGAGCCGCCGCTTCGAGAGACCCTGCTCGTGGTGGTAGCGGAGGAAGGTGTCGAGCACGTGCCGGTTCGGCTCGAGCCCGTACGCCCACCAGTCGGGGCCGAGCTCGCGTTTCGCTTCGGCGACGTGCGCCGTCAGCCAGGGCAGCATCGCCTTGAGCGCGGCGGTCTCGTCGAGGTCGCGATAGGTCTTGCGCTGCGCCTGGACGAACGCCTTGTACAGGCTCTGCGCGCACCAGCGGTGCCGCTCGTAGACGTCGCGGCGGATCACGACGGTGTGCATGATCGGGAAGACCCGCGTCCGGCGGAAGTACTCGCGCTCGACCGCGACGTAGTCCTCGAACAGCCGGCGGACGGCGTCCGGCCGCGTGTGGAACGTGGACGGCGTGCGGGCGGTGTAGAGCGCGTCGATCTCGCCGTCGGCGAGCATCTGCGCGAGCGTCTGCGTCGGGCCGATCGGCGCGACCCGGATCGCCGGCGGGAGGTCGAGCTTGAGCTTCTCGGTGCGTCCGGGCTCCTCCTCGCCGCCGGTCACGTAGGTGACCCCCGCGACCGGGACGCGGTGCTCGTCGGCGAGGATGCCGCGGATCCAGACCGGCGCGGTCATCTGGTACTCGGGATTGCCGACGCGCCGGCCGGCGAGCTGCTCGGCGCGCTGGATGCCGCTCGTCGCCGACACGAAGATGCACGAGTGCCGGAAGAAGCGCGACGGGAACACCGGGATCGCCACGAACGGCCGGTCGTCGCGGCCGAGCGACATCACGTACGACGACAGCGACATCTCGGAGCAGTCGAACTCGCGGCCGCGGAGCATGCGGAAGAAGGTCTCCTCGACCGCGAGCGGCAGGTAGACGAGGTCGATGCCTTCCGGCCGGACGCTGCCGTCGGCGAGCGCGCGCGTGCGGTCGTAGTCCCAGCAGGCGAGCGTCATGCGGATCGAGCTCATGCGCGACCCTCTCCGGAGGCGGCGTTGCGGCGCATGTTACCGCTATCCCGCTTCAGCTCGGCCGCTCGGCATCGGCGAAGAACGTCGCCGCGAGGCGGCTCTTCTGCACCTTCCCGGTCGTCGTCAGGGGGAGCTCGCGCTCCGCGGCGAACCGGATCCGCCGCGGCACCTTGTAGACGGCGAGCGACTCGCGGCAGAACGCGCACAGCGCCTCCTCCGAGAGCGTCGCCCCCGGTTTGGGCACGACGACCGCGACGAGCACCTCGTCGCGCGCCGGATCCGGGACCCCGGTGACGAACGCGAGCTGGACGCCCGGATGCGTCATGAGGACCTCCTCGACCTCGACCGGCGCCACGTTGATCCCGCCGGTCTTGACCATCTCCTTGATCCGACCGCGAAAATGGAGCGCGC